>CAIJLK010000128.1 GCA_903821465.1 uncultured Bacteroidota bacterium | reverse complement strand
TTTTAAAAAAATCAGCTAACAGAGCATTGAAGCAATTGGTGCTTAAGAATAGCTCTTCAGCACATTACAAATCCCAACACCAGCACTCAGCTTGTCACAATAAATCCCAGCAGTAAAATATATTCTAATCTTTTGTAACTTCATTCTGCACCCGTTCCAGCAGCAGTAAGGACATTCCCCAACTGCTTCAATGCCTGGGGCGTTAGCCGCAACTTTTGGAAGTCTCAAAATAATTGTAACTTTAAAATATGCGAATTCAGGATATCGTAAATATTGACAAGGATATACAAAGCGGGCAACCTGTATTTATTGGCACACGTGTACCAGTAGAATCGCTTTTTGACCATCTGGAAGCAGGCATTTCTTTAGACGAATTTCTTGATGATTTTCCATCAGTAACAAGAGAACAAGCGGTAGGCCTCCTTGAAATTGCAAGCAAATTTCTAACATCCCAAAAAGCAGATCAAATTTATGAAGCTCTTGCTTGATGAAAATCTGCCAAAACGTTTAAAACTAGATTTTACAGAACACGAAATTTATACCGTCCGCGATAAAGGTTGGAATGGCATTAAAAATGGACAGCTTCTAAAATTACTAATCGAGAATCAATTCGATGCTTTGTTCACTTTTGATAAAAACCTGAGTTATCAACAGAATTTTTCAAAATATTCTATAACAGTATTTGTTTTAAATGCTTCAATCAATTCGTACTCAGAACTTACGAAGTTAACTGCACAGGTTCATTCATATTTAGATAATCCACCATTACCCATTGGGCCCTTAGTTGTAACGCTTAAATAAAGTGTGCACCTAACATTGCATTGAAGCAATTGGTACAGTAGATTATCTCTTGAGCAACATAACATTTCCCAACACCTTTACTCCGCTTGTCACGATAAATCCCAGCAGAAAATATATCTGAATCTTTTGTAACTTCATTCGGCACCCGTTCCAGCAGCAGTAAGGACATTCCCCAACTGCTTCAATGCCTGGGGCGTTAGCCGTAATACAAATCAACATGAAAATATCTTACAAAAATATTAGAACAGTTCATTGCATGATTTTTATACTGCTATTAAATCAAAAAGGACTGGCACAAAACTCGCCATTTAAAATTCTTGACGTTTCTTTTCTTCAACTTGTTGATACATCGCAAAAAGTACAGAAAATAGCAGGAGCTTTTGGTTTCTTAGAAGGTCCGCTGTGGTCTAAAAATGGCTATCTTATGGTTAGTGATTTACGTGCTAACAAAATCTATAAGATAGCGAAAGACGGCAAAGCTGAAATTCTTATCGAAAGTAGTGGCTTTACTGGTACAGATACAGTTGGTTTACCCAGAGACTATGGCTCTAATGGTTTAGCTTATGACAACCAGGGCAACATCCTGGTATGTCAGCATAGCAATCATGCAATCGCTATGATTACAAAAAATGGAGCAGTAAAAACTGTTGTTGATTCTTATAAAGGTAAACGCTTAAACAGCCCTGATGATTTAGCTGTGAAACGGGACGGTTCTGTTTATTTCACCGACCCACCATTCGGATTAAAAAATGGCGACAAAGACGAGCATAAAGCTCAAGCGCAAAACGGCATTTACAGGTACTATAATGATAGCCTCACTTTACTCTCTGAAGATTACCGTTATCCAAATGGGATAGCTTTTTCGCCTGACGAAAAATATTTGTACGTGTGTAGTTATGATTCAAAAGAACTATTGCGACGTTATGAAGTAGCTACGGACGGAACTTTAAAAAACGGAAAAATTTTTAGCACCACTATTGGCGATGGAATGAAGGTAGATAGCATAGGAAATGTTTATTTGTGCAACTGGCAAGGTGTACACGTATTTTCTCCCAATGGAAAAGAAATTGGTTTGATTGAATTAGGTGAGGATGTAACAAACTTAAACTGGGGTGATGAAGATTATAAAACGCTTTATATTGTAGCTGCTTCAAACATATATAAAGTGAGGATAAAAATTCCGGGAATAAAACCTTAGATAAGGTTCAATATTAGTTTAGCTCAGGGTAACTACGGCTAACATTGGGTTTTGTGTAAGCAGGGCTGGACAATGAAACATCAGCTAAGCGCAAGCAATGAATTCCACACCTGCAGCAATACCTGTTCGTTGGCGGTCATTATAAATAAAAACAGCTACATACTAAAATAAAAAAATGAAAATAGTAATAATCGCACTTGTAGTAATTCTACTAGCATTTATCTTTATCCAACTTTATTTTATTCATATCCAAAGAAATATTGAAAGATACCCTTATGTCGTCAAAAAAAAGTATAAACAATTTGAAATAAGAAGTTATGAAACTACTTTATTTACCTTAGTCAGACTCTCCACAAAAGGATATAAAAATTCTTCAAGTAAAGGTTTCTCTATTCTAGCGGGATATATTTTTGGAAATAATGAGAGGAATGAAAAAATATCTATGACTTCCCCAGTCTCGATGTCATTAGAGGATTCGATGACTATGATGTTTATGGTTCCTAAGAAATTTAAAAAGGACATGCTTCCTAAGCCTAATCAAACAGGCATAGAATTTAAGCAAGAACCTGCAAAAAACCTTGCTGCGATAAGGTTTAGCGGTTGGGCTAATGATACTAAAATTGAAAAGTATAAACAGAATTTAAAAGCGGCTTTAGATGCTGAAGGTATAAAGTATACTAATCAATTTTATTTTTTTGGCTACAATGCACCTTATGAAGTTTTTAATCGAAAAAATGAAGTTATAGTTGAATTGCAATAAAATACACGCTACAAATAATAACTAAGCCAAGAAAATCAATGTACTAATTTATAAAAGAAGTAAAACGATCGCCAATACGGAACCGTTGGCTGCAAGTTTAAAAGACATCAGCATGAAACTTAGCCTTTATCAAATAGATGCATTTACAGATAAAACATTTGGTGGGAATCCTGCTTGTGTTGTGCCATTAGACCATTGGTTGGAAGATGGAATTTTACTGAAAATTGCAAAAGAAAATGCAGTTGCAGAGACTGCCTTTTTTGTAGACAAAGGAGATAAAATTCATTTGCGTTGGTTTACTCCTGAAATTGAAATGGATTTGTGTGGACACGCCACACTTGCAACTGCACATTGTTTAAAGACAATACTCGACTATAAAAAAGATCTAATTGTTTTTGAAACATTAAGTGGCAACTTAATTGTTAAAGCCGAAGATGGGCTATATAAAATGGATTTTCCCGCAAGAATGCCTATTGCAGACAGTTTGCCTTCTACAGTTTTAAACTCTTTAAATATTAAACCTAAAGAGGTTTTAAAATCAAGGGACTATGTTTTGGTATATGAAAACGAAACAGCAATCAGAAATATTAAAATTGACCGACAATTATTTGACCAAATAAACCTTGACCCTGGAGGCGTAATTGTAACCGCTATTGGAGATAATTGTGATTTCGTTTCAAGGTTTTTTACAGCACAAGCATCCATTTTAGAGGATCCTGTAACAGGTTCTGCACATTGTTCCTTAATTCCATTTTGGTCGAAAAGACTAAATAAAAAAGAACTTTATGCTCAACAAGTATCAGAACGAATGGGCAAACTATATTGTCAAGATAGAGGAGACCGAGTTATAATTAGTGGACAAGCAAAAACATATTCCATTGGAAACTTTTGGACAGAATAAAATTACTGCAAAAATGGTTAGGCAATATGGCGACTGACATGTTTCTATTAAATAGTTATTCAATCCATGCAATAATTCTCAATGGTGCTCCGGAGCCTCCTTTTATTTTCATTGGCAGTGCAATGACAAATGAACCTTTTTGAGGCAGTCGTTCTAAATTTGTCAGGTTTTCAAATCCTATAATATTCTGAGCATAGAGGATTTGGTGTGTTTTAAAATAGACAGATTGTCCATAGTCCACACTGGCGCAATCGACACCAACCGCCTTTATTTTCCTGTTCTTTGTTAACCATTCGGCTAGCTCAGGATGTATAGAAGGGAAATGAAGTTTTTTTACTGCTTCCTGACCTTTTTCAGCTGTACCCAAGTATTTTTGAGCGTCGGAATAAAACTTGCTCCAACCTGTTCTGAAAAGGAGGATCGCATTAGAAGGAATTTTATCGTATTGTTTTTCCCAATTCTCTATATCTTCCTGTGTAATCTGGTAATCGGGATTGCTTTTTGTTTTTTCCGTTACATCAATTACGACAGCTTCACCTATCAGTTGCTCAGTCGGAATTTCATCAACACTCCATTTTCCTTTTGCAAAATGTACTGGTGCATCCAAATGGGTACCACCATGTTCGGGCGAAGAAAAGAAGTTGGATGAATAATAAAAACCCGCTGCTGTAATTCCATTGAATTGCGTATCGAGTTTAAACCCTGTTGGATTATTTGGCCAATAAATTGTTTTTTCTGAAAAATCATGGCTCAGATCAATCCATTTCCCAGTTGCTAACTGTGCAGCCAAAGTGGTTTTTTTAGTTGGTTGATTACAACCAATGATTGATATTATTAATATGAGCGATATTCTTTTCATTTTTTTGTATAAGGTACTTGACTTTTGCAGACATATCCAAATAATTAAAAATTCAAGCCTTTTATGGGATAACTTCCACCTGATTATAAAAAAGGCTATTCAATTAGCGCATTACGATAGTTCAGTAATGCATGCAGAAATGAAAATTGGAAAAAACAGAATAATGATGGGAGAACCAACTGATCAGTTTGGTTCAATGCCCGTTTCTATTTATATGTATGTGAGAAACTGCGACGAAGTGTATAAATCAGCTTTACAAGCAGGTGGAACATCAATGATGGAAGATATGACATTAGAAGAATCGAAACGACGGATTAATAAATTGGATTAAATCCAAAATTAAAGAAAAATCATAGCATGTAAATTTTAGAATTTATAGCAATCCAACCAGAAGAGAGACGAGAATTATTAACTCAACTTCATGAAATTATTATTCAAAAAGACAAAACAGTTACCCCAGTAATTGCACCAATGATGGGAAAAGTGATGATTATTTATAATGCACCGGGAACTTTTAAATATGGACTTTCTAGCATGAAAAATTATATGTCATTACACGTATTGCCAATGTACGGTTCAACTACTATATACGAAAAATATAAAGTGTTGTTGAAAGATGCAAAATTTCAAAAAGGCTGCATCAATTTCAAAAGTAAAGATGAAATACCATTAAAAATCGTGAAAGATCTAATTGTTGATTGTTCGAAAATTGATCTTCGTGCAATGAGAGATGAATACAAAAAATAATTATTTAATAATCGAAACTCAGTCATCATCTTTATCATTTTCATGTTTCCTTATGTACTCCTTGGCATTATTCCTATCTTTTTGATTTGATTCATTGTCCTCACCTATATCATCCTTATTGGCACTTTTATGACAGGATGCACATTTAGTGATATTATAGATACCTTCTTCACTATGTTTTGAAATCATGTTACTTTCTGAATGTTCATGACAGCTATAACAGGTATAAATAGCAAAATTATTACTGGTGTGGCAAGAAGCGCAAGTAACATTGTGATGTTTGTCTAGCTGAAAATATTTCGAATGGTCAAAAGTAGAAGGTAGCCATTTATTCGTACTATGACATTTATCACAGCCTGCTGTCAGAACCTGATGATAGACATCATTTGGCTTTTGGTGGCAGGACGTACAATTAACCAAAATGCTTTGAGACAACATTTCATGCTTAAAACTACTTATAAGTATTCCGGGTTTAACACCCTTATGATCAGTATGGCACGAAGAACATTCCTGACTAGAAAGTTGTTGATGGAATAATGGTTTTACTTTATTACCAATTGTTCCAATTCCTAGCAAAGTATCTTTCCCTATTTCTGACAATTTATGACATGAAATACATTTGTCGTTTGAAATTCCAGAAAATGCAGTGTGGCATGACAGGCATTTATTTTTCAAATTCTGATGTCCTTCTACCAATTCCCCAGGATTAAGCATTGCATAAGGAAACTGGTAACTAAGAATAATGCAAATAACTATTATCGCCAATATGATTGCCTTTTTCATTTGCTAAACATTAAGATGGTAATTATATGCAAGAGTGACAAAATTCCAAATAGGAACGTAATGGGTAAATGAACTATCCGCCACTTTTTCATTAGATCTACCGTGATAGAGTCAAAAAATAATTCTTTATCAGCATCTTCTTTACTGCAACCTGAATTAATTAATTCTACCCTTCTTTCCTTTAGAGATTCATTTGATTTAATTAAAAGAAATTTACCAACTAAACCACTGCCCACAGTAATTAATAACATTAGAATAGCAAACCATGGTAGCCACGCATTGAAATGAATTCCGGCATGAACGAGCAGCATAATGGAACCCGCCCATGAAAGATATTCATGAAGTAGTAATAGTTTTTTAGGAGAGCCCGATTCAATAATTTTACGTTTCCTCAAAGAGTAAAAGAACGAAAGCAAAATAGAGATAGTACCGCAGATACCAAGATAAAGACCAATAAATACTAAATCAAACTGGTGAAGTATAAAGTCAATTCCAATGGCAATACAAATCATTAGTGCAAACCACTGCATAAATGGTAGAAAATGCTTTATCAGTAATGGATTTTTCATAACTGCAAGTTTTGGTCATCACAATTTTAGATAATTGTACCCTGTTACAATGAGAAGAAAGCTTTCGAAGGTCATACATTCCAATATGCTTTACTTATACAATTCTAAAAGCTAATTGCATTATTCACATATGGCAAATTGCTTGATATCTCATTTAGAAGTGAATTTTGATAATTTTTGTACCTTTATTTTCCAAACTGATTTCAATCGAAAACTGCAATATTTGAAAGCTAGGCTTTAAGAAAGTAATGTAATATTCAACTATAATATAAAAATTACTGAGATGGAAAAATGGAAACTATTTGCAATCATTTCAATGGTATTTGCTGGGCTTACTTCAGTTATCGCAAAATTCGGAATGAAGAGTCTAAGTAGCGATGTAGCCCTGAGCATCAGAACTGCAGTTGTATTTGCTATCATTACAGCTAATGCTTTTTTACTGAACAATGCCTTGTCAGAAATAAAACAAGCCCCGAAAAGTAATTTGATTTTTTTAGCCATTTCTGGAATTACTACATCCCTATCTTGGATTTTTTATTATAGGGCTATGAAAGAGGGGCAGGTATCTTATGTTGCCAGTATTGATAAAGCAAGTATTGTTGTAACGCTGCTTCTTTCCTTCATACTTTTAAAAGAACCTATAACCGCAAAAGTTTTAGCAGGTGCTGCTTTTATCTTAACAGGTATGATCATTTTAATATGGAAATAAATTGAAAATGACTAGTAGATTTACAAAATGAATAAAATAGTAGTTTTTTTTCTTTGCATCGTTTTAACTACCACCTTATTAGGTCAAACAAATCATTTAAAACAACAAGATAAGAGTAAACCTTTTGTTCTTGGGTTGATCGATGAAATACAATCATCCGAGTTATCTGAAAAAAGGATCTTGAATATTTATTTACCTGAGGGCTACGACCAAAATGATGCAAAAAAATATCCCGTCATTTATTTGTTGGATGGTTCTGCAGATGAAGACTTTATTCATATAGTAGGTCTAGTGCAATTCAACAGTTTTGAATGGATCAACCAAGTTCCAAAATCAATAGTGGTAGGCATTGCCACCGTAGATAGAAGAAGAGACTTTACCTTCCCCACATCTATCAAAGAGGATGTTACAAAATACCCTACAACTGGCCATTCAAATCGTTTTATTGCTTTTATTGAAAAGGATTTACAACCCTATATTGATACCAAATTCAAGACCAATACTGATAAAACTATTATCGGGCAATCACTAGGCGGACTGCTAGCTACTGAGATTTTATTTACTAAGCCATTTCTTTTCAATAGATATATTATCGTTAGTCCGAGTTTATGGTGGAACAACGGTTCCATACTTAATCAACCTGCAAAATTCTTTGATGCAAGTTTTAATCAACAAACAGCTGTATATATAGGTGTTGGAAAAGAGGGACTTACCCCCACAGCCATTCCTAGAGTGATGGAAGTGGATGTAAATTTATTGGCCGATAAAATCAGAAGCGCAAAAAACAAAAGTGTAAAGGTATATCACGACTACCTACCTCAGGAAGACCATGCTACCATAATGCATCAAGCTGTTTTGAATGCATTTAAATTATTATACCAAACAAAGCAATAAGCATAGAATGAACCCGAAGATTGATACATTTTTAAGTACCGCCAAAAAATGGCAGGAAGAAATGGAACAATTGAGAAAGATCATACTCGATTGTGGATTAACGGAAGAATTGAAATGGGGTAAGCCATGTTACTCATTTCAAAATGCCAATCTAGTGATTATACAACCCTTTAAAGAATATTGTGCGCTTTTGTTTTTTAATGGCGCCTTATTGAATGACCCCAATGGCATACTCATTAAACCTGGTGAGAATACACAGGTTGGCAGACAAATCCGATTTACAAATTTGCAGGAAATAAGAAAACTGAAGCCAGTTTTGAATGCATACCTGTATGAGGCAATTGAAGTTGAAAAAGCAGGATTAAAATTAACTCCGAAAACAAATACTGCTTACGTTATTCCTGAAGAGTTTCAAATTAAGTTAAATTCTTTGCCTGTTTTGAAAAATGCATTTGAAGCTTTAACCCCAGGGCGGCAAAGAGCATATATAATATATTTCTCAGCCCCAAAACAATCGAAAACAAGGGAGACAAGGATTGAAAATTATTTGCAAAAAATAATGAGCGGTAAGGGTATAGCGGATTGTACATGCGGACTTTCTAAAAGATTGCCTAATTGCGATGGATCACATAAGTTTTTAAAATAGGATGAATTTCCTATATTTTCAATAATTAATACAATCATGTTTATGCAATCAAGAAAGGATTTTTTAAAAACCGCAATGACGGTTGCCGCGGCTAGTCCGTTTTTATCTATGAAATCCTTTGCTGAATTTGCTGGATCTGAAAAGCAAACTGTTTTTTTTGATTTACATAGTCACCCCGGATGGAATTTTTTCAAGAAAAATTTTGGCGACAATGCAGATGCAGGTATTAGTAAACTTATTGCAAATATGAAAGAGGGGCATCTGACCGGGGCTTTCTTTGCAATTGTAGCTGATGCTGGACTTTTAAAACCAACTGCTTCAGGAATTACTGTGACTGGAAAATATGCAATTGGGGAAGGATGGAAATCATACAAAAATCAAGTCACACAACTTAAGTCAGTCCTTAATAGTGTTGGCGTTCCTATTTCAACAAATTCAAAAGATCTTCGGGCTGAGAACAGAGAACCGCTTTGTTATATCGCTGTTGAAGGAGGCGATTTTCTAGAAGGCAGTCTCGAAAAATTAGACGAAACCTATCAAGACGGCGTTCGTTCTATTCAATTGGTTCATTATGCTCCGAATGAAGTTGGCGACCTTCAAACTGCAGATGCTAATTTCAACGGATTATCGCCTTTTGGAAAAGAGCTTATAAAAAAAATGAATGAAAAAGGGATAGTGATTGATCTGGCACATGCCTCTTATCAAACAACCAAAGATGTTGCAGCTATCACCCAAGCTCCCCTCATTTTATCACATAGCATGCTTGAAATGGAAGCTGACCGCCCTATCGCTAAACGTGCCATTTCTAAAGAACATGCTACACTAATTGCCGATACCGGCGGCGTAATTGGGGCTTGGCCTTCTGGCTTCAATAAAAATTTTGAAGAATATATAGATAATATAAAACGACTCGTAGATGTAGTTGGCATCAACCATGTTGGCATTGGTACGGATATGGATGCCAACTTTAAACCTGTTCTAAGTAAATACAGCGAGTTCCCGAAATTAAATGATGCGTTAATGGCTAAAGGTTTTTCAAAATCTGAAGCAGAAAAAATTATGGGAGAAAATGCAAAAAGGGTATTATCGAAAATCATTAAAAAATAGGAAAGCCTCTTTAAGAAAAATATTTTATGTGATTCGCATAAAAATTAGCATCTTAGGAAATCATTAATCAAACAATTCCCAATGCGCCAACTCTGCATTTTGGCAATGGCAATACTTTTATTGTCTTGCAATCAAAAAAATAGCACCGAAACTAATTCGTTACAAACCTATTTCAACTATGGCGATTCAATCGAATCTGGTGGCGTAAAAATGGTTCCTATACAAACGCCTGTTGGAAATTTTAAAGTATGGACCAAACGCTTTGGTAGTAACCCGAAAATTAAAATACTCTTATTACATGGCGGACCAGCCATGACGCATGAGTACATGGAATGCTTTGAAACTTTTTTTCAAAAAGAGGGTTTTGAGTTTTATGAATACGATCAATTAGGATCTTATTATAGCGACCAGCCAAAAGATAGTAGCCTTTGGACAACAGAAAGATTTGTTGAAGAAGTTGAACAAGTTCGCAAAGCCATTCACGCAGATAGCAGTAATTTTTATGTTCTCGGAAATTCCTGGGGTGGCATTCTAGCCATGGAATATGCACTGAAATATCAAAAGAACATGAAAGCATTACTGGTATCAAATATGGTAGCCAGTGCTTTTGAATATGCTAAATATGCCGAAGAGGTTTTGGCCAAACAGATGAACCCCTTAGTGCTTGCAGAGATCAAGGCTTTAGAAGCAAAGAAAGATTTTAACAATCCAAGGTATATGGAATTGCTGATTCCTAATTTTTATCACGAACATCTATGCCGACTAAAGGAATGGCCCGATGGGTTTAACCGTGCAATGAAACATGTTAACTCAGAAATTTATACCCTGATGCAGGGGCCTAGCGAATTTGGGATCAGTGGAAGATTGGCAAATTGGGATATCAAAAACCGCCTAAAAGAAATTGCAATTCCCACTTTAATGATTGGTGCTAAACACGATACCATGGATCCTAAAGCCATGGAAGAACAAAGCAAATTGGTGCAAAAAGGAAAGTACCTCTATTGTCCTAATGGCAGTCATTTAGCTATGTGGGATGATCAAAAGGTTTATATGAAAGGTGTAATACAATTTGTACATGATGTAGATCAAGTCAACTAAGAATTATTGATATCATATAAAACATGTTTTATGAATCCCACACTTAAAAACGTTTTAGCTGTTCTTGCTGGTTTAATAATTGGAGGAATTGAAAATTTTAGAAAAAAACTTAATTCGACTACCTGGTTTATTGCTGTTGACCTAATACTTGCCTATATACCGATGGGGTATTTGGGTGGAAAATTAATGATTACTAAAAAGTAATTTTTTATGGCAAAAAATAAAACTACCGAAACTATTGCTAGCGTTTCAGATTTTGTGAATGCTGTAAAGGACCCAGTTAAAAAATCAGACAGTTTTCAGGTTATTGAGTTGATGCAATCTTTGTCGGGCTTTGATGCCAAAATGTGGGGACCATCCATTGTTGGATTTGGATCCTACCACTATGTTTATGAAAGTGGGCGTGAAGGAGATATGCCCATCATTGCTTTTTCACCCCGCTCAACAGGTTTGGTTTTCTATCTATCACTGAGCTCAGAAAATAGGGAAAAATATTTATCTGAATTGGGTAAGCACAAAACAGAAAAGGGTTGTATCTCCATAAAAAAATTAGACGATATTAAAATTCCAGTCTTAAAAAAAATGATTCAAGATAGCTTAAAACATAAAAAAACTTTACATTCAAAGTCAAAATAAACATCAAAGTTTACTCATTATGAAAAGTTTATACGAAAAAGCGCACTTTACTGCAGGTATAGAAAAATGCACTACCCATCCTCCCCCATTTTTCGGGAAACTTAAAGCAGAAGATTGGGGTATTGGAATCTATAAACACAGGAACCATCACCTTCGTCAATTTGCTGTATAATGAATCTCTTCGAACATCGGTCAGACAATACCATAAATTTATTGCCATTTGAAGGCACGGTAAATTATTATGGACATATCCTAACAAATGAAACTGCGAACGGGTATTTGAAAATACTATTAGCTACCATAGAATGGAAAAATGATGAAGCCATTGTTTTCGGGAAAAAATATATTACCAAACGAAGTGTGGCTTGGTATGGCGATCATGCTTATGAATATGCCTATTCCAATACAACTAAGAAGGCTTTACAATGGACAAAAGAATTGTTAGCATTAAAGCTGCTTGTTGAAAAAGAATCAGGTGAAACCTATAATTCTTGTCTGCTAAATCTATATCATACGGGTGATGAGGGAATGGGCTGGCATAGCGATGCTGAAAAGGATTTGAAAAAAAACGGCGCCATTGGTTCTTTAAGTTTCGGAGCCGAGAGGAAATTTTTATTCAAACACAAGAAAAACAAAGAGTCGGTATCTATATTATTAGAACATGGTAGCCTATTAGTAATGAAAGACGAAACACAAACGAATTGGCTACACCGTTTACCTCCCTCAAAAAAAATATTTCAACCAAGAGTAAACCTAACTTTCAGGAGTATTGTGGAGATCCTGAAATAATTTTTATAACTAAATCCAACATAATGTTACCTGAATTAAACATTGTAAATACCATAGACATCTCTTCCCCTGCGGCAACCATTTGGGATGCACTTACCAATCCTGAAATAACAAAGGCTTATATGTTTGGTTGTGAAACGGAATCTGAATGGGAAATTGGTTCAGATCTTTTATGGAAGGGCCAATACCAAGGAATGGATATGATTTTTGTGAAAGGAAAAATCCTTCAACTGATCCCGAATCAATTATTAGTCTATACTGTTTTCGACCCTAATTCAACTATGGCTGACATTCCAGAAAACCATCTGATAGTTACTTATCAGCTGCACCAAAAAGATGGATATACTAATTTAACAGTTACCCAAGGCGATTATAATAAAGTAGCCGAGGGCGAAAGAAGGTATAAAGAATCTTGGAATGATGGTCAGGGTTGGAACCCCATCCTCGAAGAAATTAAATCCATTTGTGAGGCTGATTAATTCTTAGCTTTAAAAATTCTATTTTTAAAACAGATAATAAAGCCTGAAATGAAATCTTATAGCATTGAACAAATCAATTCTGTTTTACAAGGAACGCTTATTGGAAATACTACTGCTTCCATTAGCGGACCAGAACAATTAGAAATGGCTAACAATAGCCAGATCAGTTTTATTGGTCATAAAAAATATTTGAAGTTTTGGGGAAGCTCCAAAGCTTGTGCTGCAATCATTAACGAAGAATTTGAATTAGAACCCGGCGAAAACAGAGCTCTGATTAAAGTTAAAAATGCCGACTTAGCGATGGCGCAATTGTTGGAAATGTTTATACCAGATGGGCCTTTATTTGACCAGCCCATTCATCCTACTGCTGTTGTTCATCCAACTGCTGTGATTGGTACTAACACCAGAATTGGTGCTGGTTGTTATGTTGGCGCAGGAGCGGCTATTGGAAACGATGTTACACTCTATGCAAATGTTACCATATTGGACCAAACAAAAGTAGGTGATCACAGCACCATTTGGTCCGGTGCAGTTGTAAGGGAAAGATGCGTTGTGGGTCACCATTGTATCATTCACCCCAATGCAACTATTGGTGCAGATGGTTTTGGTTTTAGGCCTAGTGCAGATGGAAGAGGTTTAGTTAAGATTCCGCATATCGGGAATGTTGTGTTGGGTAATTATGTAGAAGTAGGTTCAAGTACTTGTATTGATCGCGCTAAATTTAGTTCCACCATTATTGGCGATGGTACCAAGCTAGATAACTTGGTTCAAATCGGGCATAATAGTAAAACAGGAAGATCTTGCTTAATGGCCGGCAGCAGTGGATTAGCAGGCTCAGTGACTATTGGTGATGGTGTGATTATTGGTGGTGGTGTTTGCGTGTCTGACCATGTTACAGTTGGTAATGGGGTATTAATTGGCGGTATGTCTGGTGTGATCAGTGATGTAGAAGATGGCAAAAAAGTATTGGGCTATCCTGCAGTTGATGCACGAGATTGTTTAAAACAATGGGCTTACTTAAGAAAAGCAATAAAATAAAAAAGGAGTCCCAAGCAAGAGGGACTCCTTTTTTTTATATAAATGAATCGGCTTCCCGATAAGCTTTAATCAATGCAAGTTCTCCATCCCTTCCTTGTCCATAAATACCATGTTCCATTCCTAATACTCCCTTATAACCCTTGCTGTGTATGTGTTTGAATACGTTTTTATAATTGATCTCTCCAGTACCCGGCTCATTCCTTCCGGGATTATCTCCGATCTGAAAATAGCCGATCTCATCCCATGCCTTATCAATATTCGGAATCATATCACCCTGATTGCGCTGCATATGATACATATCAAATAAGATTTTGCAAGACGGACTATTCACAGATTTACATAATGCAAAACTTTGGTCTGACCGTCTTAAGAACAATTCAGGGGTATCGCTCAATGGTTCCAAAACCATGACCAAATTATTTTTTTCTAAAATTTCAGTCCCCCTTCTTAAAGTTTCGATCACATTTGCTAATTGAAAGTCGAGCGACTTGCTATGATCATAATTCCCGGGAACTACGGTCATATATTTTGTATTCGTACGTTTGGCAACCTCAACAGCCATCTTACAACGCGTTACAAATTTTTCTCTCCATACTTTATCACCACTCGTCATTGAAACACTCAATGGCCAATTATCAAAATTAATAACGAACACACCCATTGCCATCCCAAGCTTTGCCATCGCATCTCCGATTTTTTGTTGCTCAGCAGCACTGCGATCCATCATGCCATTATCTTCCATCGCCCTAAAACCAACACTATGTGCAAACTTGATCTGATCAATAAAATCACGTCCAGCCAAATTATTGAACATGCCGTCGTGTATGGCATAATTGCAATGAAAGGGAGTACTATCATCCCAACGATCTGACTTATTTCCCGATGCCATCGCATTAGAAGCTGCTAGAAGCGAACCTCCGGCTAATAAACTTTGTTGCATGAATTTTCTGCGTTCCATATATTTATGATTAGTTACTAAATTTAACCATTAGATTCTAAAATAAAAGCCCTTGCGCAATTATATTTTTTTATTGATCTGCTTGGTTTTTGTATTGTTCGCAAACGGGCAGTCCAAAAAATTCCATTTTGTTCAAAACAAAATGGGTTCTCCATTTAATATTATTCTAGGATCTGCTGATAGCTTAAAAGCTTCAAGGCTTGCCAACGAATGTTTCACTTTAATCGATTCCTTTAGTCATATCTATAGCGATTATGACAGTAGCAGTGAGCTAAGTAAATTATCAACTGCTCCGGAAAATGAATTTCAAATTTGTTCTCCTGCATTATGGGATATTTTGATTTTATCAAAACAGGCATTTGAAAATAGTTTGCATTCATATGATATAAGTATTGGACCATTAAGTAAACTTTGGCGTAGTTACAGAAAAAAACAGTTATTCCCAGATTCTTTAACGGTCAATGAATCCAAGAAACATGTTGGCTTCGAAAAAATTTTATGGAACGATTCTTTGCATCAAATTGCACTTTCCATTAAAGGCATGAAATTAGATCTTGGAGGTATTGCAAAAGGATATATTGCGCAGAAACTTATTGAGTTTTTGCAACGTAATGGCATCGATACAGCCTTGGCTGATGCAGGTGGGGATATAGTTATGAGTAACTCATTGGCAAACGAAGGTTGGTTGGTTGGGATCAATGTTCCAGAAACCACCGATGAACTCTTAAAACTTAAACTCAGCTTATCTAATTATGCCGTGGCAACTTCGGGCGATGCGTATCAGTATATCGAGCATAACGGGATCAAATACTCGCATATTATTGACCCAAGAACTGGCTATGGTGTAAGTTTTCAGCGAAATGTTACAGTGATTGCAAAAGACGGGGCAACAGCCGATTGGTTGGCAACTGCTTGCAGCATTATCAGCATTCCAGAAGCAAAAAAGATCTGCCTCAATCAACATGCAGAACTATTTATCAGCAGTATTGAAAATGGGAAACTCCAGACCTATCAGACCGCCGGATTTAAAAAGTTTTGGAAAAAAAACTAGTTGTTTTACTATCAAAAGAAATTGTAATCAGTCGATTTTATACTTAACTTGACAGATAAATATTTTTTCGTGAAAACTGCTTTACTAGTTTCCATATTTTTCAGCACAACTGGTTTATTTGCACAGACAAATTCTATTGATTTTAAACCCTACGAACAAACCATCACAGGCAGTACACAAAAATTTAAAATGGTGCCCATTCCTGCAGGAAGCTTCCTAATGGGCAGTTCAAATACAGAAGCTAAAAGAGAAACTGACGAAGGACCCCAGAAAAAAATTCAACTCGATGCTTTTTGGATGAGTGCTTATGAAGTAACTCGTGATGAGTTTGATATTTTTTTGAAAGACGATCAAACGAGTATGAACTCTGATGTAGATGCAATTACCAGGCCTAGTCCGCAGTATGTCGACCTCACCTGGGGCATGGGAAAAGAAGGAGGATATCCTGCCAATAGCATGAGTCAGCGGGCTGCCATCATGTATTGCAGATGGCTGTACCAAAAAACAGGTATCTTCTATCGTTTGCCAACAGAAGCAGAATGGGAATATGCATGTAGAGCTGGAACAACTACTCCTTATTTTTTTGGAGATGATAAATCTAAATTGAAAGACTATGCCTGGGATCTCGAGTCGGGGGATGATAAGTATGAAAAAGTGGGACAAAAAAAACCAAACCCATGGGGGCTCTACGATATTTTAGGTAATTTAATGGAATGGACACTCGAACATTATGAACCGGAGCGATATAGTAAGCTGGAAGAAAATGTCAAGAATCCTATAATGGAAGTAAACAGTACAAAATATCCAAAGGTTTTACGAGGTGGATCTTTTATGGAATCTGGAACAGCTTTTCGCTCTGCTAAGCGTTTTCACTCAGAGCCAGCATGGAATCGAAGAGACCCACAAATTCCGAAGAGTAAGTGGTGGTTGACCGAGGCAAAGAATGTAGGCATTCGTTTGGTACGCCCTCAAATTGCTCCATCAACAGAAAATATTAATGAATTTTTTAAAAACTATCTGGGTCTATAAACATTTAAATCAATAGTTATGTCTAACGATGCTTTTAACCATTCTTCTCGCAGAAAATTTGTGAAGAACAGTTCTATTATTGCAGGCGGCTTGATCGCTGCTCCATTTCTATCAAGAGCCAATTATTTTTCAGGCGCTGGTGATGAAATTAAAATTGTATTAGTGGGTTGCGGTGGTAGGGGTACCGGTGCAGCTATGCAAGCTTTGTTGAGCAAACAGAATGTAAAACTGGTTGCCATGGCAGATGCTTTCAGAGATAATTTAGATAACTGCTTGAAGTCGCTTGTAGAAGAAGCAAAAAACGATGGAAAGGGTTTAGAGAAAAAAATAGATGTGCCTGAAGAAAGAAAATTTACCGGCTTTGATGCTTATAAAAAAGCAATTGCATTGGCAGATGTGGTGATACTTACAACACCTCCAGGTTTCCGCCCTATTCATTTTGAAGAAGCGATCGCGCAAAACAAACATGTATTCATGGAGAAGCCTGTGGCAACAGACCCTGCAGGTATTCAAAGAGTCTTAGCTGCTGCACAAATCGCAAAACAGAAAAAACTCAATGTAGTGGTTGGCTTACAAAGACACTATCAAAATTCTTATCGCGAATTATTTAAACGCAAAGACATGATTGGCGATATAACATCTGCACAAGCATGGTGGAATAACGATGGTGTTTGGGTTAGGCCACGTAAAGCGGGTCAGACCGAAATGGAATACCAAATGCGTAACTGGTATTATTTTAATTGGCTTTGTGGCGATCATATTACTGAACAGCATATTCACAATCTCGATGTGATCAATTGGTTTAAAGGGGGCTATCCAGTTAAGGCACAGGGCATGGGTGGAAGACAAGTTCGTAAGGGAAAGGAAAACGGAGAAATTTTCGATCACCACTATGTAGAGTTCCAATATGCCGATGGATCTATTTTAAATAGTCAGTGCCGTCATATCCCTGGAACCTCAAGTAAAGTTGATGAATTATTAGTAGGCACAAAAGGGAAGATATTCTGCGGTGCTGGAAAGATTGTCGATGCAAAAGGCAACCCAATTTATCAATACGATATGAAGGGAGAAAACAATCCGTATCAAACCGAACACGATGAATTATTTGCAGCTATTGTAAAAGGTGAATACAAATTTGCAGATGCGGATAATGGTGCTCATAGTACCATGACATCCATTCTCGGTAGAATGGCAACTTATAGCGGACAAGTTATTGCTTGGGATAAAGCCATCAATTCAGGATTAGATATACATCCGAAAGTATATGCCTGGGATGCCCCAACACCAATAGTTCCAGGCCCCGATGGCTACTACCCCATCGCTGTGCCGGGGGTTACGAAATATGTGTAAAAAAAGATAAAAGATTATAGATAAAAGTGAAGAGAGGATTGAAAATGAAAAAGTGTGAAAGCGAGGGATACCTTCACTTTCACACTTTTCAACCACTCTTCACTTTTCACTCTTATCTCTTCACTTCTTCTTCCACTCTTCACTTTTCACTTTTCACTTTTATCTTTTCACTTTTATCTTTTATCTTTTCACTTCCTTCTTCTTCCACTCATCACTCTTCACTTTAAAACTCTTCACTTCCTTACACGTTGTCTACTTTCTTCAATAAATTCTTCTCCAACTCCCTGACTTTTGGGGAAGAATAATATTCGTGGGTAAAATTTCCACTTTCTTTTTCTTCTTTTGAAGGTGTATCTTCTTTTTTCTGCCAGCCCATTAAAATATATAAGGCTCTCATTTTTTCTGTCTGTTCACTCGAATGAATTCCTAAATAATCAGCTTCCCATTTTCCAAATAACCAAACCTTATGCTCTGCCTTATACACCACAACTCCCTCTTTATTTCTATGCGATTTGATACGAAAATGTATTTTACTTTTTCTATAAAAAAAATAACTAAAAGAAATGACTAATACCAAGGCACCCAATAATGTTTGATTATTTAGAAAACCATTTAAATTCGAATACACATAGCTCATAATAAAAATATAATTTATTATCTTCTGCTTGCAATAAGCAAGTTTAAATCAGTGAATTTCAGGTCAAACTTTTGACTAATATAAATATCCGTTAACGCCCCTTTGAATAAATAAATTCCTTCACGAAGGTTAAAATTATGCCATACCATTTCTTCAAGTCCGCCCTCGTCACTTACGTCTAAAATCAATGGCATCAATACATTGCTAATAGCCTGACTAGCTGTTCGCGCAAACCCACTAGGAATATTCGGTACGCAATAATGTATTACGCCGTGCTTTACAAAAGTCGGGTTCTCGTGACTGGTTAATTCGCTCGTCTCAAAACATCCTCCACGATCTATTGCCACATCAATTATGATACTACCCTGACGCATTGCTGCCACCATTTCTTCTGAAACCACAACGGGCGCTCTTCCAAATTCATTGCTTAAAGCGCCAACAGCCACTTCACAAGTTTTCAATTGCTTTGAAAGAATTTTGGGCTCCAAAACGGAAGTCCATATACGTTGCCCTAAATTATTTTGCAGCTGTTTTAATCTCGTAACATTATTATCGAAAACTTTTACTGAAGCACCAAGTGCTAATGCATTTCTCGTAGCAAATTCTCCCACAATACCCGCACCAACAATCACTACTTTAGTTGGCGGAATACCACTGATACCTCCAAGTAATACGCCCTTGCCTTTATTAAAGCTGCTTAAATACTGACCCGCAATCAACATTACCGCACTTCCCGCAATCTCGCTCATGCTTCGAACAATGGGATAAGTACCACTATCGTCTTTAAAATTTTCGAAACTCAAGGCTGTAATCCTTTTTGCCATCATTGTTTCAATATGATGTTTTTTGAGCGCCGATAAATGTATGGGGGAAATGATGGTTTGATTCATTTGCAAAAAAGGCAGATCCTCTTCTACAGGTGGAGCACTCTTTACAAGAATCGGTGCTTTATAAATCTCTGCTTTGTCGTACACGATTTTGGCTCCTGCTTCTGCATAATCCTGATCGGAATAGTTACTGCCTTCGCCTGCTTTATGTTCTACCTGAACATGGTTTCCATTTGCAACCAATACCCCAACTGCATCTGGTGTTAAGGCAATTCTATTCTCCTGAAATGCAATTTCTTTAGGAATGCCGATAAATAATTTCTCGCCCTGAGGTTTTATATCCAGCGTCTCCTCCATTGTTTCAAATTGGAAAGATGCACTGATGGACGGTTTGCTTGTGGCCATTTTCTTTTGATTATTAGGATAAATTATTCTTCCTTATAAAATTACTTGATTTGAAGCACAAATGGTTTCCTTTAAAAGCCATCCGAAATAGATTATTCTTCTGAGCGCTCAGTGTAAATTCTACGCATTTTTTCATCAAGTATTTCCATAAATACTTCAAAAGGTTGTTCGGGCAATAATCCGGCAGCTTTTTCGGGCCACTCAATCAAACATAGATTCCCTGATAATATTGCATCTTCAATTCCCGCTTGAATAGCTTCTTCTTCGTCTTTTAATCGGTACCAATCCATATGATAGATGGTTCCTGCAATCGGACTTTCGTATTCATTGATCAGGGAAAAAGTTGGACTACCCACGGTGTCTTTTACTTCCAATACCTCAGCTAATGCATGTATAAAACTGGTCTTGCCTGTACCCATGCTGGCATGAAAGATCCAAACCTTATTTGCCTTTCCTTCTTTCCAAAGGGCTTTTGCAACGGCTTTGATTTGTGGCAGCTCATAAATTGCATCCATTTTGCAAAGATATAGAACCATTTGAAATGCAGTCTGTGTCTATATTTCTTTGATTTTTGACACAATGATGTAAAAATATTATCCCTTTTTCGAAAGCTAGCCCCTCTTGCATGTAGTACCTTTGCCCGATAAATTGGCAATTTGGAATTGCATAAAATTTCTACAATGGAAAAAGTGAATTGGAAAGTTGAGGGAATGAGCTGCACAAACTGCGCACTAACCGTAAATAAATACCTTACCGAAAAGGGTATGAAAGAGGTGAAAGTGAATTTCATGGGTGGAGATGTGAGCTTCGAAATGGTGGAAGAAACATCAAAGGTTGATCTGGCTAAAGGAATTGAAAATTTAGGCTACCATGTTGAAACTGGCGAAGCTTCAGATACAAAAAAAACAAAAAAGCTTTTTACCAACCATTTGCAACGTTTTACTTTCTGCATCATTTTTACTGCCCCACTAATGCTGCACATGATTCCGGGAGTACATATTCATTTTTTAATGGACCCCTATGTGCAACTCGGATTAACCATTCCTGTGTTTATAGTAGGTATGGATTTTTTCGGACGAAGTGCAATCCATAGTTTATGGAAAGGCATTCCTAATATGAATGTATTAATAGCAATTGGTTCAGTTGCTGCATTTGGATATAGTTTATACGGGACACTCATAGGAGATGCAGAACACTATCTTTTTTATGAAACAGCTGCCACTATTATTACCCTTGTATTTCTAGGCAACTGGCTCGAAGATAAATCTGTTGAAACAACACAGGAGGCCTTAAAGAAATTAGCAGTATCGCAAAAGTCAATGGCGAATATGATCGCCTACGATGATCAACACCAGGAACATATTTTTCCTGTTGAAAGCAAGACATTGAAAGTGGGAGATCTAGTACTGATCAATTCAGGTGAACCCGTTCCGATGGATTGTAAGATTTTGTGGGGAGAAGCTAGCATTAATGAATCGATCATCACAGGCGAAAGTATTCCTGTTGAAAAGAAAATGAATGATGTTTTAATTGGCGGTAGCACGGTAGAAAAAGGAACACTTAAAGCCATTATTACTGCTGTTGGAGAGAACACAGTACTTTCTAATATTTTAAAATTAGTACGCGAAGCACAAACAGAAAAACCACCAGTGCAACAAATGGCCGATAAGATCAGTGCCATTTTTGTTCCAGTGGTTATAAGCATCGCACTCGTTACTTTATTAGCCAACTACTTTATTGGCAACCATAGTTTCAGTGAAAGTTTGCTGAGAGGCATAGCGGTATTGGTAATTTCTTGTCCCTGTGCCATGGGCCTTGCAACACCTGCTGCTATTGCAGTTGGACTGGGCAGAGCTGCAAAAAATGGGGTGCTTTTTAAAAACGCAAAGAGTCTTGAAATATTTAAAGATATCCGTCAGGTTGTTTTTGATAAAACAGGAACACTTACTACTGGCAACTTCAGCATTCAACAATTTCATGCAATAGAAAATACTGAAGAAGGAACTGCAGAATTTAAAAGGATTGCCTATTCTCTTGAAAAATATTCCACACACCCCATTGCAAAATGTATCAGCAAAGAATGGAAAACTAGGGATGATATTAGGTGGACTAAAATTGAAGAACAAAAGGGATTGGGTATGATTGCTACCGATAAAACTGGTAACAAGTATGCTGCAGTTTCCTACAAAGCAGTTGCAGAAATTAGTAAAGATCGCGCCCACAATGTTTACATTACTAGGAATGCTGATTTAATTGGATGGATCGATGTTGCAGATGAAATCAGACCTGAAGCCATGCAAGTGGTTGAAATGCTTCGTGCAAAAGGCATTCGCACTATTTTATTGAGCGGCGATAAAAAAGAAAAATGTGAACAGGTTGCTACCTATTTACATATCGATGAATGGTTAGCAGAACAATCACCCGAGCAGAAATTAATCGCGATTGAACATTTTAATTCACAAGAGCCTACTGCGATGATTGGCGATGGTATCAATGATGCGCCTGCACTCGCAAAAGCAACCGTTGGTATTTCATTAAGCGATGCTTCGCATATTGCCATGCAGAGTGCACAGGTGGTTTTAATGAACCACGGTTTAAAAAATTTACCGCTTGCTCTTGGTCTGGGAAAACATACCTATATCACCATTAAAGAAAACCTTTTCTGGGCTTTCATTTATAATATCGTGGCAATACCTGTTGCGGCATTTGGATTTTTGAGCCCAACATTTGGTGCGCTCACAATGGCTTTAAGTGATGTGGTTCTTGCAATTAATTCAGTTCGCTTAAATTATAAAAAAGTTATTTAACCCTTTCCTGCGAATGTTGTTAAGCCCTCATGAAATATTAAAACAATACTGGGGATACGATTCCTTCCGCCCCATGCAGGAAGAAATCATTGAATCTGTATTGCTGGGTAACGACACGCTGGCACTTTTACCAACAGGCGGCGGAAAATCGATCTGTTTTCAAGTTCCGGGAATGATAATGGATGGAGTATGTTTAGTAATTAGTCCGTTAATCGCACTGATGAAAGACCAGGTCGAAAACCTAAAAGACAAAGGCATTTCGGTTGCAAGTATCCATAGTGGGTTGAGTTATTTTGAAGTTAAATGCATTTTGCAGGATGCCATTGAAGGCGATTATCAGTTTTTATATTTATCGCCCGAACGTTTAGAGACCAACTTATTTAAAGAACTCCTACCCTATTTAAAAATTAGTCTTTTAGTGGTTGATGAAGCACACTGTGTTTCGCAATGGGGATATGATTTTAGGCCTTCTTACCTACGCATTGCACAGATCAGAGAATCAGTTCCTGATGTTCCCATGATAGCACTCACAGCTTCTGCAACTGTGGAAGTGCAGAAAGATCTTTTGTTGAAACTAAGCATGCAAAAGGCAAAGATTTTTAAGCAATCATTTGAAAAACAGAATCTGTCGTATAGCGTATTTAAAGTTGATAGTAAGATCAATAAAGTGCTTGAAATATTAGAAGCTGTTCCAGGATCAAGTATTGTGTATTGCAATAATCGCAGACAAACAAAAGAACTAGCCGAACTATTGCAGTTAAATCAGGTCAATGCCGATTATTATCATGCTGGTATCAGTTCCGATGAAAGAACCGAGAAACAAGATGCATGGATTCAAAATAATGTTCGGGTAATGACCTGCACCAATGCCTTTGGATTGGGTATCGATAAGCCAGATGTAAGAACAGTGATCCATTTTGATGCACCTGAATGCATAGAAAGTTATTATCAAGAAGCAGGAAGAGTGGGAAGGGACGGCAAAAAAGCCTATGCGGTTTTATTATATCATTCATCAGATATTGATGCACTGTTATCCATGCCCGACAAACGTTATCCAACCATCACAAGTATCAAAAAAGTATACCAGTCCCTTGCTAACTATTTGCAATTGCCAGTGGGTACTGGAGAAATGCAGTATTTCGATTTTGACTTAAACGAATTTGTCAAGAATTTCCAATTAGATTCTTACCTCGTAAACAATACCCTTAAAATATTGGAGCAAGAGGGCCATTGTCATTTATCAGAGAATATATTTTTACCTGCTAGGATTCAATTTACAGTTGATAAAGAAAGTCTCTACGCTTTTGAATTAAATTATCCCGATCTAGAACCAATAATCAAAACATTACTCCGTACCTATCAGGGTATTTATGATAATCGAACAGCTATTTTTGAAAAACAGATTTCTAGAATTCTACGAACACCAATTGAAGAAATAAAATTGCAATTAGAAAAACTACATCAACTAGGCATTATCGAATGGCTGCCGCAAAAAGAAAAACCACAAATCTATTTTTCATTAAACCGTGCACCAGCCGAATGGCTAAATATAGATCAGGACCTCTATAACAAAAGAAAAAAACAATACCAGAAAAGGCTCGATGCCATGATCGGCTATATACAATCCGCCGATGCCTGCAGAAGTCATCTTATCACTAATTATTTCGGAGAAGTATCCAAAAAATATTGTGGCACTTGCGACAACTGTTTAAACAGAAAAAAACAGGAATTAAATAGTAAGGATTTTAAAGTGATTGCTGAAAAAATAAAAGCACTTGCTTCGAAAGGAATACCCATGAATGAGTTGTTAGCGCAATGCAACGCATTTGCTTCGGATGATATATGGACTGCCTTGCGATTTTTAGAGTCTGAGCAGCAAATTACAATTGAAGAGAATGGGATGGTACAAAACCTATCCACCTAGTATTTGCTTGCAATCCCAGAAAATTAGCGGAACTTAGAGATGTAAATCAATAAGCCCAATTTACCGTTCCTGCTTTTTAACAAAAGATTGAGTTGATTAGGTGGTGAAATGCATTTGTTTTAACTTTATTTGAAGAATAAATAACCTGTTATGGAAGATAAAAAAAGTAAAATTCTCTTGTGTGAAGACGATACCAACCTGGGTATGGTTTTGAAGAATTACCTAGAACTAAACGATTATGAAGTAACGCTAGAAAGAGATGGCAGACTGGGTTTGGCCGCTTTTCAGCGCGAAAAATTTGATATTTGTTTGTTAGATGTAATGATGCCAAATATGGATGGATTTAAATTGGCAGAAGAAATTCGCGATGTAGATCTAGATATGCCACTGTTTTTCTTGAGTGCGAAAACCATGAAAGACGATATCATTCAGGGCTATAAATTGGGTGCTGATGATTATATCACCAAACCGTTCGACAGCGAAGTATTGCTTTTAAAAATCAAAGCAATCTTAAAGCGAAACGAAGAAGATAATCGCATTAACGACAATATCGAATTCGATCTAGGCCGTTACCACTTTAACCCAAAATTGCGGGAATTAAAGCACGACGACAGTACACAAACACTTTCTCCAAAAGAGAATGAGTTGTTAAAAATGTTGGCTGAACATAAGAACGACCTTCTTCCTCGTGAAAGAGCCCTGAAAAAAATCTGGGGTAGCGATACTTATTTTAATGGAAGAAGTATGGACGTCTACATTGCCAAATTGCGTAAATACTTAAAAGACGATACCAATATAGAAATCGTAAATATCCATGGAAATGGATTTAGATTGGTAGCACCTTAGCAGATATTTTATTTATTAAAAAGGCCTTTCAAATAAAATTGAAAGGCCTTTTTGTTTAGGAGAACAGTGTTGGTGATCCCCCACGCTGAACAGCTTCTCTACCCAAGTGGTTATATGCTTTTAATGTTGCTTCTCTTCCTCTTGGCGTTCTTTGTAAGAACCCTTCTTGAATTAAAAATGGTTCATACACTTCTTCAATCGTTCCAGATTCCTCACCCACCGCTGTTGCAATAGTAGTAAGGCCTACAGGACCGCCTTTGAATTTATCAATAATGGCAGCCAAGATGCGATTATCCATTTCATCCAATCCGTGCTCATCAACATTCAATGCCTTTAATGCATGTTGTGTAATGCCTAAATCAATGATGCCATCATTCAATACTTGTGCAAAATCGCGAACCCTGCGAAGTAGTCCGTTTGCAATACGCGGTGTACCCCGACTTCGTCTTGAAATTTCACCAGCAGCATCAGAACTGATTTGAGTATTTAAAATGGCAGCGCTTCTTTCAATAATAGTTTTTAAGGTTTCAGCTTTATAATATTCTAACCTGTTTTTGATCCCAAAACGTGATAGCAATGGCGCAGTTAATAAACCACTTCTGGTAGTTGCACCAACCAATGTAAATGGATTCAAATTAATTTGGACACTTCTTGCATTCGGACCCGAATCGATCATTATATCAATTCTGAAATCTTCCATAGCTGCGTAGAGGTATTCTTCTACCACGGAACTTAAGCGATGGATCTCGTCAATGAATAATACATCATTGGGCTGCAAATTGGTTAATAGACCTGCTAAATCACCTGGCTTTTCAATAACCGGACCCGAAGTTTCTTTGATATTTACTCCTAACTCATTGGCAACAATTCTACTCAAAGTGGTTTTACCTAAACCTGGAGGTCCATGAAACAACACATGATCCAATGCTTCCCCGCGCAGTTTTGCCGCTTTGATAAAAATGGTGAGGTTCTCTATCAACTGAGGTTGTCCAGAAAAGTCGTCGATCTCTTTTGGCCTGATCGTATTTTCGAATTCCTTATCGGCTGGACTTAAGTTATCAGGTAAATTGTTAAGATTATCGTTGGCCATACGATTCAAAACTACAAAATACTATTAATCCATAGCTTTGATAAAAAAGAAGATGTCACAAAAATCTGCACTTTTACTCGGAGCCACCGGCTTAACTGGTGGGCATTTATTGAATCTTCTACTGGAATCTAAAGATTACCATACCGTTTACATCTATAGCAGAAGAACGCTAGGCATACAAAATCCTAAACTAAAGGAGCTCATTATTGATTTTGATAGTTATGAGGGGACCGTAGATGCAGATATAGTTTTCTGCTGTTTGGGTACCACTATTAAAGTAGCAAAAACAAAGGAAGCATTTATAAAAGTGGACCAAACTTATCCCGTTAAGTTTGCTCAGTTACAGTTCAACGCAGGTAGTACACGCTTTTTAGTGATCAGTTCCATGGGTGCTGCAGCAGATTCCTTATTTTTCTACAGCAGGGTTAAAGCAGAAATGGAAAAGTTATTGGGCAATATTGGTTATCCGAAATTGCTCATTTTTAGACCCGCCCTTATAACAGGTGATAGAAAAGAGCATCGTGCGGGTGAAAAATTTGCGGTAGTCATCAATGAACTACTTAATTATGTTTTGGTAGGTTCCCTTAGAAAATACCAATCCGTCCCCGCCAAAACCATTGCAAATTGCATGCTCGCTTATGCAATCAATCAGTCTGTATTTGGCAAAGTTGTAATTAGCTCTGACCGCATCAAGGACTTTGAATAAAACAAAGAGCTCCTATATAAAAAAAGGAGCCCCTTTAATTTGGAATAAAATTGCCATTATTCCATTTCCGTTATTCGCGGCTATTTTCATCAAAATCATCCTTTTCGTCGCCACCTAGACTATAATAATTGTTTTCTTCGTCTTCATTTCCAATTGCTTCATCTGCATCATCTAATTCAGAGCCCGGAACATCTAATCCGAAATCTCCAGTCTTATGGTCGCCAATAATTTTCAATACTGGATCTTCTGGCTCCAGATTAACTTCTTTTTTATTCTTTCTGGAAATGTTTTCTTCAGGAGGATAGGTGATTAAAAATTTAGGCTCGGGTACTGGAACAATGTTTTTTCCCATGATTTTTTTCTAAAGTTCCAATATTGTAATGGGAGAATTGATACAGAATGAAGGATAAACCTTACATCATTCACATATCAGGAAAAAAGATCATCATCATAAGCCCAACACCCATCATGATTCATTTTTAATTTAAATGGGATTAATTTTCTTTACAAAAACACAGACCGTTAGCATCGAAGTAAACTTTTTCTCCGTTTACTTTTATTTTAAATAATGTAGGGTCATTATCGTCTCGCCGAATTTCAGAATAACGAAAAGGTATTTTTTCCTTGCCCATCCTATCTATTACGCCGTATTTGCCCGCTTTTTTTACAATAGCGGTTCCTTGGTGAAAAGCTTCTGCTTCTTCAAATTCACCAGCAATCATTTGCTTAGCAGAAGAATCTACATAGATCCATTTTGAAAGTCTTTGCACACCAAACCCAATGGCAATCAAGCCTTCACTATACATGCCTACCAAATTATAATTCTTCATAGGCGCAATTAGTTCAACACCTTGCTCATTAATAAAAGTTAATCCGGTAATCGGCAATCCGTTTTTGCTTGTATCAATTGTTCTATAAGCAGTCATTATCCCATCAGA
Organism: uncultured Bacteroidota bacterium; assembly: GCA_903821465.1. GTDB lineage: Bacteria > Bacteroidota > Bacteroidia > Chitinophagales > Chitinophagaceae > Sediminibacterium. The sequence goes on along the minus strand of CAIJLK010000128.1, from coordinate 4,240 downwards.
TAAATATCCCAACATATAATATTTGATAGGAATTTTTTCCTTGCCATTAAAATCGATCATGCCATAATTTCCTTTATAATAAACCTTAAATGCTTTTAAATTTTTATCTACTTGTTCATCAAAATTGCTATTGCCATTACCAAGTACATCATATATTGGATTAACAAGAATGGTTCCATCGAATTTAATGATTCCCCATTTATCGTCTTTTTTGAATCCTACAAATCCTTCTGCCTTTGGATTTCTTATCTCTTCATAAATAGGTTGAAGAATTACTTTTCCTGTTGAATCCATTAATCCCCAACGGTTGTTCAGTTTAATTGTTGCAAAACCTTCGGTGATAGGATAAATCAAATCATACTTTTGTTCGAGAACTATTTTTCCTTTTGAATTTACCAAGCCCATCTTTCCCAGCATTAAATCACCCTTATTATTTTGTTTAGAGAAAATGAATAAATGCTCTGTGAACTTTTCGATACTTCCATATTCTATGGGCAGTACTAATTTACCTCCCTTGCCAACTAAACCATAAACATAAGATTTTTCAATTCTGCCAACTTCTCCATTATACCAAGAAATATTGTTGGCTGTGAATGGAACCACATATGTTCCTTTTTTATCAATCACAGCATTATTATCTTTGATTTGCACCACAGAATATCCTCCATAAAAGCTCTCTGCACTTTGGTAAATAAGTGGGATAACTTCTTTCCCTTTTGCATCAATAAACCCGCATTTGTCTTTCCATTCAACCCATGCTAATCCATCGCTAAAATCATCAACCCTGTTATATTTGGGTGCTACAATTAATTGGTGATTATGATCCGCAAAACCCCAGAGTTGCTTGGATGCATCATAATACGGAACTAATGTTTGTAGTTGTGCTTTTACGAGAGAGATGGTAAGTAATAAAAGAATGACGAAAATAGGTTTACGACTTTTCATGGCAGCTGTTATTTTAGGGGATGATCCTTTGAAATAACTAAATTTCTGCTATGAAAAAAATGACCAAAATCATAAAAGTCCCGCTCTCGCAGGACCTTTAAATTCTTCTCACTCCTCACTCTTCACTCTTCACTCTTCACTTTTATCTTTTATCTTTTCACTTCTTCTCACTCCTCACTTCTCACTCCTCACTCCTTCCTCCTCTTTTCACTTTTATCTTTTATCTCTTATCTTAATGCTCCCTTCGGAACTGGTTTCTCTAACAAGTATTTGTAGATGAACTTGGTTTTTAAATTAGCGAAGTGCATGCCCTGTGCACCTCCCCATCCATGTCGGCCACCTGGGTATAACATGAATTCAAAATCTTTTCCTTTATTCTGCAAGGCAGTCACCAATTGAATACTGTTTTGCATGTGTACGTTATCATCCATTGTGCCATGCACTAATTGCAGTGTGCCTTTGAATTTATCGACATAGGTCAATACACTACTTGTTTTATAACCCTGCGGATTTTCTTCAGGTGTGTCCATGAAGCGCTCTGCATAGTGAGTATCATATAAACGCCAGTCTACCACACTACCACCTGCCATTGCATGGGTAAATACATCAGCTCCATAGGTTAATGCATAACAGCTCATATAACCTCCATAACTAAATCCGGTGATACATACTTTGGTAGAATCTGCCTGTCCATTTGCAATAAACCATTTAGCCATCGTTTTATAATCTTCCATTTCCCAGTAACCTAGGTTGCGGTACATATAATTTACACCCGCTTTCCCAAAATGTCCGCTTGCACGGTGATCGAATGCAACTTGAATCAATCCTTCTTGCGCATAGAACTGACGATTAGCAGACCAGTTCCATCCATCCATGACAGTTCCTGCATTGGGTCCGCCATAAATACTGATCAGCATCGGATACTTTTTATTCGGATCCATATTTAATGGCCATGTAACCATTGCTGGCAAATCAAATAATCCATCTGCACTTTTAATACGAATCAATTCTGTTTTTGCTACATTATATTTTTCGAGCTCTTCAGATTTTGCATCGCCTAATTCTTTTACGATCTTTCCTTTATTATCGACCAAGCTCACTTTAGAGGGACTGGTTACATTGCTATACGTAGTGATGAAATATTTACCTGTTGGAGAAATATTCACATTATGATTATACTCACCAAATGTTAGTCTTTTTAAATCGGCGCCATTAAACTTCACACTATAAAAATCAGTCCTGGCAGTATTTTCCTTGCTTCTCGCTGTGAAATAAACAGTTGCATTTTTCTCGTCAATATATTTAATACCAGTTACAGTATAATTGCCAGAAGTGATTGCATTCTTTAAGACGCCATCGCTGCTGTAGAGATATAAATGATTCCAACCAGTTTTATCACTTTGCATGATGAATTGAGTATTGTTGATGATGAAATTAACCCTGCCACTTACACGATCTTCTAGATCAATCCAAGTATTTTGTTTCTCATCATAGATCTCCTTTTTCTTTCCAGTCACGGGATCTACATCATACATTTTCATATTGTCTTGTCCGCGGTTCATCCAATACACCAACAAATTGCTAGTGCCTGGTTTCCAAACTGGCCATCCAAAATACTGATCATCTTTTTCATTGAAATCTGCCCAAACAGTAGCGCCACCTTCAGGATTGATAAATCCGATTTTAACTTCTGGGTTTTTATCACCTGCTTTAGGATAGCGCGTTTCTTCTACAAAACCATGTGATCCCTCACTATTATAAATCGGAAACATAGGGATCATGCTCTCATCAAAATGCATAAATGCCAATTGCTTGCTATCTGGCCTCCACCAAAAAGCACGATAGCGTGTAGGACGGCCGAAAATTTCTTCAAAATATACCCAGCTAGCCCATCCATTTAAAGTGGTGCTACTGCCATCTGTGGTTAATTGATTTTCTTTCCCTGTGCTGATATTTACAGTATAGAGGTTATTGTTTTTTGTGTAAGCCACAAAATTGCTATCAGGAGAAAAAGTTGGATTCTTCTCTTCTGCCTTATCGTTGGTTAATCTTTTCTCAACTCCGTTTGCTTTATAAAACAAGTCGTTTTCTTTAACAACGATCTGCTTTGCAGAAGCGGATACTACTGTGCTCGTACCTTCATTCCATTCACTAATCTTTCCAGTTTTAACGTCTAATAGTTGTTTTTTAAAAGAAGAATCAGGATGGATCTTCAGATTTAAGATTACGTGCTCATCGTCGACCCATTTCACCACCTGAGGCAGGCTATTTAAAAAATTCTTAGGTGTTTTATTAGCAAGCAAATCGGCCTGCGTAAAATTGATCTTCTGAGCTCCTGCAAATAGGGATGAAGAACCCACCAGTGCAGTAAGTAATAAATTTTTCCAATTCATAACATAAATTTTGGTGCAGCAATGTAATAAATGCAGTGGTAATTCGAGGGAATTTTACACAAACGAAAACTGCCCCTTTCGGAGCAGTTTTATAATATCTAAAAATTTCGTGATTAGATTACCACATTGATCATTTTACCCTTCACAAAAATGAATTTCTTTAGCGGTTTGCCCTCCATCCATTTCTGTACCAATTCATTCTCCAATGCTATTTTTTCTACTTCATCAGCCGTAGCATCTAAAGCAATATTGATATTGGTTCTAACACGGCCATTAATACTAACAGGATACTCTTTCGATGACTCAGTCACATGTTTTGAATCGAAGGCTGGATAAGCCGCATCAAGAATAGATCCGTTATTTCCCAACTCCGCCCAAAGTGCTTCACAAACATGCGGCGCATAGGGTGTTAACAAAATCAATAATGGTTCAAGAACAGATCGCTTATTACATTTCAAATCAGCCAGATCATTTACACAGATCATAAATCCACTTACTGCCGTATTAAAACTGAAACGCTCTGTATCATCTTCTGTTTTGCGAATTGTTTTATGTAACACTTTCAACTCTTCAGCAGTGGCTGCATCTTCATTCCAGACCTTGCCTTTCATCTCATCGTAGAATAAACGCCAAAGCTTTTTGATAAAGCGATGTACGCCCTCAATACCTTTGGTGTCCCATGGTTTGCTCTGTTCAACCGGACCCAAGAACATTTCATACATTCTAAAAGTATCTGCTCCATATTTTTGTACCAGTTCATCGGGGTTCACAGTATTGAACTTCGACTTACTCATTTTCTCTACCTCAGTGCCACAGATATATTTTCCATCTTCTAATTGAAATTCAGCATTCGCAAAATCAGGTTTCCAATTTTTAAACGCCCCTGTATTCAATTCCACACC
>CAIJLK010000127.1 GCA_903821465.1 uncultured Bacteroidota bacterium | reverse complement strand
ATTGAACGCTGCTTTCGTGGATGTTGGGTTTGAGAAAGATGCATTTTTGCATTATACAGATCTGAGTCCGTATGCCCGCTCTATTATCAAATTCACGCAACTAGCGATGCATGATAAGGAAGAGAATGGTTTTGATTTTGGTAAATTCCAATCTGAACCAGAGATTGTAAAGACAGGAAAGATCAATGAGGTATTAAACGGCAAGCCCAATGTATTGGTTCAAATTTTAAAAGAACCGATCGCAGCTAAAGGGCCAAGACTAAGTTGTGAATTATCATTGCCCGGAAGATTTGTTGTGGTAACACCCTTCAATGAAATTGTAGCAGTATCTAAAAAGATCCACAGCTCTGAAGAAAGAAAGCGCTTACACAAAATTGTAGAAGCCATACGCCCTAAGAATTTCGGGGTGATTGTGCGTACAGCAGCAGAAGGTAAAACTACTGCTGAACTGCATCAGGATATGTTGAGTTTGGTAGCCATCTGGAATACCATACAAACAAATTTAAAAGGTGCTGTTGCTCCATCCAAGATCATGAGCGAGCAGAACAAAACTACTAGTATTCTACGCGATCTATTGAGTGAAGATTTCAATCGCATCGTGATCAACGATAAAAATATTTATACTGATACCAAGGCTTATATCCAACGCATAGCAGCTGATAAGGCTGATATCGTTACTATGTATAGTCATACCGGATCGATCTTCGATCATTATGGTATTACAAAGCAAGTGAAATCTGCTTTTGGAAAAACTGTAAACCTTCCGAGTGGTGCCTATCTGATCATTGAACATACAGAAGCATTGCATGTGATCGACGTTAACAGCGGTTATAAGAGCATTAGCAACAATCAAGAGGAGAACGCACTAGAAACAAATTTAGAGGCAGCAGAAGAGATCGCAAGGCAATTAAGGCTAAGAGATATTGGTGGTATTATCGTGATCGATTTTATCGACATGAAATTGCCCGACAATAAAAGGAAGTTACAAGAAGCGATGGAAGGTTTCATGAAAACTGATCGTGCGCGTCACTCTCTTTTACCGATTTCAAAATTTGGATTGTTACAAGTTACCAGGCAGCGCATGCGCCCTGAAATGAATATCAATACTTCTGAGGTTTGTCCGGCTTGTAATGGTACAGGAAAAATTACATCCACATTGATTTTGGAAGATGAAATTGAAAAGCGTTTAAATTATTTAGTATCGCACGCACACAATTCTTTGACCTTAGCTGTGCATCCAATTGTATATTCTCACCTGACCAAAGGATGGTTCAATCCAATCATTAGGCAGTGGAAACGCAAGTACAAAATGAATTTAAAAGTACAAGCCAATACCAATTATCATATCATCGAATTCCGTTTCTTTAACGAACACGATGAAGAGATCAAGTTTTAATTTTTCAAAATAATTTCGCCATAGGGTAAAAAAAAGAGACAGCTAAACACTGTCTCTTTTTTTATGCTAAATAGGTAAAAGCTGCAGAAGCAACTTTTACCTATTTCAAAATTAATAGTTAGGATTCTTAGTAGGAGCACTTCCTGTAGCAGCTGGATTCTTTTCAGTTTCATCACCTGGAACATCCCAGTAGTCCATAAAGTTGTAGTTGATTGTAGCATTGGTATACAAGATCTTGTTGAAGATCAATGTAGCACCATAACGGCCACCACCTACAGCTTTGCTATAAGTCCAACCCCATCTACGAGCATCGTAGTAAGAAAGGCCTCTAAAAGCAAGTGCAGCATATCTTTCATTGGTTAACTCGGTTAATGCCTGAGCAGCAGTTAAAGAGGTACCTGTAAGAGGAGCAACAGCAGCACCTTGAGCAGTTCTCACTGCATCGATCTGTGCTAAACCAGCAGGAATATTTCCAGATCTGATATTTGCTTCAGCCAACATTAGTTGGTTCTCTTCGTAAGTTGGTCCGATATAAACTTCCAAACCACCAATTGCACGAGATCCTAAGATTGGAATACCGCTTAAACCAGCAGTAACTCCATCTAATAAACTCCAACGAGTAGTGTTGGTATTTGCATCACCGTAGAAAGTACCATTTGCTTGTGTGAAGTTAGCTAAACGCTTATCTCCAGTTTTGAATGCTTGAATTAAACGCTCAGACACTTTATAAGTAGTGTTCTGGTTGTTGCTAGCACAAATTGCAGCAACAGTTCCACCATTAGGTGAGAAGAATGAATTAGCAGCACTTGTTCTAGCTGTAAATACATTCGCACCTTTCTGAACACCTGCATTACAATAAGTAATCACAGCAGACCAATCAGCAGCAGCCATTGCAGGAATAGAAGCCTTGCTGATTGTTGCAGCAGGGTTGCCATTTACAAATGGAGCCAAGTGGTTAAACAAAATGTTACGCGCTAACATAGTATTGATGGAAGCTTGCCATTCTGCATTAGAAGGAGGATTACCCAAACCAACTTTACATTGTGATGGGATGATCTGTCCGATCATAGAAGCATAATCACCTTGATTTCCGATAGCTTTTAAAGTAGTCAATGCAAGGTTCAATTGCTTATTTGATTCAGCAATGATGGCAGACTGAGGAACATAAGTGCTTACGATAGTATTTGAATGATCAACGATCAAACCAGAATAGTACAATGTACCGATCTGAGCATAAGCAAATCCTTTCCACCAATAAGCCCAAGCCTTAACAGTGTTTGCTTTATCAGCACTTAATGTAATAGTACCTAAGTTCTCTAAGGTAGTGTTACAAGAGTTGATCAAAGCATACATATTCAACCACTCGTAGTACAAAGCGTTATTACCTTGACCAGTAGAAGCTGCATTATTAAAGCTTCTGATGATTGAAGTTGCTTGAGGTGCCGTGTTAGTAAAAGTTGTAGAACCTGGATTTGAAGGATCTGCAATAAAATTATCTGGAACACCCATGGTTGTAGTCTGGTTATTAGAACCCTGACCACCACCAACAACGTCACCCATTAATTCATGGTAACCCCATGGTAGAGAGAAATAACTATCTCCCAACCAACCATCACCATAAGCAAATCCGTTATAGTAAACGCTACCTTTTGCATAAGCAGCGATACCAGTTTCGTTTGTAACGTTTCCTCCAAACGTAGGATCATTTGGATCATTCACATCCAACTGCTTTTTACACGCAGTGGTTGCCATTACCGTAATTAAAAAACAAAGAAAATAGGCTCTATGTTTTTTATTAAAATGTATTTTTTTCATTAGAACTAAATTGAAGATTAATAAATTAGAAGCCCAAATTCAAAGTAACCTGATAAGATTTCATGTTAGGAATGGTACTATGGTCAATACCTCTATCAAATGCTGAGTTTGAAGCACCTGAACTAATTTCAGGATCAAAGCCAGGGTATTTTGTAAAGGTTAACAAGTTTCTTCCGCTAAATACCAATTGGCATTTTTTCAACCAAGCTTGTTTAACATAACCAGCTAAATCAATACCAAGAGAAATATTTCTCAATCTTACAAAAGAGGCATCATAATAGAAATAATCTTTTGTTACGTTGTTACCAACACCTTTTGCTGTATTACCCAATGCATAGTATGCAGAAGCATAGTAAGCAGTGTAAGCAGCAGTTGTACCACCAATTGTTACTGGTTTAGCAAAATCACTACTAATACCATCACGATACATCCACTCATTGGTTTGGTTATACAAGTGTGAACCATTGATCCAATCGAATTGGAAACCAAAAGTGATGAAGTTTTTGTATGTGAAACTGTTGATGAAAGAAGAAGTCAAAGTTGGGTTAGGATCGCCTAAAGTAGACGCTTCATCAGAGAAGAAAATCGCTCTAGTTGAAGTGTTCACTACTCTGCCATTTACGATTTCATAAGCAGATTGACTTGCTTTAGGGATAAACGGCGTAACACCATCCCCTCTCAACTGATCGATAGCTGTTAAAGCGTGGTAACCATAGATCTCACCAATTTTTCTACCAGCCGCCAAAATTAGTCCAGAAGAACCAGCAGAAGTAGTTAATGGAATATCTCCACCAGCTACTGCATCAATAAGTGATGTTTGGTGACTGAAGTTAGTAGTCAGATCCCACTGGAAATTCTTAGAAGAATACACGGGGATATTGATACCTAACTGCCATCCTTTAGAAGACAATGCAATGGCATTAGTTAAGATACTAGATGCACCAGTTGATGGTGGAACGTTCTGATAGAAGATCGCGTTATCTGTATGTCTTGACCAATATGTGAATGATGCATTTACAGTTCTGAACCAGCTGCTCTTATTGATATTAAAACTTAAGTCAGTACCAATTTCAGTTTCTGCAGAAACTTCCACACCTAAGTCTGGATTCTTCTGAGCTGAACGGTTAGCATAACCAAGGTCAGTTCCAACTGGACTAGGAATCAAAGAAGCATATCTGTCGAAAGGACCAGGCTGAATACCTGCCTGACCGTATGCTGCTCTCAATTTGAAACCAGGAACAACACTTGTCATCTTATCCCAGAATTTAAATGCATCCACATTCAAATAACCGTTGTAGTGAGGGAAAGTAAATGGTTTAGAACCTGCACCGAATGCAGAAGAATAGTCAGTTCTGAAACCTGCGGTAACACCACCATAGTTTCCGATATCAAATTTTTGATTCACTAAATAACCATAAGTAACAAATGGTTCCACATAATCAGAAATGATATACTGAGATTGTGTTGCATTCATATTGAATGGCGGAGTCAATGGTAGAGAATATCCACGAGTATCATACTCTGAATATTTATTCTTTCTAAAATCGTAACCAACTTGTGTTGAAGATTGAATTGGTAATTTCAAATTGAAATCTCTTTGGAAATCCAAATTGATAAACGCATTTGCTTGAAAGTTCTGTTTAGTATTTCCGTACTGGTAGTTTACTAACTCTCCAGTATTATCATCACCATTGTAAGCAGAAGCCCATGAACTATAGTAGTTTGAGCTAGCATTCAATGACTGATTGTAATAGGTCCATACATCATTTTCATTCCTATAGTTAATACCATATTTAGCATTCAAGGTTAAGATTTTGTTCACCTTGTAGTTCGCATCTAAATTTTGGTTAACGGTATATTGCTTGCTATCACCCTGAGTATAATCCAATTGGTAGTAAGGGTTATATGCGTTTACTGAAACGAAGCTGGCTTTTTGGTAAGCACCGTAGTGACCACCAACGATTGTATCAGTTAAGCTTAAGAATGGAGAAGTGTTCAAGAAACCGTAAACAGTTCCAACACCTGCATTGCTATTACCATAACCAAAACCTTGTCCACCTGGAGCTCCAAGACCTGGATGCATGGTGTTATGAACATATGCAATGCTAGTAATTGAACGCAAAGTAAATCCTTTGAACAATTCAACACCTACGTTTGCAGTTACGTTTGTTCTATCTAAATATCCATTCTCTTTTAAGAAAGGAGAAGTACTGTGGTTATTTGCAAAAGATAAACTGAAGTCGATTTTATCACTACCACCACTTACGTTCAATGAGTTGTTGATAGAAGAAGAACCAGTTAATACTTGCGCAAAATGATCAACGAATTGTAAGTTGCCTTTATAAGGCTGATCACTGATATTACGTGGATCCAAAATACCATAACGGGTATAGTTTGAACCTTCACCAGGAACACCAGGGTTTGTTCCAATGTTAGTACCATAACGGTAAGCCAAAGAACCAGAACCTAAGATACCACCAACATTTGGATCAGCTTTCAAAGGCTGTCCAGCAGCAAATCCACCAGAAGCATTTTGAGAAATAATATTGCCACTTGCATCAGTTAAGTAAGGATGCAATGATGCTTTACCAAAATTTCCAGCATTAATAAAAGAGTTAGAAGCGTATCCAGAAGATACGTTGATATTGATCTTTCCCTTTGTTCCTTTTTTGCTGAAGATTTGAATTACTCCGTTCGCACCTTGCGCTCCATAGATACTAGAAGCAGCCGCACCTTGTACTACCTCCACACGCTCAACCTGAGTAAGATCAAGAGTAGTTAAGTTAGAGAAAGGAATTTCAGCTCCATCTAACAAGATCAAAGGGCGAGTACCACCTTGTACGGTGTTGATACCTCTAAGTACGATATTAACTTGGTCACCCGGGTTACCAGATACAGAAGAAATCTGTGCACCTGGAATTTTACCGATCAACGCTTGGTCAATACCTGCAGCTGGAGTAACTGGTAATTTACTACCACTGATTGACTCAACTGCGATACCCAGTCTCTTTTTTGAAGTTGCAACTCCAGAACCAGTTACAACTACTTCACTTAATGCTTTCACATCTGTTGTTAAAGTAATTGCCAAGTTTGAAGAAGATGCAGCTACGGTTTTATTATCAAAACCTAAAGCCGAAATAACCAGACTAGCGCCAGTTTTCACTTTTATAGAAAAAGATCCATCTACTCCGGCACTTGTACCATTTCTTGTTCCTTTCTCTACAACAGATGCTCCATTTACAGGAGAACCTTTGTCATCAACAACCTTACCGGTCACTGTGGAACTCTGTGCTAAGCCGACCATAATGGTCATTGCAAAAGCACAAAAGCTCATTAGCATTTTTTTTCTCATGTTGTTTTTTTTGGGTTTGTTAACCTTTTGTCAATTCTTTTGACCGCCCAAGTAACGAAAAAGCTGCTCATCAACCTGAGACTTATATTCATTTTAAGTGTTTTTTAATCGGAAGCACCTACATATTTGCACTTATTTTAATATTGTTTAACGATTTGATTATGTATTCGGGGATAAAGTATATATATTGAATTATGCCATGTGTTTGATTTTTCTAGTCGCCCCTTGAAATTGTAGCAATGTTTTAGTTTTTTATAGCTAATTATAATAATATGAATAAATGAAATAGAATTAT
>CAIJLK010000126.1 GCA_903821465.1 uncultured Bacteroidota bacterium | reverse complement strand
ACACACTGGAGCTAGAAGCATATACAAGATGGGCAACCCGAGTTTGGCGGCAACCCTCTAGTATGTTGAGAAAACCCTCCAAATTGCTTTCGGCATACACATGGGGATTGGTTACCGAATAGCGAACACCCGCCTGGGCTGCCAAATGCACTACCCCATCGAATTCACCTTGTGCAAACAGTTCAGCCATTAAGGGTCGATTCGATAAATCCCCTTTAACAAAGCGAAATGCCGGAAAAGAGGACAGAACCTGAAGTCGGCCCTGTTTTAAAGCAGGATCATAATAATCATTGAGATTATCAAGACCCACCACGGTATTGCCACGGGCAAGCAAATAGCGCGCCACATGCATCCCGATAAATCCCGCAACCCCGGTAACAAGAATTTTCATAAACAATCAACCTACACCAAAGCAAACCCCGTCTATGATGCTTTCGATAGAACAGCGCAATACAAAATTAAGAAGAAACAAAAAGGAGCTAGCAAACCATTGGATTTTAGACTCCATGTCGAATACCAATTTCAATCATTGGATGTTTAACACCCTCCGACAAATTGAATATGCGTTTTTAGAATACCGGTTTCACAAAAAAATGATTAGAATTTGATTATAATCAATAAGTTATGCTTTACCAAAAAATCAAAAAGAAAATCGTAAGTACTTACGAGAATTATGGGTTATGGGTATTAATTAAATCCATTGTGTTGTTTTTTCCAAGACGCTTTCTAATTTACCCAATTAGGATGCGCTTTGCCTATTTCCAATACATACGAGGGGAATACAGCAAAGATCAAATGGCGCGGCTATTTGCCGTTATAGACAGCGCAGAAGTCAAGCCGTTGATTTCGATTCTGATGCCAACGTACAACTCGAACCTGATGTACCTAAAAAAGGCCATTGAATCGGTTCAAAACCAAACCTATCCCCATTGGGAACTCTGCATAGCCGATGACGCATCTACCAACTCGGCATTAATAAGTTATCTGCATCATTTAACAGACACCAACAGCAAAATCAAATGCCAGTTCGCAACTGTCAATGGCCATATCTCTAGCGCATCCAATCTAGCGCTATCCATCTGCACGGGAGAATACGTTGCTCTTCTTGACCATGATGATGAACTGTCACCACATGCATTGGCTTTTTTAGCACATGAAATCATTTCGAAGCCACAGACAAAAATCATCTACTCCGATGAAGACAAGATCACCACGCATGGAAAACGCTACGAAGCGTATTTCAAATCTGACTGGAATTACGAACTATTCCTAGGACAAAACCTCATTAGCCACCTAGGTTGCTACAACACCCAATTGGTCCGCTCAATAGGTGGTTTTCGCATTGGCTTTGAAGGTTCACAAGATTACGATTTGGCACTAAGGTGCATCGAAAAAATAGCCCCATCCCAAATTTCCCACATTCCAGAGGTGCTCTATCACTGGAGGGCACTACCTGGAAGCACAGCTCTTGCGATGAGCGAAAAACCCTATGCTGTTGTCGCTGCCGAAACAGCGCTAAACGAACACCTGTCTAGAGTTGGCAAAATCGGGGGTGCACATCATGTTCATTTTGGATACCGAATTGAATATAGCCATCCATTGCCTCAGCAAAGCGTTGATGTGTTCATTGCGACCACAGATCAAAATGAACTTGACTCAATTGAAAAAGCCTGCATTTTATT
>CAIJLK010000125.1 GCA_903821465.1 uncultured Bacteroidota bacterium | reverse complement strand
TAAACAGTATTTTAAAAATCAGGGGTATCGTTGGTACCATGTTTTACCTGAATTTATTTTTCATCGACCCCATTATATATTTCATAAAGCGTTTTGGTTAAACACATTTTTTGCAAAATATTATCCTGCAAAATTTGATTTTACTGCCACTGTACAGGAAGAGAAAATCTCCATCTCAGAATATTTTAGTTTTACAGCAGGATCGATCATCTAATTAAAACAGTGGTACCTTTTAAGTGAAACGATTGACCTGTGTCTTTATGTGTATAATCAAGTGTCCACACATAGGTACCACTTGGTTGTAATTCTCCTTTAAGCCTTCCATCCCATTTTTGATGCCAATCGTTTGTTTCGAAAATAACTTGTCCGTAACGGTTATACACTTTGAAATTGAGGCTTAGTGCTTTGAATGCGTTTAGCGGATATAAATAATCGTTTAAGCCATCTCCGTTTGGCGTGAAACCCGAGGGGATATCTATATAACAGTTGGGTAGTACAAATACCTTTTTAATACTGGTGTCTGTGCAATTAAAAGCATTTTGCACCACTTGAATAACTAAGTATTGATTTTGGGTACCATTTGCTTTAAAATAAATACTAATCGGTTGTTTGGTAGTACTTGTAATTCCATTTCCAAAATCCCATTTCCAATTAATGGTATTGGAACTGCTATTGTCAATGATGATCAAACTATCATTTAAACAAAGTGTATCAGGTATGCTAAAACCTGATTTAACAGTTTGATCAGGTAGGTTAATATCAACGGCACTGCTATCCGAACAAAATCCATTCGTAACAGAAAGAAGCGTATGCAATTTGCCAAATTGATTGAATTTGAAAATAGGGTTCTGCAAATTACTTTTACTGCCATTAGCTAGTATCCAATTCCATTGATTAGCTCCATTATTTCCGTCATGCGCTAGTGTCAACGTATCATATTTACATCCCACGCCTAATTGGTAAGTGAAATCTGCTATTGTAACATTTTTGATTGTAAAATTGAGGATCGATCCAACTGCAGTAGGCTTCCCGCATTCATTTAAAATACTATTGCCATCTGTTCCCGTGGTTAAGTGCAATTGGTAATTGCCATTGGTCTTAATGGGGCTACTTAAAATGATTTGAATGAAATCCGTCAATCCGCTCTTACAGTTGCCTGTGGCGGCTTTAATTTGCACTGAAGAAGGGCCAGTCACAAAAAAATCTGAACCATCCCCTGCAATAGAACTGCAATCCATCGGTCTACTGAAAACTAAGTTCAAAGTATCTTGAATGCAAATAATCGGACTAATACTGTCCATCGGTGTGGGTATGGCTGTTGTAAATAGCAAGCTTTCATTCAAGCCAACGGGCAACTGATTGCCGCAGTTATCAAGTAAAGTATTATTATCAATCCCAATTTTCGAGGTAACAGTATAAGTGCCTGGAGTAAGTATGTTTTGCATGGTTAATTCAAGCGTATCGGTATCAAAAGATAATGCACAACCACGTCCAACTGCATGAACTATTGCATTCGGACTAGCACCTATTACACTAAAATCTGAACCATCACTACTAAGGCTGGAACAATTCATTTTTTTATTGAGCATTAATAGGATCTGAGTGCCATCGCAGACTGCATGTACTTTTGTTAATAAAGGAGTAACTGGGTCAATAATACTAGCAGTACCTCCTTGAAATGAAAGTTTATAACCATCTCTTTGTGAATAATTGCTGATTAGTAATATATAATTGTGACCGGCTATAAGATCGGGCATGGTACTGAATGTAGGATTTCCATTGACTATTGCTGAAGAACATTCATACCATTTTCTACCTGAGATTCCTGCCCCAGTTGCTCCATACATTCCTGACCAGTTAGCTGAAATTATCAAACTGCTATTGGTATAGACTTCCATTGGGTCATGTCCAGTAATATCAAAGAGCTCCCAATCGTAATCGTCATTTGAGTTAATAGGCGTGATAATAAATGCTAAACTCCCTGAGGTAAAGCAAGTAAACTTATACCAAAATGGATTGATATCTGAATAAGCAGCAGCGTCTGAACAAGGCGTAGGAACTTTTCTCCCGCCACAAGAAGGAACTATTATTTGTTCAAAAGTGGTTGTGCCACAAACAGGAAATGCTGTAGTTGGATTCTGTCCGAGTGTCGAACAGGTAATTTGTCCCAAACCATCTTTCAGTAAGATTAAGGATAAAAAAAGTACTAAAAAAAGGCGATTCTTCGATTTCACCCTTCAAATTTATTGATTCATCATTGTAAAGGAATAAAATCGTTATAATCTTATCTTAAAAATTGATATCAAAGCGTTTTATTATTTGTAAATTTGTAAGTAGTTGAAATTCAATAATTAAGATGATTTAAATGGAAATAATGTGTAGAATTTTGGTTTTTGGCATGGTGTTTGGCTAATTGGGCGAAGAAAAGATTGGCTCATCTTTTGAAAGAATGGCGGTTTTTAGTAAATTACTAGAGGCTGACGCTGTTTGGTGGGCGACTTTAAATAGAAAGAATGAAAAAAATTATTGCCTTCCTCTTATTAATCATTGGCGCAAATCAGGTCCATGCGCAAATTGATACAACTATTGTTCAGCCTAAAGTTGATACTATTATTATTCAGCCTAAGGTTGATACATTGGTTAACCTGAAGGATACCCTTCAAGTAGATTCTCTAAAGGCTGATTCTTCCACTGTTTTTAATCTAAAACCCAATGCGAAGGTCTTAATTGGCATTGCCAGTTTTTACAGTAAAGGGCTCGATGGGACTAAAACTGCAACCGGTGAATATTATAGAAATTCAAAACTAACTGCAGCAAGTAATAATTATAAACTGAATACTTGGGTAAAAGTTACTAATTTGAGTAATGATAAATTTGTGATTGTAAGGATTAATGACAGAATGCACCCCAGAATGGCTAAGCGAGGAAGGGTGGTTGATTTGAGTAGGGCAGCTGCAAAAGAGCTAGATTTTATGAAAAAAGGGCTTACCCGGGTTAAGGTGGAGCCTATCGATAAATAAAATGTTGATTAATGGTGTAGAATTAAGGGTTTTATATTATTTTATAAAATCAATTCTAGCCTGTATTTTTGCTTGATTAATTAAAACTGTTTATGAAGAAAATTTTATTTTTTACTGTAGTCTTGGGTCTATCCGCAATTAGTTTTGCTCAGACCACCAGTTATAAAAAAATGCCATCATTAGGTGTTAACTTCTTTTTACAAGATTTTAAAACTCCTGCGTTAATAAATAGTAGTTCTCTTTCAGGAGTACTGACTAACAAATCTTGGGCGAAAGGCAATGACATGAGTTTTGGCTTAGGTATCCAGTATTTAACAGGTCTAACAGAACATGTAGACTTCTCAACTAATCTGGGAGGCTCTCTTTTAAATTTTCCATTTAGACCAGAAGCAGGTATTTCAGCCACAGGATCATCTAGTAGATTATTATTGGAATGGGATGCTGGTGTAAATATTAAATTATTGACCGACAAATACTTTTTAGTTCCTTATATCAACGCTGGTGTTGGGGCTTCAATGTATGGTGCTAATTATTTTGCAGCTTATATCCCAATTGGCGGTGGCTTGCAATTTAATTTGGGTGAAGGTGTATTCTTGAATACTCAAATGAATTATCGTAGTCAAGTTTCTTTATTATCAACTAACCATTTCAACTATTCAATTGGATTTGCTACTTCTTTGAAAGAAAAGAAAGTTCCCGCTCCAGTAGTAGTTGCGCCTCCTCCTCCTCCTCCTCCAGCACCAGTTGATACTGATGGAGATGGAATTATTGACAATAACGACAAATGCCCTACTGTTCCTGGTATTGCTAAATACAATGGTTGTCCAGTTCCTGATACTGATGGAGATGGTATCAATGATGAGAACGATAAATGTCCAACTGTAAAAGGTTTGGCTAAATACCAAGGCTGTCCAATTCCTGATACTGATAAAGATGGTATCAATGATGAAGAAGACAAATGTCCTACTGTTCCAGGTTTAGCACGCTATCAAGGTTGTCCAATTCCTGATACTGATGGAGATGGTGTTAATGATGAAGAAGACAAATGTCCTCATGTTAAAGGAACTGCTGAATACTTTGGTTGTCCTTATTTAAACTTTAAAGCGCAAGACATCAAATTTGCAAATGGTAGTACTGTATTAACTAAATTATCTAAAGTAGAATTAGATAAAGGCGTTAAAGTTTTAAACGATAATCCTGCATTGAAACTATATGTTGAAGGACATACTTCAAGTACCGGAAGTGCTAAATTGAATGATAAATTATCATTGGATCGTGCTTTCACAGTTAAGTCTTACTTAGTTGGAAAAGGTATCAAAGCAGATAGATTAACTGCTACAGGTTTTGGAAGCAGCAAACCAATTGCTGATAACAAAACTAAAGAAGGTCAAAACGCAAACAGACGTGTTGAGTTTAAACTTCAAGAAAAATAATCTTAATTATAAATAGTAAAGGCCCGATCAGTTTTAGCTGATCGGGCCTTTTTTTTGATTTACTAGTATATATTTACTTCTCGTTCAAGTAGGATGCCAAATTCTTTATGTATTGATTCTATTATTTTTTCAGACAAGGTAAATATCTCAGAACCAGTGGCATTTCCATAGTTAACTAAAACAAGGGCCTGATTGGCATGACAGCCAGCATCTCCTTCCCGAAATCCCTTCCAACCAGCTTTTTCAATGAGCCATCCTGCAGCTATTTTTATACTACCGTTTTTGTTGGTATAGCCTATGATTTCTGGAAATTGGATCTTTAATTGATCGAAATCTTGCTTTAAAATACTTGGGTTCTTAAAAAAACTACCCGCATTTCCAATTAGGGCAGGGTTGGGTAATTTACTAGAACGAATCCTGATTACAGCATCAGAAATAGCCCGAATAGAAAGGGTTTGAATCCCCATCTTTTCTAATTCGGCATCAATGCTGCCGTAACTTATTTTGAAATTGGGTACTTTATTTAAACGGAAAATCACCTTGCTAATTATAAACTGATTTTTCCACCTGCTTTTAAAAATACTATCCCTATAATCGAAGTCAAGTTCAGCAGCCGAAAAAGTCTGAAAGCATTTATCGGCAATATGGTATGCTTCAACAGATTCTATCACATCCTTTATTTCAACACCATAAGCGCCAATATTTTGAATGGGAGAAGCTCCCACATTTCCAGGGATGAGACTGAGATTTTCTACACCTGCCCATCCATTTTCAATACATGTCAAAACAAATTGATGCCAATTCTCTCCAGCTGCAACTGCCACAAAAAAAGCCTCCTCATTTTCTCTTAATAATTGAATCCCGCATAGTTCATTTTTCAAAACAATACAATCTATTTTCTTGCTTGTAAATAAAATATTACTGCCACCCCCCAAAATGAAATGAGAATCAAGTATGCTATTTTGAAAGGATTCCGCTATTTCGATGAGCTCATTGTTGCTTTTAAAAATAACAAAGTCACGAGCAATGCAGTCAATGCCAAAGCTGTTGAATTTCTTAAGTGAAATATTTTTTTGAAGCTGCATCACTATAAAAATAGGAATAAAGATTTAGTTAGGATCCACATCAATTACAACATGAACAGATCGGTATCTTTTATGCGTTTGCAAAATCAGTGTTTGTTGTTGTAAGGCAATTTTAGACTGATGAATAATACGATTGTCTTTTGGTAATTTCAGCAGCACTTCCCAGATATATTGATTTCGAATTCGATCTACAACGGGTTGGGAGGGACCCATCATATAATTTGCAAACTGACTTTTTAAGCCATTCACAAATACCTGTGCGGCTTCTTCAGAAATATGTTTTTCCTTGTGTTTAAAATGAATTCGAATAAGTCTGGTGAACGGAGGATATCCAAATTGCTTTCTGTTTTCTACTTCATAATTGTATAGTTCTAAATAATTATGTCCTTTTACGAATTGTAATACAGGATGCTTCAAATTACTAACCTGAATAATTACTTTTCCATCTGCATTTTTTCTTCCTGCTCTGCCACTTACCTGTTCCATTAATTGAAAGGAACGCTCATTAACCCTGAAGTCGGTAAAGTTTAGAATACCATCTGCATCAACAATTCCAACTAAATTCACATGTTCAAAATCGAGTCCCTTTACAACCATTTGTGTACCTACCAATATGTCAATTCGCTGTTGTTCAAATAATTTAATTAATGTATCATGGGCATGCTTTCCTTTCACACTGTCATAATCCATTCGGGCAACTTTAGCGTTAGGAAAAAACTCTAATACCTGCTCTTCAATTTTTTCAGTACCAAAATTTTTCTGAATAAAATGGTGACTTCCACAAGCTGTACAAGTACTTACAACAGGGTACGTGCTACCACAGTAATGACAGGATAATTTATGTCTTGATTTATGATAGGTAAGTGTTACATCACAATGCTCGCAATGTGGAATCCATCCACAAGTGTCGCAGATAAGATAAGGAGAATAACCTCTTCTGTTTTGAAAAAGGATCACCTGTTTATTTTCTTGTAAAATATGTTCAATATTTTTAAGGAGTGATTCCGTAAACACCGTTAATCCATTAGCAGTTTCCACTCTGTTTTTGAAATCAACCAACTCTATTGTAGGAAGCGCTGCATCACCATAGCGTTCCAACAATTTAACTAGGGCGTATTTATCTTGTATACAATTGAAATAGGTTTCAATACTTGGTGTGGCACTTCCCAATAAAACTTTTGCTTTAAAAAGACTTGCATAATAGATCGCACTATCGCGTGCATGATATCTTGGTGCGGGATCCTGCTGTTTATAGGATGCGTCGTGCTCTTCATCTGCGATAATTAAACCAAGGTCAAAGAATGGAAGAAGAAGGGCAGAGCGGGCACCTAAAACCGCTTTTAATTCACCTGTTTTAATTTTGTTCCAAATTTCTACTCTTTCGTTGGCATTAAATTTTGAATGATAAATGCCAATTTTACCGCCAAAATGCAATTGTAATCTTCTTATGATCTGTGAGGTAAGCGCAATCTCAGGTAATAAATACAAGACCTGTTTACCCTGCTTAATATAATCTTCAATTAATTGAATGTAGATCTGTGTTTTTCCGCTTGCAGTAACACCATGAAGCAAACAGGTCTGTTTATGCTGGAAAGCCTCTGTAATTTGATTTAAAGCGGTTTTCTGTGCATCAGACAGGCTGATGTTGATCTCTATATCTTTGGTTAAATAGGCGATACGTGAAACAGATCGTTTTTGAGCAATGAGAATGCCTTTATCAATTAGGGCTTTCAATTGAGCGGCGGAGGCATTTGATTTTTTTAGTAACTCAGCTTGAATTACCTCTCCCTCAGTTTTCAACAGGTGTAAATAAGAGAGCAGTAATTCCATTTGCTTGGGAGCTTTCCCCCAATTATTTAAAAGCTCCGCTAATTTTTCTTCGCTTGCATAATCAGGATGCAATAGAATATAGGTTTGTTTTTTCTCCTGATATTTTTCAACTAACTCTTCCCAAACATAACAAAGTCTTCTATCGATTAATTTTTTGATGATGGGATACACATGTGCATTGTCGAGTAATTGCTGCACTTCACTTAATCTTAATTCCTTTCTTAATTCTAATGCTTCTGCAACAATAAATTCTTCATCATTTAAATCGCCATAAGATTCATCAAGATCTTCATTCCAGATTAAAATACTTTCACTAGAAAGTTTCAAGTTTGCGGGAACTGCAGCCTGCATTAATTCGCCTTCCGTACATAAATAATATTGTGCCATCCATTCCCATAATTGCAATTGTTCTGGATTGATCAATGGCTCTGAGTCCAATACATTCAATATAGGTTTGGGCGTAAACCCCTTGGGTGCAGTATCAAAAAGGCGTTTAATGATGCCAGCATATTTCTTGTGCTTACCTAGAATCACTTCTACCCGAATGCCTGGTTTTACAAGTTCAATCAAGTGCTCGGGGATACTCCAAGTATAGTTCTTAGGCAATGCCAAAGGAATAATGATTTCTGCAAACAGGATTGATTCACTTGCAGAAAAGACAGATAAATTTGAAAATGAGGTAGTACTGGCCATGAATATAAGAGAACAAAGTTAAGCTGCTTTCAACAATCAAAGGGAATAACGTCGGTACCTGCGTAATCCTTCATCCATCATTTGATATACTTTTTCTTTAAGAGCAGGAATATCTGAAATGGTTAGATCTGTTACAGGAACTTCTTTAAGAAATACCACCCTGCTCTTTCCTGGAGTCAATGAAAAGATAGAATGATAATGAAGCCGATCGAGTGTATCTACTAACAAAATGGGTTTGATAGGTGTCTGAGTTTCAATCGCAATTCTAAATGCACCATCAAAAAAAGATTTCAGCGGATTAGCTGTTTCATTAAAAGTTCCTTCTGGAAAAATGAATATTGAAATTCCATTTTTAATTGCTGCTTTTAAGGCTCTTACACTTTTTGCCCTTGTTTCCGAATTACTTCTATCAACTAATATTACAGCAGCGCGGTATATCCAACCAAATAATGGAATTTTTATCATTTCATATTTCCCTAATGCCCGAATAGGTTGATTTGCTAAAAGAACAATAGGAGGGATGTCAATATAAGAAATATGGTTACCAACGAATATGTATTGACGATTTTTATCATGCTCAGATTCATAAATTTCTTGATGACGAATTCCTATGAAGAGGTACCAAAGCCATCCCCAACATTTGCAAATTTGATAGATAATATTCCCGCCTCTTATTTTTCCAAATAGAAGGGAAATCATTACAAATGGAAATGCAAGAAATGTCAGTGCAACAAAAACTAGGAATGCATAAATGCTATAAATGATTTGCAATAATCTTAAAGGCCATTTCATTTTTCTAACTTAATCAGAAAATGGGAGAAATAGCTATTTATTTTATCCCGGGGCATAAAAAAAGCAACCTCAGGGTTGCTTGTAAAATATGGCTAAGCGGATATTTTAGATAGTAGTTTTTGCTTCGTTTTTCCAAAGCAACAATACGATGGAAATGATGCAAGCTGTAGCACCTATGATCAACAGTGGACTTTCGTTCGGTGTTTTATTTACGATTTGTGCAGCTAATAAAAACATGATTCGTGGTTTTATGTTTGTTAATTGGATACAAATTGAAAACAAATTTTTCATATACCCAACTATTGGAAAGCCAAGGAAAGCTCCAAAACAAATTCAAAAAAAATGTAAAGTGAATGTAGTTTTGGGATTATATTTCTATTCCAAGCAAAACCAAGAAAAATCTTTACTATTTAATATCCGCTACTTTATTTATGAGATTTCGAACTTATGAAAGACAGTTTTTAGAAGATAAAAAAAATGAAAAAATACAGTGAAAAATTTGATTTTTTTTTTAAAAAGGCTTGAAATTGACCCTGAAATACACTTTTTCATATTTATGGGTCAATATTTTGAAGGGTCTTCAAAGCAAAAAGGACCATACAAGATGGTCCTTTTTGAAATAATTATGTAACTCATGATGATTTTCTCAGTTTTTTAAAATTAGTCATGGTCGTTATAAGCTGCAACGCCATGTTCGAAGAAATCTAGACCGCCTGGTCCGGTTTCAGCTTCTGGTTCTACTCTTAATTTCCAAGGATAAGGCAATTTGTTTACGATATACATCAATACTAAAGCAACAGCAAAGGTTGATAAAGTAATCACTGCGCTTCCAATAAGCTGTGCTTTTAATACATCCCAACCACCACCATAAAGCAATCCTTTTACAGGTGCAGAAACGTCAGCTCCTGTGGGTCCGGTTGCTCCATATTGACCACTAGCAAAAAATCCTAATGATAATGTGCCCCAAATACCTGCAGCAAAATGCACTGGTACAGCTCCAACCGGATCATCAATTCTAAAATGTTCTAAAACTAATGTGCCATAATATACAACCACACCTGCAATTAAACCAATTAAAACAGCACCTAAAGGAGATACCCAATAACAAGGTGCAGTAATGGCAACTAAGCCAGCTAATAATCCATTAATAGTAAATGGAAGATCATATTTGCCCTTATTTGGTCCAAACCATAATGGAAGTAACATAGCTGTTAACGAACCGGCACAAGCAGCAAGTGTTGTGTTCGCTGCGATACGTCCAATACCTTCTGCATCCATTGCAGATAAAGTACTACCTGGGTTAAAACCGTACCAACCGAACCATAGTATGAATGCACCAACGGCTGCTAGTGGTAAATTATGTGCTGGAGGTAAACCACCTTTTTCTTTATCGTCTCTGGTAAATACGCGGCCAATACGTGGTCCGAGTACCAATGCTCCAGCTAAAGAGATGGCACCGCCAATTGTGTGAACTACGGTAGAACCTGCAAAATCGCGGAATCCTTGACCAAGACTTGGTAAGAAATGATCTGCAGTTCCCATTAATGCTAACCAGCCATCCGGACCCCAAGCCCAATGTCCAATAATCGGATAAATAAATCCTGTAACACCAATACTATAAAGGATATCACCTCTAAAACTAGTACGGCCAATCATTGCACCTGAAGTAATAGTAGAAGTAGTATCAGCGAATGCAAATTGAAAAATCCAGTGTGCTAAAATGGGTATACCGGTTGCTTCATAAGTGCTAGGAGCACCATTTAAGAAAAACCAGTTTTGTCCAATAAAACCATTGCCATGGCTGAACATAAATGCATAACCTATTGCATAAAAGAGGACGCCACAAATAGCAGTATCAAAAATACATTCCAGTAATACGTTTACAGTTTCTTTAGTTCTAGCAAAACCCGCTTCAAGCATCACAAAACCTGCCTGCATACCAAATACTAGAAACGCTGCAACCAATGTCCACACAGTGTTAATGGAATTCATCATGCTAGTTTCGTGTGCTGTGTAAGTTTCAGCTGCATTAGCTGAATTAAACATCATACCGGGTAACATTTTCATGATACCTAACACTACGAATAGACCAAGAATTTTTCCTGTGAAAATGGTGATTCCCATCTTCCATTTCTCAGCTTTTGTAAGTTGGATAACAACTGCAGGAGCTGAATTCCTGCGGCCCATTTGTCTCAGGTTTTTTAAAGTTGATGAAAACATAGCTTGGGTTTTGGTTTAAAATTGTGTGTATTAGAAAAGTCGATTAGAATTTATAAATGGCTGCAAGTATGAATCCACTGGTGGTTTGAGTTGCAGCTCCACCGCTTTTATAAAAAATTGCGTTGTTGCCGTTATCTACGCGGATTTCTGGAATGATGGTTAAATTAGCGATCTTGATATTTGCAGAAAGTGTTGTTGCAAAAACACTCGATGCTATACCAGCAGAGGTTACAGATTTTTTGTCGTCAAAATATTCGCCACGTAATGTTAATCCGAATTTACTGGAAGGATCAAAATTTAAGTATAACGCATTGCTAGTCCAACTACTACTTGCACCGCTTGTTTTAACGGAAGATATTGTTCCATCATAATTGATACCAAACTGGCTGCTAAGAACACCGTTTAATACAAGATCAAATTGACTAAATCCGCTTTTATCGCCGGTACTTCCACCTTGATAGTTCAAGAATGCTTTCAGCTTATCATCTTTAGTTCCCGTGCTGAATTGAGCAATGGCCACTTTATTGCCAGAGGTGGTAGTTGTAAAATCTGTAGGATTTGCAACACCAATCATAAAAGCAGATTTTCCGCCTAGAGAAATATCCGCTTTTAAACCAGTGTGGAAGAATGGACCGTAAGAGAAACCATAAGACATGCTATAGTTTCTGTTAGCATAAGCGTCTACTAATTCAAAGCCAACATGGGTAGCCCATTTACCCATTGTCAATTTGATTTTATCTGAAATCTGATAGCTAATGTATAACTGCTTAATTGCAGTCATTGCTCCAGCATCATTATATGAATATTCATTGGCTCTTCTTCCAAATCCCAAGTCGGCCGTAGCAGAAATTTTGCCAATAGTATGATCCCATCTAACCGATGCCATACCTAATTCGAATGCATTCTGGGAGTTGGTAAAACTTGTCAGATTGTTTGTTTTGCCAATTGGGGCATTGAAGTTAGTTCTGTAATAAGCATCTACAGATGCAGTAAATGTGTTAGTCGCAACTAGGTTTTTTTTTGTAGAATCCGTTTGCGCTTTTGTTGAAATAAAGCCTGTGATAGCGATGGTTACTGCGAAAATTTTCTTTAACATTGCGATTGGTTTTATGATTAATAATAGGTACAGCCTTTAAACTTGGTCAGAAGTTTATTATATGGCTGTACCTTAATTTTTTTAAGAAACGCAATCGGTAGGGTCCACTCTCAATAAACCTGATCAGAAGTTTACTAAGTGTAATTAATCGAAGAAAATTTATATGGTATGGAACTGTCATTTTTTAATACCATGACTATCCAATTTATTTTAAGCTAATTCTGGTCTTCTTCCGTATTTCTCATTGTGTTGTGAGGCATCTAAACCTCTTACTTCGTCTTCTAAACTTACACGAATCGGAGTAACCCAATTAATGAATTTAAAAATTAGCAAAGACATCACAAAACTATAGGAAACAACAATTCCAAGTGCTTTTACCTGTATTAAAAAGAAACTTGGATTTCCGTAAAGTAACCCGTCTGCGCCACCCCCATTAACAGTTTTTGTAGCAAAGATTCCTGTCATCAACATACCCACCATACCACCTAATCCATGGCAAGGAAAAACATCTAAAGTGTCATCAAGACTAGATTTACTTTTATAATGAACCGCTAAATTTGAAATGATTGCCGCGGTAAAGCCTATAAAAATGCTTTGCGGAATAGCTACGAATCCAGATGCCGGAGTAATTGCAACTAAACCAACAACTGCACCAATACAGAAACCGAGTACTGAAGGTTTTTTGCCACGTAAAATATCAAAGAACATCCAGGATAAACCTGCAGCAGCCGCAGCTGTGTTGGTTGTAGCGAAAGCCGATACTGCAAGGGCATTAGCCGCACCTGCAGAACCTGCATTAAAACCAAACCATCCAAACCACAGTAAACCTGTTCCGATCAATACATAAGGAATATTTGCAGGAGGAATTTCTTTTTGCTCAATATGCGATTGGCGACGCTTCAACACTAACGCTCCGGCCAATGCAGCACAGCCCGCAGAAATATGTACCACGGTACCGCCAGCAAAATCTAATACGCCCATTTTAAAGAGAAATCCATCAGGGTGCCAAGTCCAATGCGCAATAGGTGCATATACTAATAAGCTAAATAACAAAATGAATACGGTATAAGAAGTAAAACGAATTCGCTCAGCAACCGCACCAACTACGAGACCCGGGGTGATAATGGCAAACATTAATTGAAAAAGTGAAAATAAAACAAGTGGAATAGTAGGCGCTAAACTCCAAGGTGCTCCGGAGACTACTCCTTTAAACATGAAATGTGTTGCAGGATTGCCAATAAAGCCCCCAATACTATCGCCAAAACAAAGACTATAGCCAACCACTACCCAAACAACTGTAACAACCCCTGTTGCAACAATGCTTTTCATCATGGTGGACAAAATATTTTTGCGATGCACCATGCCACCATAAAAGAAGGCTAGGGCAGGAGTCATCAAAAAAACCAAGGCAGTAGCAACCAACATCCAGGTAATATCTGCGGAATTATATTTACTAGTATCTGAAAAAGAGGGCAAAGAAGGTACAAAGATCGCTGCAACTGCAATGATCAGTAAAATCGTAAAGGGTAATATGCGCTGAAGGGTTACCTTTTTCATCAATTGCAAATATTTGATATAAAAATTATAATTAATATTAATTATCTATTGCTAAAATAGTAAAAAAAATGAAGTTTGGACAATTATTTATAATATTTAATTAATAATAATGTGTATAAAAGTCAATTCTCATAGCTAGATCTCTAAAAAATAGGTCCATATATTAGATTGGATGGATTAAAAAAAGAAACCCGTTTGAAAATTTCAAACGGGTTTCTTTCAAGGAATTGCTGATGTAGTTAGCTATTAATTACATAACTACTATCTTTTGTTTCTAATAAAGAGTGTCCATTCATTAAATATTCGTCCACTTTTCTGGCACATTCTCTTCCTTCACTAATGGCCCAAACCACTAATGATTGGCCTCTGCGCATATCTCCGGCAGTGAATATTTTTTGGATATTGGTTTGATAAGCTTGTTCGGTAGCTTTTACATTACCTCTTTCGTCTAATTCTACCCCCAATTGATTAATTAATCCATCATGTTGTGGATGCATAAATCCCATAGCTAATAAAGCCAACTCGCAAGGGATCTCCCTTTCGGAGCCTTCTTTTTCAACAAATTTTGCTGGTCGCCCATCTGCAGAGATGGTCCATTCCAAATCCACAATATTCAATGCTTTTAGATTACCATTTTCATCTCCAATAAAGTTCTTGGTTGCAATGGCCCAATAACGATCAGCGCCTTCTTCGTGTGAAGAGGTGATTTTTAATGTCATAGGATAAGTTGGCCAAGGCATATTATCTGTTCTTCCGATGGGTGGCTTGGGTAACAATTCGAATTGAGTAACAGTTTTGGCCCCATGTCTATTAGAGGTTCCTACGCAGTCGCTTCCTGTATCTCCACCACCAATGACAACCACATTCTTGTTTGTAGCCAATAGCTCTTCTCCATCTACCTGGCGATTAGCAACTCTTTTGTTTTGTTGCTTTAAGAATTCCATCGCAAAATAAACACCCTTTAATTCTCTTCCTGGAATGGGTAGGTTACGTGGAATAGTTGAACCTCCAGCTAAAACTATCGCATGATTTTCACGTAACAAATCATTGATACTAATATTAACCCCTACGTTGTTGTTACATTTAAAAACAACCCCTTCTAGTTCCATTACAGCAACCCTGCGATCGATCACCCATTTCTCTAATTTGAAATCAGGGATACCATATCTTAATAAACCACCGGGCGCATCATCTCTTTCATAAACAGTAACCTGATGGCCGGCGAAGTTTAATTGTGCTGCGGCTGCTAGTCCAGACGGACCAGACCCAACCACTGCAATCTTCTTGCCGGTTCTCACATTAGGTTTGCGAGGTTTTACAAAACCTTTATCAAATGCGATCTCAATAATATGTTTTTCAATCTCCTCAATTGTTACAGCAGGTTGGTTAATGCCTAATACACATGCGCTTTCGCAAGGGGCTGGACAAATTCTTCCTGTAAACTCAGGGAAGTTATTGGTGGAGCTTAGAATACTATATGCCTCTTCCCAACTCTTATTAAAAATGGCATCATTAAATTCTGGAATCACATTGCCTAAAGGGCATCCACTGTGACAAAAAGGTACCCCACAATTCATGCAACGGCCTGATTGTTGGTTTAATTTTTCATCAGGAAGACGTTCCACAAATTCTTTATAATCCTTTATACGCTCAGCTACTGGTCTTTTTCCAGGTAATTCTCTTGTGAATTCTATAAAACCTGTTGGTTTACCCATATTGGTTGGTTTAGTAGATTGGTTTTTCTAATTAGGCGGACTAGCCGGCTATTTTTTCTTTTTTGTCAGACAATACTTTCTTGTAATCCTTCGGAAATACTTTGAGGAAGTTTTTCAGTTGAGATTCAAAATCACCCAATACAAATTTTGCAACCGAACTTGCTGTGTAGGCATAGTGTTTAGAGATCAGGTCGTTCAATACAATGGCATCATCCTGATCGATTGGATCAAGATCGATCATTTCCATATTGCAACGACTTGCAAAAGATCCATCAACATCATACACAAATGCAATACCACCACTCATGCCAGCTGCAAAATTGCGTCCGGTGTTTCCAAGTATCACTACTGTACCACCTGTCATATACTCGCATCCATGGTCGCCCACACCTTCTACCACCACTTTTGCGCCAGAGTTTCTTACCCCAAAACGTTCACCTGCTTTTCCTCTGATATAGGCTTCACCGGCAGTAGCTCCATAAAAAGCCACATTGCCAATTAGGATATTGTCTTCCGGAACAAATGTTGCGGTTCTGTCTGGATACACAATTAGTTTAGCACCACTTAATCCCTTTCCGAAATAATCATTCGCATCGCCTTCTAATTCATGGGTAAGTCCCTTTGCATTAAATGCACCAAAACTCTGTCCCGCAGTGCCTCTATAATTAAAATGAATGGTATCATCAGGTAATCCTTCCGCTTTATATTTCTTAGTGATCTCATTTGATACGATCGTTCCTACAGTACGATCCGTATTCTTGATCAAGAAATCTCCTTGAACACGTTCTTGTGTATCAATGGCCTTCTGTGCAATTTTTAAAAGCTGCCAATCCAATACTCCGCTTAAGCCGTGATCCTGTTCTTCGGTTTTATATAGTCCAGTTGACTCATCAGCG
This sequence comes from uncultured Bacteroidota bacterium, assembly GCA_903821465.1. GTDB lineage: Bacteria > Bacteroidota > Bacteroidia > Chitinophagales > Chitinophagaceae > Sediminibacterium. Next base: position 3,534 of record CAIJLK010000125.1, on the reverse strand, counting down.
GGTTGCTTATATAAAATAGGAGATAAATCGAGCTTGCTATATTTCCAATGTGTAATGCCTTCTCTCATTTCAAGATTCTGTACCTGACCAATCATTTCATTCACTGTCTTATAACCCAGTTCAGCCATGATTTCGCGCAGTTCTTGGGTCATAAATTTGAAGAAATTTACGATATGATCTGGGTCGCCCTTAAAGCGTTTACGCAATTCCGGATCCTGTGTAGCAACGCCCACTGGACAGGTATTTAAATGACATTTGCGCATCATGATACAACCTTCCACAATCAGTGCAGCTGTAGCAACACCCCATTCTTCAGCACCCAATAATGCAGCTATGGCAATATCTCTTCCGGTCTTCATTTGACCATCTGCCTGAACCACAACGCGACTACGTAACTTATTCTTTACCAATGTTTGATGAGCTTCTGCTAAACCTAATTCCCAAGGTAATCCAGCATGTTTGATTGAGCTGATTGGAGAAGCTCCGGTACCACCATCGAATCCTGCAATCAATACCACATCGGCCTTTGCTTTGGTAACTCCTGCAGCAATGGTTCCAACGCCAGCTTTTGACACCAATTTTACATTGATCCTTGCTGCGCGATTGGCATTCTTTAAATCAAATATTAATTGAGCTAAATCTTCGATAGAATAAATATCGTGGTGTGGAGGAGGAGATATTAAACCAACACCTGGTGTGCTATGTCTGGTTCTTCCGATCCAATCGTCCACTTTATGTCCCGGCAATTGTCCACCCTCGCCAGGTTTTGCACCTTGTGCCATTTTAATTTGTAGTTCGTCCGCTTCGGTCAAATAATGACTTGTTACGCCAAATCTTGCAGATGCAACCTGTTTAATAGCAGAGCGCATCGAATCGCCGTTCTCCATCAGGTTAAAGCGGATCGGATCTTCACCACCTTCGCCGGTATTGCTTTTGCCACCAAGGCGGTTCATTGCAATAGCCATAGTAGTATGGGCTTCCCAGGAAATAGATCCGAAGCTCATCGCTCCAGATGCAAATCTTTTATAGATAGATGCTGCTGGTTCTACTTCGTCGATAGAGATAGAAGGACGGGTAGGCTTGAATTGAAACTGACTACGAATAGTACAAGCTTTCACAGATTGGTCGTTCACCAACTTAGTATATTTCTTGAACGTTTCGAAGCTATTTGTTTTAGTTGATTCCTGTAATAAATGAATGGTCTGTGGATTAAATAGATGGAACTCACCTTTTCTTTTCCACTGATAAATTCCGCCAACAGGTAAGCGGTCGTTCGGCATTTCTTTTCTGCTAAATGCAAAGAAATGTTTGGTAAGGGTTTCTTTGGCAATTTCGTCAAGTCCCATTCCTGCAATACGAGATGTAGCACCTGTAAAATAGGCGTCAACCACCTCTTTATTCAAACCAATGATTTCAAAAATCTGTGCCCCCTGATAAGATTGTAAAGTTGAGATTCCCATTTTTGAGAAGACCTTTAAGAGTCCATCATTCACCGCTTTTACATAATTCTTCTTCAAATATTCTGAATCCAGATTGCTAACCAATCTGCCACTTAATTTCATATCACGTATCGAAGAAATAGCTAAGTAAGGATTGATGGCTGTTGCACCAAATCCGATCAGACATGCAAAATGATGCACTTCCCAAACGTCGCCCGCTTCTACAATAATTCCTACTTGTCCGCGGTAACCTTTTCTAATTAAGTGATGGTGTACAGCAGCGCAAGCAAGTAAAGATGGGATAGGAGCATGATCAGAATCAATGGCTCTATCAGTTAAAATAATTACTTCAAATCCATCTTCCACTGCATCAACTGCATAGCGACATAAACGGTCCAATCCCTTTTTCAAAGACCCCTGTTTGCCATCTGCTCTAAAATATGTTTGTAATGTTTTCGCCTGAAACACACCGGTATCAATACTTCTGATCTTTTCTAATTCATAGCTACTTAACACAGGTTGTTGGAGCGCAACTACGTGACAAGCTAATGGATCTTCCACTAATAAATTACCCGTACTACCTGCAAATGTGGCAAGTGACATCACCATTCTTTCTCTGATCGGATCGATCGGAGGGTTGGTAACCTGCGCAAACAATTGTTTGAAATAGCTACTCAAATGTTGGGGTTGATCGCTCAAAATAGCCAATGGGGTATCTGTACCCATCGAACCAATGGGCTCTTTTCCATCGGTTGACATGGGAGAAATAATATTGTCAAGGTCTTCAGAAGAATAACCAAAACCCTTCTGATATTTGAAGATTTGATCTGACTCCAAGTGTGTAAACATGACTCTTGGTTCAGGCAATTCTTCTAAACGAATTTTATATTTATTTAGCCACTCTGCATAAGGTTTTTTAGAACATATATCGGCCTTTAGTTCATCATCACTAATAATGCGTCCCTGTTCCATATCAACCACAAACATCTTGCCCGGTTGTAATCTGCCTTTCTCAATAATCGTTGCAGGATCAATTGGCAATACGCCAGTTTCTGATGCCATGATCACACGGTCATCATTGGTAACACAATATCGAGAGGGTCTTAAGCCATTTCTGTCAAGCGTCGCACCAATTATTTTTCCATCAGTAAATGAAATAGAAGCTGGTCCGTCCCATGGTTCCATCATACATGCATGGAATTCATAGAATGCTTTTTTAATCGCATCCATGTCTTCATTGCCATCCCAAGCTTCCGGGATAAGCATCATCATTACATGTGGTAAAGAACGACCTGTTAGGGTAAGCAATTCGATCATATTATCAAGGCAGGCAGAATCGCTCTGTCCCCCCGTTACGATCGGTAATAACATATCCATTTCTTCTTTGCTGAAGTAGGGAGAGGTAAAACCTTTTTCACTGGTGCGCAACCAGTTCAGATTTCCTTGTAAAGTATTGATCTCACCATTATGTGCGATATAGCGGAATGGTTGAGCCAATTTCCAAGAAGGGAAAGTGTTTGTAGCAAAACGAGAGTGTACCAAGCCAAATGCTGATACAACGCGCTTATCGCTTAGGTCAGGAAAATAGCCACGAACTTGTAAGCTAGTAAGCTGGCCTTTATAGACGATTGTTTTGTATGAAAGGGAAGAAAGATAAAATCCAACTTCATCTTTAGTAACTGTATTTTGAATAGTATGTGTAGCATAATTACGCAGCACAAATAGTTTTCTTTCGAATGCTTCTGGATCAGTAATATGATCAGGACAAGCGATGAAAACCTGTTCCATACAGGGTTCTACAGAAAGTGCGGTGGGCCCAATATCAGTTCTGTTTACCGGAACTTTTCGATAGCCTAAGATTTCTAATCCTAGTTTTTCTGCAGCACGGTTAAATATGTCGCGGCATTCTTCTCTAACTCTAATTTCTTTTGAGAAGAACAGAAATCCTACGCCGTATTTTCCATATGCAGGAAGATGAATGCCCAGATTAATACATTCATCAAAGAAAAATTCATGTGGCATTTGAAGCATGATACCAGCTCCATCACCTGTATTGTTTTCACAACCACAGGCTCCACGATGTTCCATATTTTCC
>CAIJLK010000124.1 GCA_903821465.1 uncultured Bacteroidota bacterium | reverse complement strand
TAGAAGTTTCAGCAACTGCATCTAGTATAAATAATATCCAATTTTCCCATTCATCATTATTTCGTACTTCCTGCAATAATTGATAATAGGTTGTTTTATGATTTATGATATATCTGCTTGTGCTCAAAAAATTCGAAGTTGTAGCTAAGGATGATCCTGTACCTGAATTTATAGGTATACCATCCACAACCCATAATGGTTCTGCAGAAGCAGATATAGAACCAATCCCTCTGATTCTAATTGCTTGACTAGCACCAGGTGCTCCAGAGCTTGCAGAAGATTGTAAACCTGCTACTGAACCCTGTAAAGCTTTGTCTACAGAAGTAAATGGTTTGTTTTCTAATTCTGCACCTTTTACTGTTGACTGAGCGCCCGTTAATGTAGCTTTCTTTTGAGTACCATAGGCTACCACAACCACTTCATCTAAATTTTGAGTGGAAGATTGCAAAGAGATTGAAAAACTGCTTTTGTTTCCAATTGAGATTTCTTTTGAACCGAAACCTACCGAAGAAATTACTAGAGTTTTTGCTAAAGTCGGGGCCGTCAAAGAGAAAGTACCGTTGCTTCCTGTTGCAGACCCGATTGTTGTGCCTTTAATTAGAACTGAGGCATTAGGAATTGGAATCCCTTTTTCATCTGTTACCTTACCATTTAAGTTTTTAGTTTGTGCCATAAGTTGACATACAGTCAACATAAAGCATAAAAAAACTAGTGGGAGTTTTCTCATGTTTAGAGTGTTTAGTTTTAGAAAAAAATTATACGATGCAAAAATTTAACTAAACCATAATACAAACTAATTGTTTTGCGGAGCTTTATATTTATTTATAAAATTTATTTTGTGAAGGGGATCTTTAATAAAAAATATATAACGTTAAACAAGATTTTAAATTCAGCTTTTTCATGATTGATTATTAATCCTCTTCAGGTGCTGCATTTTTGATTGCTTTTACAAATGCGGCACGAACGGGTACAGGTACTTTTGCATTCTCCCCCTTAATACTTTTCCACAACATCGTATTCATAATGTCATCTGGTACTCGATCTACACCAGTAAAATTTAATCCCTTTGCCATTGCCGCTAATTTTGTTCCTCCTGGATTTACATCTTTTAAATTTATATTCGATGGAAGGCTTTGAAAAATAGTATTAGTAGCTGTTTTGCTAAAACTACGCCACATAGGTGTTGCAGCTGCATCATACTGACTCATAGGAGGAAGTCCTAAAATCAACTCAATGGTACGAAGCATGGAAGAAGTTGAATACATGGTATGATCTACAAAACCACGCTTTACATAACCACCTGCTAAATAAGCCGTAGTTCGGTGAGCATCTACATGATCTGGTCCATTTTGTGCATCATCTTCAGCAATAAATATTACTGTGTTTTCCCAAATCTCACTCTTGCTAATATGTTCTACCATCATCCCGATTGCTAAATCATTATCAGCCACATGCGCATATGGAGTAGGTCTTCCAGCTGCTGTACCCTCAGTATGATCACTTAACATTCTAAATGTATTTAATCTTGGGAGTGCATTTGCTTTCATTAAAGAATCAAAATCATTTTTCCAAATACGATATCGCGTAGTATCTGTATCTCTTAAATCGCCAGTAGGATAAGCTGGAGTATAATGGTCTTTTAATACTGGAATCCTTGGTGTATTATCGGCATTCACGAATTCACCGTAGGTTCGAAACGATACATTAAATCGATTTGCCTGATCCCAAATAAATACTTTATTCAAAGCAGTATTACCAACAGCTCCTTTACCTCTACTGCCATAACTGGTAGGCCAATTTTTTTCCATATAATCAGTGGCATATGCACCCATACACCAATCATGTCCATCTGCACTTACTTCGCCATCCACATAAAAATTATCTAATAAAACAAAATTATCAACTAGTGCATGATGATTTGGTGTGATATGTCTTCCAAATAATAGTAAACTTGTATCGCCATTTCCCTGCGGCATGTCTGATAAAACTTGGTCGTAAGTCCGGTTCTCTTTTACAATATAGAAAACATATTTGATGGGCGAACTATCGCCAATTTTTCTCGGTATAGGGTTATTTTCTTCTCCCAATGCCAACTTTTCCTGAACAACATTAAAGGGAGTATTATGATAAACTGCTTGGCTATAAATAGCTAAATCTTTTTCTGTTGGCTGAGGTAAAATGCTAAGTGTTCCTAAAAACAATCCGCCAATATATTGTACTAATTTTGGTTTTGAGGTATCTCCACCATGTAACAAGACTGCTTCTTTTTTGCTAATTGGATTTGGTCCATAAGGGTTGGGAAGTGATGAGAAACCTTTCCCATTTGCTACAAATAGTTTCTTATCTATCACGCGGACAACAGTTGGATACCATCCTGTTGGGACGAATCCTAACGAATGACTAGCTCCAGGTTTGCTTACATCAAATACAGCAAGACAGTTATTATCTGCATTAGCTACATACAAGGTTTTATCATCATTGGTGATGGCAACAGAGTTACTTGTTGAACCGCTCAGTTGAGTAGGATATACACCTGTATTCAGGATTTCTAGAACAGAAGATCTTTTCAGGTCAATCACTGAAACTGTATTGTCGTTTGCATTTGATACAAAAAGTAATTTTCCGTTATTTGAAAGGCATAAATCATTTGGATTGTCGCCCACCGGTATTGAATCAACAATCTGATTTTTCTTAGTGTCAAAAACAACAACTTTATCTTTTCCCCAAAGGCTGATATATAATTTAGATTGATCTGATGATAATAAACATGTATAAGCTTCAGATCCTAAATCAATTTTTTGTTGAATAGAATTGGTTTTCAAATCAATTAAGTATAAACAATCGTCTTGTTTAGTTACAACATACAAAACTTGTTTTACATCATCTATAGCAATTCCAGTAGGTGAAATCGAGGTAGCATTTTTTTGTTTGGACCATGCATTTCCCAATTTGATAGTATCTGTTATAATTAATTTATTATTTGTAATTGAATAATGTAAAATCCAATTATTGTCACCCCCAGATGCATAAAGCGACTTTTCATCTGCACTAAATACCAATCCACCCCAGGACCTACTTACAAATACTTTATCTAATTCAATATCTTTCTTAGCATCTAATAATTGAATGGACTGTAAACTTTGTCCGTTATTAGTTACTGCTGCATATTTATGACGTTTACTAACTGCAATATTTAATGGCAGGTCGCCTAGTGGAATGCTTTTGCCTACTGGGGTTAATGACCAACCATTAGGAAGTACCACTCGATTTTTTTCTATACTACTAAGCTCTTGTGCTTGCGAAAAATTGCAAGCAAATAACAAAATATAAAAGAATATGTTTTTATTTAAATACATGTATTTGGTTTTGAATAAAACTAATTTTTATTAACTAAATAATATGATAACAAGTATTATTAATTGAACAATTTTTAAAATTATCAGCTTTAAAAAGTACTTTTTTTTATTCAATATCAAGTATTAAAAAAATGTTGCCCTATTGCTAACAAATTATTAATTGGGGTTAGAGGTATTTGATTTGAATTTTAAAAAGTAAACATTGCGGCCTAAATTTTTAGGAATGCCCCAACGAATTATTTTAAAAAATTATACAGCATTATTCTTACTAATGCTGTTAAGTTCTGTAGTACATGCACAACAACTGAAGCCAATTGCAAATTATCAATTGATTACAGGTAAGAGTATTATTCAGTCAAAAAATTATTACTTATTAACCTTAATGCAGGAGTTGCCTGAGGTTAAACAATTGCTTATAAAAGATTCTGTTCTCATTTCTATTGCTAAGCTAAAGTCTGATTCTTTATCCGCTTCGTATAATGGATGTGGCAAAGACGTTCAATGCTATATAAATCGAATGAAATTTTCTGATGCTGAAATCAAATTGATTGGCGATCGGCTATCGATTTTGTATCAACCACAAAATGCCTTAGGTAAACTAGTCCAAAATCATTTGATCCCTTCAGGTTGTTATGTGCTTTTCCAAAATGCTTCTCCCAAAGAGTTTTTAGTAAAAGCCTGGGAGCAGGATGCATTAGGAGTCAATTATTGTATTGGTGTTTATGCGGGCGGCAACAAACCTAATTATCCTAATATAGATTCAATCAGTTTAAGTATCAGAGATTCAAAGAATCCCGCTGCTTATTCTGCAGGCTATGCAGGATTTTTATATAATGCTTCTTCAGTGGTTGCTTTAGAAAATAAATTGAATCAATTATTTTTCACGCCTTCAGTTTCTTGTGCACTTCATTTTTTAGAAATGAATGAAAGAGAACAAGCAGCTGATTTTGAACCAATGGCAAAGGGCGAAAACAGGTTAGCAGTTGAGAGAATAAAAAACATTAAATGGGCAGACTATAAATATTCTGTGATTATGATTCCGGGAGCTGGCCCGGATGATCCGAAAATGGCATTAAGCGCTGAAGGAATGTTGCGATGTAGATTGGCAGCGCTTTTGTATAAGCAAGGGCTAGCACCTTTTATTGTTAGTTCTGGTGGGAGAGTTCATCCCTATAAAACACCATTCTGTGAAGCTACAGAACAGAAAAAATATTTAATCGAAAAACTGGGTATTCCTGCAAGTGCGATCATTATTGATCCCCATGCTAGACATACTACAACCAATATGCGAAATACGGTAAGATTGATTTTTCGCTATGGGATGCCATTTGAAAAAGCTGCCATTACCTGTACTACTAAGGGACAGAGTTTTATGATTGCAGGTATGATACCTCGTTGTATGAAGGAATTGAATGAAGCGCCTTATAAAAACGGCAAGCGGTTGTCAGAAACTGCACTTGAGTTTTACCCCTTAATTGAAGCATTACATATCAATCCGAATGAACCGATTGACCCATAAATAAGTCGACAAGTTTTGTATGCAATATCATTCAGTAAAAAACCTAAACAAACTATGAGACTCTTTTTTGTCATCCTAATAATTTCCACTTTAGTAGCCAGCTCATTCGTTGGTGAAAAAACTATGCAAATTAAGCAGGAACAAACCATTGATTCTTTAGGTGCATGTCAGGGAGTTTCTATTCAAAACAGTAAAGTGTTTTTATATGGAGATCGCGAAGTTGGAATGATTCGTGAATATCAATTAAGTGGCGACAGTTTGGTTTACCAGCATCATGAAATGAAACTCACCATACATGATTCTGATATCATTAATCATCCTACTGGAATTGCCTTTCATAAAAATTTGCCTGTATTTATTGGAAATAGTATTCGATTGAATAAAGAAGGAAGCTTGTGGAGAGCTGTTATTTATTGTATTAACTGGGAAGGATTGCAAAAAACTAAAACACTTGATGGAAATCTTATAAATACAATCGATGATGATACTTGTATTCAGGGAACAAGACCTGAATATGTGCGTTACCAGAATAAATGGTATGTGGCTACAGCTGATTATGGCGGGAAAAATAATGAAGTAAGATTATATGATCCTAATGTACTTAAGACAGCAAAACGTAGTTCTGAAAAGGGTGTGCTGTTTAAGAAATTTCGTTGTTCACCTTGGGTGCAAAATCTTTTTTGGATGGCAGATCAAGGTGTTTTGGTACTGATACAAAACCAAGTAGAGGGAAGAAAATGGCGATTCACGTTTTTAGATCTTGAAAAATCTATTGCCACAGGTAGCGAGTCTGTAATTAAAGTAATAGATATCAATAGTAGGCAAGATGAATTAGAAGGATTCAGCTTTTTTAATAACCGGTATAACAAAGGAATTGCGGTGTCTTCCTCTAAAAAGAGCAATTCAAATTTACTAACGGTAAACTGGTAAACATATAATAAAAACAAAAAATTTAAATCTCAATAACCAAAACAGGATCATCATGCAAGAAAGAAAACAACCAAATCAGCTTATGAAAAAGATAAGTGTATTTGGTAAAGTGCTCTGCTTATTTTTAGCAGTTGGTATATTTAGTATACCATCAAATTTTGTGCAAGCAAGCGATTATAATAATCTAAGCGATGCAGCAATTAAAATTACAGGTATTGTTACCGATGAAAACAACCATCCGTTAGTGGGTGTAAGTGTTGCAATTAAAAACACTAAGAAGGGTGTTGCAACTGACGCAAATGGGCGTTTTACTGTAGAAACTAATCAAGGTACAATTCTTGTAATTAGTTATGTAGGTTTTCTATCACAAGAAATTCCTGCTACACAAGGAGGAATGACTATCAAATTAAAAGAAGACGTAAATCAATTAGAAGAAGTTACGATCGGTTATCAGCGCTTACGTAAAAGCGATTTAACAGGTTCAATTTCAAGTGTAAAAGCAAGTGAATTAAATTTATCAAGTCCTACTTTAAGTCAGGCTTTGGTAGGTAAGATTGCAGGTGTGCAAGTTTCACAAGTAAGTGGTGCTCCATATTCAGGAGCCAAATTACGTGTAAGAGGAATAGGTTCTATCAATGCAAGTTCTGAGCCGTTATATGTGGTAGATGGTTATGCTATGGGTGGAAATATTAGCCAAGGTCAGGGTAATGGGGCTAATGCTACCAATGGTTATAACCCTTCAACTTCAGGTAATGATATTTTTATCAATCCAGAAGACATCGAATCAATTGAAGTATTAAAAGATGCTGCATCTGCGGCCATTTATGGTTCAAGAGCTTCTGCTGGAGTTGTATTAATTACAACTAAAAGAGGAAAAGCTGGTAAAGGTACTTTTACGTATGATTATCAGTTTAGCAGTCAGTCCTTAGCCCATAAAGTTGACTTGCTGAATTCAACACAATTTGCTGATTTATTTGTGGAAGGAAGAAATTCAAACTATAAAGACATATTGCTTTCTAAAGGAGTTACTTGGAACGATAGTTTTTATTCTGATGATAATGCAACCAGGGTTACTAAATCTGGTCAAACTGCCACTGGTTGTTCAGTTTGTATTTTGAAAGATTTATATGATTTCCCATCTCAAAAAATTATTCAACCAAAATATAATACAGATTGGCAAGATGTTTTGTATCAAAATGCTATGGTGCAAAGACATAACCTTTCTTTCTCTGGCGGTAATGCAGGAACACGTTATTTAATTAGTGGTGGATATTTGGATCAGCCCGGAATTTTAAATAGCACTTATCAGAGAAGAATAAATCTGAGAGCAAATATTGATGCTGATGTAAACAAAAGATTAAAAGTTTCATCAAGTGTATTTGTTACAAATACAGTGAATCGTGAAGTACAGGAAGGACGTTTTAATAATGGTCCTATCTTAGGTGCATTGGTGTATATGCCAATTTTCCCGGCCTATAACGCTGACGGCACATTAGCTACTGCTGATAAAGGTGCTGGTGCTCAAACAGACGGATATGCTTATGCTTTCCAGGGTATTGAAAATCCTTTGGCTTTAGCGCAAAGAGTTAATATTACCCGTAAAGGAACAAGAGCTACTTATAATGTAAATGCTACTTATCAACTGATGAAGGATCTCTCTGCCAAAATTAATATTGGTGGTGGATCTTACAATGAAAAATATGAATACTATTATCCAACTAATTTAAGTAGTGGTATCAATCCTCCAGGATCTACACAATCAATTCTGGCTGCTAATTCTTCTGCACAGAATTTAGCTAGCCAGGACATTTTAGGTGAGTTTACTTTGAATTATAAAAAGCAATTCGGTAAACATAGAATTGATGGATTGGTGGGATATTCTTCTCAAGAAACCAATACTGATATTGTTGCCGTAGGTACGAAAAATTATACGAATGATTTAGTTCCTGAAATTACAAATGGTGGTTCTGTTTTGGGCGACTTCTATCGCTTGGGAGGAACAGGTAAATCAACTACTACTTTGCTTTCCTATTTAGGTAGAGTTGTTTATAGTTATAATAGCCGCTATTTCTTAACTGGATCTTTCAGATCAGATGCATCATCTCGTTTTGGCCCACAAAATCGTTGGGGTAATTTTGGATCAGTGTCAGCAGGATGGACATTATCGAACGAGTCGTTTTATAAAGATTGGTTAGGTAAGCACTCAACTTTAAAATTAAGAGCAAGTTGGGGATTAACAGGCAATAATAATATTGGTAATTACCGATATGAGCAAGGTGTAACTGGTTCTGGTGGACAAGTTATTGGAAGTTCAGTTTATAATGCAACATGGGCAGGTGGAATTACTGATTCAAAACTTGGATGGGAATCAACTTCTCAATACAATTTCGGATTAGATGCTAGTATGCTCGATAATAGATTATCAGTAATATTCAACTATTATAGGTCAAAGTCGTTTAATTTATTGTACAACCAAAGTATTTCATCATTATCTGGTGCCACTTCTATTTTAACCAATTTACGTAATTCAAATATCCAAAACAATGGTTTTGATTTACAATTAGATTTTAAAGTAGTACGTTCAAAAGATTTTAATTTAAGTGTAAGCGGAAATGTTACTGCTAATAAAAATAATGTAGTAAGTCTTGGTGGAGCTAGTGAAATTCAAATCAATGGTGCTGAAAGAAGTTATATCACTCACGTTACCAGAGAAGGTAGTCCAGTTGGTTCATTCTTCGGATTGCAGGTTGCAGGTATGGTAACAGAAAAAGATCTTGCCAATGTTAATGCAGATCAGATTGTATATAAAGCAAATGGAAATAAATTCCCAGCTGGTTATACTTTACTAGGCTTTCCTATCTCAACCTATTCAACTACACCACTTAGAGCAGGTGATATGTATTTCAAGGATACGAATGGTGACGGTATCATCAATGACGCTGATAAAAATGTTATTGGTACCCCTTATCCAAAATATACTTATGGATTTGGTCTTTACTTGAATTATAAAACAATTGATCTAAGTGCATCTTTTAATGGTTCAAAGGGCAATAAAATTATTGATGGTCAGGATTATTACATTAGAAATATGGAAGGTTCTGGTAACCAATATGCGGTAATCGATCAGCGATATCGTAGTGATGCAAATCCAGGTAATGGAGTTGAGTACAGAGCTTCAAGAGGGGGATCACAAAGTAATAGTACCAGATTGTCTGATTACTATTT
>CAIJLK010000123.1 GCA_903821465.1 uncultured Bacteroidota bacterium | reverse complement strand
CCTATCTGAAGAGAAATTAGATTCCCCTGCAGGATCAACTATGCAAACTTGAGCCGAAGATGGGACTCGAACCCGCGACCTGCTGATTACAAATCAGCTGCTCTACCAACTGAGCTACTTCGGCATTAACATAAAGAACTATCCCATTTTTTTGGGATGGCAAAGGTAATGGAAAACTTTATTCGGCAAAATTTTGAAGCAAGAATTTTAAAACAGTTTTCAACAGTATGTGATCAACCCAGGATGTAAATGGTCAATACATCAATGTTTACGCGGCTTATAGACAAAAAAAATATCTTAAAAAAAACGGTTATAGGCACAAAAAAGCCCCCCGAATGCTCGGGGGGCAGGTAGCTTTTTAAGCGGCAAGCTTATCTTTTTTTCTTTTTATCTGTGAAACGATTGAATCCATTGCATTGTCAAATGATTCCTCAAAAGATTTAGAAGACGCTTTTACAAAGAAATCATGCTTCGGCACATGCACTTTTATTTCAACAATCTTATCCTTGATGGAGTGAACCACATTATCTAATTTCAAGAAGAGATCAACCTTTAAAATCTGGTCATGAAATGTGTTCAGCTTTTCTACTTTCTTGGTAACATAATCCACCAACTTGTCGTCTGCATCAAAGTGCACTGTCTGAATGTTAACGTTCATAGCAACTCACGTTTAAACGGTTAATTAATAAAAAATATGTGAAAGAACTCATCGCCGGAATCCATTTACCAGCGTCAATTTTCTGTTTACAAGTTAAATTAAATTATCGCAAATACCCAGAATTAAATACCCTTTTTTAAAGTTTTAACAGTGTATAAATTCCGTCTTTCGAAACCGCTATGCCTTTGGGTGCGCCTTATTAAATACCTCTTTCAGCTTTTCGATTGTATTGTGTGTGTAGATCTGTGTTGCAGCCAGACTACTATGACCCAATAACTCTTTAACCGCATTCAAATCGGCTCCATTATTCATTAAATGTGTGGCGAAACTATGACGGAGAATATGCGGACTCTTTTTCTGAACTGTAGTAACCAGTGCAAGGTTCTTCTTGACAAAGCTGTATACCGAACGAGCTTGCAGGGGTTTACCATTGGTTGATACAAAAAGCTGCTCAATGCCTGGCAATCGCTCAGGCTTATCGTTGACATATTGTTTCAGATCAACTAATAAAGCCAATTCTACTGGAATGATCCGTTCCTTATTACCCTTACCTAATACTTTCACCTGCTTGCCTGAAAGATCAAGCTGTGCTTCTTTTAAGTTGATCAGTTCCGATAATCGCATTCCGGTCTGATAAAATAATTTCATCACCAACCGCTCCGTCCTACCCTGCCAAGTATCAGGGAACGCAACATAATCGAAAAGAGTATGCATTTCTTTCTCCTCCACATACACGGGTAAACGCTTACTCATTTTGGGTGATACAATACTACCCATGGGACTTTTTTCTATCAAACCAGTTTTCAATTGGTATTTGAAAAAAGATTTTAGAGTAGAGATCTTACGATTGAGCGATTTGGCACTGATCCCCGCTTGATTGCGTTTAATATCGGCCAGCCAACTCTTTACAAACATGGCACTGATCTGTTCAGTCGGGGGAATTTCATCGTATTGAACTTTAAGAAATTGAAAGAATTGCTCCAGATCGGTCTGATAGGCAATGCTGGTATGGCGGGAATAACGCTTCTCGAATTGCAGGTAATCTAAAAAGGGTGCTATTTGTCTGTATTCAGTTATGGACATAAAAAAGTAGTCTAAAGATATAACCTCAGACTACTCTAAAATATTGTGATGAAGGAAAATTACCCTTCGATCTTTCCGCTTGCGATCTGCTGCTTGTAGATTGCTTTCAAAACCTCACCACGACGTCTAACAGACGGCTTGATAAAAGCTTGACGCTCTCTTAATTGTAATAAAGCCTTAGATTTTTCGAATTTCTTCTT
>CAIJLK010000122.1 GCA_903821465.1 uncultured Bacteroidota bacterium | reverse complement strand
ACTGCCCTACATTTGAAATTAAAAAACAGCTCTTTACGCATAACCATTCTTGAAAAAAACATTACGCCCTTAGGTGCTTCCACCAGAAATGCCGGATTCTCTTGTTTTGGAAGTCCCACCGAAATTCTACACGACATTGAAACAATGGGCTTAGAGGAAACCCTCGAAATAGTTAAAATGCGGTTCAATGGATTAGAAAGAATTAAAGATTATTTCAGCGCCAACCAAATTGATTTAGATAATTGTGGCGGATATGAATTGATCAATAAGGACTATAAATATTTTGATCAACTAGATGAAAAAATCAGTTGGCTGAATGAACAATTAAAAAAGATCACTGAGAAAGATCAGACTTTTGTAAGAAGAGATGAAGCAATCAAAGAAAAAGGGTTAATCGGCTTTGACGCAATGATTGAAAATACTTTAGAATCTGGTTTACATAGCGGAAAATTAGTTAGCGCACTTATTCAAAAAGTTCAATCCTTTGGAGTAACTATTTTAAATGGCATTGAGGTCAAATCCTGGGAAAGAAGTTTGGATGGAATGTTTGTCTACACCAAACAGCAAATTAGATTCACCTCTAATCAATTACTTTTTTGCACCAATGGCTACAGCAATGAAATTGCACCTGAATTAAATATAACACCAGCAAGAGGTCAGGTTATAGTAACATCAGAAATACCCGAATTAAAACTTAGCGGTACATTTCATTTTGATGAAGGATTTTATTACTGGCGCAATTTAGAAGGCCGAATTTTATTAGGCGGTGCACGCAATGCAGATTTAGAAGCAGAATACACTACAGATATTACAGGATCGGAGTTCATTAAAAATAAATTGATTGCATTTTTAAAAGAACATATTGATCCCATTTATAAATATACCATTGAAAACCATTATTGCGGTATCATGGGTTTCACTGAAAATAAAAAGCCCCTCATTACTCAGTTAGATAAAAATGTTTATGCTGTTGTGTCCTGTAATGGAATGGGGGTTGCACTTACGTCGATCATGGGAGAGAAAGCAGCCGACATGCTCCTACTCTATTTTTAATGATATCAGTTTCAAAAAAAGATGATGAAAAGAATTGTTAGCATTTTATTGATAGTTGTTTTATTAGGGTCTTGCAAAGATTCTACTAACAACCAAGAAAATCAATCAACCAGTGGAACTATTCCAACACCTGCAAATTTAACGTATACGATCATTAATGAATTTCCGCATGATAGCAGTTCTTTTACAGAAGGATTGATCTGGTTGAATGGAAATTTTTTAGAGAGTACGGGCGAAAAAGGAACTAGTTATCTTTTAAAAACAAACTTAAATACGGGTAAAGTAGAAAAGAAATTTAAACTCGGCGATCAATATTTTGGAGAAGGAATCGCAGTATTGAATAATAAAATTTACCAGCTTACTTATCAGGAACATAAAGTGTTTGTGTATGATATGAATTTCAATAAGCTTCCCCAGGAATTTGAATGGCCATATGAGGGCTGGGGAATGACTACTGATGGCAAATATCTAATCATTGACACTGGTGGTAGTAATATTTATTTCGTGAACCCTGAGACCTTTAAAATCGAAAGAACATTGGGTGTTCAAAATAATAATGGATATGTTGATAGTGTGAATGAGCTTGAATATGTGGATGGATACTTATATGCAAATATTTGGCTTACGAATTACATCATCAAGATCAATACACAAACAGGTTTAGTTGAAGCAAAAGCCGACATGACAGAACTTATAAAAAATAGTCATAACCATAGTGACTTAGACATAAAAAATAATGTATTGAATGGAATTGCCTATAATGCTGAGAAAAAGACTTTTTATGTCACAGGAAAAAACTGGCCTGTATTATTTGAAATAAAATTTAATTAGCATTATTTTTTTTCTAAAATATAAATGACCGAGCTACATTTTTTGTGATCGAATAGGGCCTTTAAATTAGATATCAATCCATTCCATACTGCGTTAATGTATTGATTCTTCCCGGTTTTATATTGTTCGCTGAGCATAGCAACATAGAAACTATCAAACCACATAGGTTTTACAGAAGCAATACGAAACCCTTTACTGGCGGCTAATTGAGCCATGCTGTGGGGCGAAAAATGGTATAAATGTCTAGGCACATCATAAGCAGCCCAAAATTGCTGATAAACTTTTGCATCGTAACTGGTATAGTTGGGAACAGCAATCACTAATTTACCCTCCTGCTTGAGAATAGTATGAAATTTTTCAAGATACCCATGTAAATCATGCACATGTTCTAATACATGCCACATGGTGATGGCATCAAAATTAGCAGCAGGTAAATGATATAAATTATCTGGAGAAATAAGTTCTAATCCATTTATTTCCAAGGCATTTTTTCTTGCAGTATCATCAGGTTCTAATCCGGTTACTTTCCACCCAGCCTCTTTCATTGCTTTTGAAAAAGCACCTGTACCAGCTCCCACATCCAATAGCGCACCTGTTTGTTTACCAGTTGCATTCTGAATTAATTGACGCTTAACTTTTAATGTATAATTTCTTACTAGATGATAGGCACGATGAATAAAACCTTCTTGCGTATCGGAATGAGATACATAGTTGGCTGATTGGTAATAGGGTCCGATTTTAGATGCAATCGGAATATTTTGCGTAAAACGGAAACTACACTGAGCACAGTGCCATACCTCAAAAATTTCCTGACTTACGGTATAGTCTTGAATATCTAAAACTTTAAGTATGGCATCTGAGTTACAAACCGGACATGCTGAATAGTGAATGGTCAAATCGTTCGTCATGGATTCTACAATAAATTAAGAAGCATTACACGTAATAAAATAAGAGGGCG
This sequence comes from uncultured Bacteroidota bacterium, assembly GCA_903821465.1. Classification (GTDB taxonomy): domain Bacteria; phylum Bacteroidota; class Bacteroidia; order Chitinophagales; family Chitinophagaceae; genus Sediminibacterium. The sequence continues at coordinate 599 of CAIJLK010000122.1, read as the reverse complement.
CCAATACCTAATATAAGTAACCCAACCGCATAAATCCACCAGTTATCATTGCCTTCAACATCAATATCCTGGCCTAAAAATTCTTTAAGTTCATCTCCTTCAAGTTCATGAGTTTTGAAAGGAACCTGTTTCATACTTTCTGATTTGGCCAAAGCAATCGCTCTCTCGATCTTAACTTGTGGATATAAATATTCAAGCGGTCTTTCAGGAAAAAACAATAAATGCCCGGCAGATTCTTGTTTAATGGTTCCAATACCTTCTATGATGGCACCTTTATTTTCCTTAGCTTCTGATAAAATTTGAAGTGAGATCAGCTTTAATCTGCTTATTATATCTACCAAATCTAATCCAGATTCAGAAACCATAAAATCATAGAAATTCCTGTCTGGGGCAACCATTTCTTGTTTAAAACGGATGACCTGTGAGGGAGGGTATAATAAGTGATTGGTGCCATCAATCTGGGCACTTAAGTCCTCAATTGTAAAAACTCCAATTTTAGGGATGGACAGATTTTTATATAAAACCAGATATTTCAATAAATATTCATTCATGAATCAGGCGATTTACTTAAACGAATATACAACTCCTCCCAAAACATT
>CAIJLK010000121.1 GCA_903821465.1 uncultured Bacteroidota bacterium | reverse complement strand
TTGGTATTGAATATTGCCAATAGTGAAGGCATTAGTTTAAGTGAACTGGAAAGAATTCCAGGCACCGGCAATGATGGCAGGGTCTCTAAAAAAGATGTATTGCAATATGTAGCCGATAGAAAAGCAGGTAAAGTACCCGTTTATCAGGCACCAGTATATACACAACAACCAATAGCACAGGATCAGGTATCTGCTACTTCTATAGCTGCTCCAATTGCTGAGGTTCCCAAACCAGAACCGAAACCAATTGTTGCGGAAAATGTGCGTTTCCCAAAACCAACTGAATATCCAGCATTTATACCGGAGCCAACTGTTACGCCTTTAGCCGCAGCTCCGCAGCCTCAGCCGCAGACTCAATCAACAATTGAAACAGCAGCACCTGAAGCGTTCAGTGATAGTCCGATCATAACAGCAAGTTATCAGCCAAGTACTTATAGTGGTAAGTTCTCAGACCCAGCATCTGTAACCTTAAGCGGCAGTACAGAGATCATAGAAATGGATCGGATGCGTAAACTGATCGCCAAGCATATGGTAGACAGTAAGCATACTAGTCCCCATGTTACCAGTTTCACAGAGGCCGATGTAACCAATATGGTAAAATGGCGTGAAAAAGTGAAGGTTGATTTTGAAAAAAGAGAAGGCACGAAGCTCACATTCACGCCCATGTTTGTGGAGTGTATTGCTGCAGTGATCAAGCAATTCCCTTTAGTGAATTGTTCGATTGATGGCGACAATATTATCATCAAACAAGATATTAATATTGGGATGGCTACAGCATTACCATCCGGCAATTTGATTGTTCCGGTAATTAAAGGGGCCGATCAATTAAATATTGTTGGATTAAGTAAATCCGTAAATGGATTGGCTGATGCGGCAAGAAATAATCGTCTAAAACCAGATGATACCACCGGTGGCACATTTACATTAACCAATGTAGGAACATTTGGAAGTTTGATGGGCACCCCGATCATTCCACAACCACAAGTAGCAATTCTAGCAGTAGGTGCCATCAAGAAAAGACCGATGGTTATTGAAACTGCAGAAGGCGATACCATTGCCATCAGGCATATGATGTACTTATCTCTCAGCTATGATCATAGAATTGTAGATGGAAGTATTGGGGCATCTTTCCTGACAGCTGTTGCAAAAGCATTTGAAAGCTGGGATCCAAATAAACAATGGTTCCATTATTTATAGCGCGAAAATATTTGAAATGAATTGTAAGCATTTTTTAAAAAGAGTTATCATTTTGATGACTCTTTTTTATTCTATACAATCAAGTGCGCAAACCAGTGGATTAGGCACTTGGAATGTTTTAACAGGTAAGCTTACATTTAATAGGAAGTTGTTCACCATGGCAGAGGTTCAGGTAAGGTCGCAGCATTTGTATAAAGATTTCACCTATTATGAATACAAGGCTGGGATTGGTTATAATTTTCCGAAGAGTTTTTCGGCAATGCTGGCAATGGGGCATTATATGACCTACGACCCTTTAGTTGCGGGGGACTTCAAAGGATCGATACAGAATAATGAATTTAGAATTTGGGAACAATTTGTTTTAGAGAATAATATTAACAGGGTAAAAATTGAACACCGGTATAGGATCGAACAAAGATTTACATCAACAGGTTATAAAAACAGATTTAGATATCGGTTCAATTCGATTATCCCTTTGAATCATAAAAAGATTGATCCGAAAACCTGGTTCCTATCTATATCTAATGAAGTAATGATCAATAATGAATCTCCCTATTTAGAACAAAATAGAATCTTCTTTGGGGGAGGTTATGAGTTAAATAAGAACATTACATTTTTAGGTGGATATATTAATCGATTTGACAATGCAGGAGGAACCAATCAGACTTGGAAGAACTATTTTCAAATCAATGCCATTTTCTCCTTCGATGAATTTAAGAGTGGACGAGAAAAAATGCCAAGTGCGTTGGACTAATGGGCAGCGTAATCACTTAGGTAACTGAATGATTCAGTCAGTTTACCATCACTTAAAATAGTAGCTTTAGAAATTGTTTCTGACCCACCGAGTCGTATATCATTCAGAATATACTTGATCAGTTGTTCTCCAAAAAACCTGCTAGCATCGCGTGGCAGTTCATTTGGAAGATTACCAACAGCCATCATATCAATACTATCAGCAAGGTAAGGGGCTGTTTTATGGAACTTGAATTTATTCACCCCATAGATTGGATCGTCAATTGTTGCATCGCCCAGATTACAGGGTATACTACCATTTTTATCATCTGTAATATCAGCGATAGCCTGGATTCTAAAATCGGCCGATGACAGATCTTCCATTTTAAAAAAAGAAGGTATCCTAGGCTCCCAATAAATCCCATTCATTAGAATATCAGTTTGAGAAAGATAGGGCTTGAATAAGGATTCATATTGTTCCGGATGCTCGTGAAAATTAATTCTCGAATAGTTGCCATTGATTTTATGGCGGTATAAATCGGCACCTTTTAAATGCGTATACACGGGATAGTCGAACTCGCGTGACAGATATTCATCCGCATCAACTTCCTGCACATCCATTAAGTTCATGATCTCCACGATCCCATGAGCAACTCTCCCACTACCCGTAACCACAATTTTAATAGGGGGCAGTTTCAGTCCGAAATAAGTGTGAATTAATTCACGATAATCTTTCACATCGCCCACTCTTCCAATTTTATAAGCACCAGTGCGATTTCCATAGGTCATTATACCATTATGCGCCCCAACAATTCCTGCAAAAAATCCAAAGCCAATAATTCTTTGTCCATCTTTATGTTCAAAACACTCATAATCTATCAACGTAATACCCAGATCCATCATGGCATGCATGAGTTTTTGATTATAGGATTGTTTCTTTTTGGTATGGGAAAAGAAGATATATTTTTTATGCGCAATTAGTTGTGGAATCGGTACTTCTTTAATCCCTAATAACAAATTACAATCTTGCAGATCATCAACAATTTCAATACCGGCATGACGATATTCCTGATCACTAAAACATCTATTCGAAGAACTTTGAACTTTAATTTGAATATCACTGAAATGCGAAACCAGCCATTTGCATTGGGCTGGAATTAATGCTACCCGGTTGTCTGATGGAATTTTTCCCTCTCTAATAAGTCCTATAACAAGCATTGTGTTAGATTTGCCTTGCAAGATAAGCCATTTTGAACCTGGCTTTTCAGATAATACAACCAACGAATGAATCATTTTGAATTATATCAAATACCAATTTCTTTCAAACCAGACCAGGTTTTGGTAAAAAAAAGGTTTTATCAATTAAGTCGCCAGTACCATCCAGATTTTTTTGCGCATGTATCGGCAGAAGAAAAAGAGCGGATCTTGGCAATTTCGGCCCAGGTAAATAAAGCCTATCAGATCTTTGGGGATGAGCAGGCCTTGATTAAATATGTTTTAATTGAAAAAGGTTTGTTAGAGGAGGAAGAAAAGTACCAATTATCACCCGATTTCTTAATGGAAGTAATGGATTTGAACGAATTATTAATGGATGCCGATGATGCGGCAACCAGGCAAAGCATTCAAAATTCGATTACTGTCTTAGAAAAAACAATATATGAGCCTGTTAAACAAATTATTACAAATTATCAAGAAGGTATTTCTTCCGAAAAAGAGTTGTTGCAAGTAAAAGAATACTATTACCAGAAAAAATATTTAGATAGGATTTTGGTTGAGTTATAATGTTGCCGTAATATTGCAGCCCGTTGAAAGCGGATTGGTTAGCAGAGGCTAATCTCTATACCTGTCTTAGCAAACTTCAAGAATGCTTTGAGCTGAAAAGCCCAGATGGCGGAATTGGTAGACGCGCTAGACTCAAAATCTGGTTATCGCAAGGTAGTGCAGGTTCGATTCCTGTTCTGGGCACTTTTAATTTACTGAAACACGTACGACGTTAAGTTGTACGTGTTTTTTGTTTTTATATTTAGAAGGATGTTGTAGATTACTTATAATATCTAATAATAATCCTCCTATTTTATGTCTAATAACTATATTTCAAAACTTGTTGTCTTTTTTGCCTCTATCCTATTTTGCATAGGTTCCATTGAAGCACAGGAAGCTGATAGTGCTTATGCAATAATGGTCAAGCAAAAGGACTTTACATTTACTGCTTTAACTTACTCATCCTCTTCAACAAACAATAAACAGTTGTATGACAATTATACTATTAAGGTTACAAAAGATAGCATAATTGGTAACCTCCCCTATTATGGAAATTCTTATACCCCACAAATAAATGTTACAGATGGTGGCATCAGTTTTACATCACTCAAATTCGATTATACCATTGTTGAAAAGAAAAAAGGAAAGATCCTGCTTACGATCAACCCAAAAGACGAAAGAACAATTATTAAAGAATTGTTCATGACCATATTTTCAAATGGGCGAACTGAATTAAATGTATTAAGCAGGAATCGGGAGCCAACGTCTTTTTCTGGGTATATTTCACAATAACCATATTCCTCATATAAATTGATATAGAAGGAAATTATATAATCTCATTAATTTTTTATTAAATTACAAGGAGAAAGCCAATTAGCAATGAGATTAGTTTGGATCCTAAAAGCTTGCAGAACAATATTCATTATTTCACTGATCTTATTAAAGTCTGGTGAATCCTATTGTCAGTCAGACAGTATCCAATTCTGGCATGATACCCTTCATCATTCAAAAACGAAGGAAAAGCAAGCTATTATTTGCAAAAAAATTGAAGCCTATTTAATTCGAAGCAAGGATAAAACATTTGTTGAAGATGCCAGTATCATTTTAAAAGCAGCCACAAAAAGCGATTCAGCAAAACAGCTTTTTTATCTCCTGTATAATTCTTTAGAAACTATCTCCAGGAGGAAGAAATTAGATTCAGAATTTTCTTTACTTGCCATTCGACTTGAACTTAACGAAGATTTTCAGGATGAGGATATAAAAAATCAGTTGTATTACTATTACGCGCAATTATATTTTAAAATCAAGGAATATTATAATGCAGAAAAGTATTGTAAATTATATTTAAGTAAGGTTCAGCATTCATTTCCAGATTATGTTCAAGCCGATATTGATCTTAATGCGATGACTATTGACGCATTGATTGATAAGGATAAAAATAATTTTAAAAGTGCCTTAGCAAAATTAAAAGTAACCCTCGATAGTAGTATTTCAAAGAAGCGCATCGCTTGGGTTGGTATCACTAAAGGCAATATAGCCTATTTATTATTTCAACTGGGCACCTATACAGAAGCTATTCCTTATCTGATGGAAGATATAAGGCTTAGTTTACAATTCAATGAGCTTGAAAGTGCCATGAATTCTTATATCACTTTAAAGGATATCTACCTAAAAACCAATCAACCAACAATTGCTTTTAAATATCTTGATAGTGCACATTTTCTTTTAAAAAAACTATTAGATATTGATCCTGCAAATGCAGACGACTTATTGGTTCAGGCTTATAAAATTCACACTTCTTTAGGTAAAATGTATTTCGACAAACACGATTATACAAAAGCGAGCGAATTTTATAACAGCGCCTTTAATATTAATCTTTCTAAAGAAAAACAAGATAAAGAAAATCAGATCAAGCGGATTATCGAAAACATTGAGATCAATCGCGACTTGAATAAAATAAACGAATTGCATGAAGAAGTTGACAAAAGAAAAGAATTATTAAACTTTACTATCGTAATTATATTAGCGATTATTGGGATCCTGATTGTTTATATCATTTTTTATAGGCATCTAAAAAATGCGAATAAATCATTGATCGTAAAATCAGAAATTATCAAGCATCAAAACTTAGTTCTTGAGAAAATAAATATTGATAAGGATCGATTATTTTCCATTATCAGTCATGATCTTCGAACTCCTGCTAATAATTTGCATGCAATCTTCAAAGCCGTTGCTGATAAGAAATTACCGGCTAGTATTTTAGAAGAGCAATTACCCAATATTGTCAAAAACAGTACCAATTTAATCAACATATTAGAAAGCCTGTTAACATGGTCTGCATCTCAATTAAAAGGCATCGTTACCCATAAAGAATTACTTGATATTAATGAGGCGATCGTGAATAATATTCATTTATTTGAAGACCAAGCAAGTGCAAAATCAATCGTATTAATCAATAATTGTTATTCTAAAATGATCTCATTCGATAAGAATCATTTAGAGATCATATTGCGCAATCTTACCAGTAATGCAATTAAATTTTCTAAATCAAATTCAACCATTTTATTCAACCAGATTGATCATGCCGACCATATTGAAATTTCTATTGTTGATCAGGGAACCGGAATTACTGAGAATCAAATAGGAAATATCTTGAATAAAATATCGATCAAGAGTGATGTTGGAACATCTGGAGAGAAGGGCATTGGATTAGGATTATTATTAACAAAGGAATTCATTGAAATAAATGGAGGAGTATTGAAGATCCAAAGTAAAATAAAAGAAGGAACAACTATGAGCTTTACTATTCCTAAAGAAAATTAATGACAGATCAAACCAATACAGATTTTAAATCGATTGCAATACTTGTAAACCCGCTTGCAGGTAAGGGTGAGGCTATCAAATTTGAATCATGGTTAGAAAAGGAACTGACCAAAAGGGATATACATTTTAAATTCTTCAAAAATGATTGGCCAGAAAACTTTAATGATTTTTCCGATATCTGGATCATGGGGGGCGATGGAAGTATCAACTATTTTATCAACCGATTCCCAGAATGCAAAACGCCTTTAGCGCTTTTTCAAACGGGCACAGGCAATGATTTCTCCTGGAAATTATATGGCAATCTGAGCAATGAAGCCATTTTCGAAAAAGTGCTAAAATCTAATCCTAAACCGGTTGATGTGGGCAAATGCAACAACACCCTTTTCATTAATAGTTTTGGAATTGGTTTTGATGGAGAAATTTTAAAATCAATGAGTGCCATTCGAATTTTAGGTGGGCCAGTTGGATATATGGTAGCGGTAATTTTAAAGATCTTCAGTTATAAAGAAAGTGCCTGTCAGGTTATTTCTGGGGATGAACAATGGCATGAAAAATTTTTACTACTCATCATTAATAATTCCTCTAGGGCTGGGGGTAGTTTTAAAATAACTCCAAATGCCCAGATCAACGACGGTTTATTGGATCTATGTCTTTGCAAAAAATTATCCCTTTGTCAAAGGCTAAGATATCTGCCAGTACTTAAATCAGGCAAACACCTGGGTCTACCCTTTGTAACACTCAGAAAGGGCAAATCATTTCAGATAATTGCCGAGAAAGAAATGCCAATACAGGTAGATGGCGAATTAAAAAGTGCAAAAAATGTACAAGTAGACGTTTTGCCCAATCATTTTTACTTCAGATACTAATCAGAGGGCTAATCACTATCTTCTAAGTGCAAATGCTGATGATGTGCCCCTGCAGCTACATGTAATGCAAAGGCAGCGATAGCAGTGTCTTTCAGCAGATTAATGAAAGCCAGGGTCTTCATTTCTTTGTCCCCCGCACTTAACCAGTTCGGCAAGTGAATTAAAAGGACGAAAAGAAATAAAAGAATAGCCAGTGCGTAGCCAGAGAACTTGACCA
>CAIJLK010000120.1 GCA_903821465.1 uncultured Bacteroidota bacterium | reverse complement strand
TTTGGGCTTACAATGGCGGGGATTAGTTCGAAGGCTGCGGGGAAGGTGGAGAATAGGAAGAATAAGTTCCAGGGGCAAGAATACAACGACGATTTAGGCGTTGATTTGTATGAGTTCAAATACAGAATGGATGACCCACAAACAGGAAGATTCTGGTCTGTTGATCCATTAGCTGATGATTATGTTTATAATAGTACATATGCGTTTAGTGAGAATAAAGTAACGTCACATATTGAATTAGAAGGACTAGAGGCCATCGATGTCAATATGGAAACAAGGAGAGGCATGAGCCAAGCCGGAGTTTCTACAGCAGAAACAAATCGGTTAATGCAGACATATAATACTGGGGAGCAAAAGGCTGCTGTTGAATATGGAATTCCTGCGATGCAAGCGATTCCTTTACTAGCACCTCTAGCAAAATGGTTAGGAGTTGGGGTTAAATTACTTGAAAGCTCTACCCCAGCTCCATCACAGAACACTTCACCAGGTGTAAAGCCTAGAAATGCACCTGCTTTAGAAGGTACTCCTAATTCAAGTAAAATTGAGGCAAAAGATGAAACCGGAAAAACTACAAAATACTCTACATACGATAAAGACGGAAAACTTGTGAAACAAATAGAAGGAGATAAAGGAACAACAAGGCATGGTCAAGAAGGAGCAACAAAAAAAGTACCAACAACAAATATAGCACCTGATGGGACTGTTCGACCTGGAAAATTGAAGTTAGAAAAAGCAACTCCAGAAGAGACTCCGCCAGGTAATAATAAAAAAATCAATAATGGATAAGAAAAGTTTGTTAAATATCAACTTGAGTGTTTTAAAGGAGTATAATGACTTTGAATCATTAAACAAAGAAAATTGGGATATTACTTCTTATTTAAATTTGAATTATGATATGAATGCTGCTCTTGCATTCAGCAAACTATATTTTCCTGATTTCATCGAAAAGGATGGCTGCATACTTCTTGCTTTTAGATATAATGAACAGGTTTTTAAAGATTGGTTTGTTCATTTTGAAGGGAATGTAAAATTGATAGAAAGTATCTGTAATTCTTATGAGGTAATGGATTATTTCATTAATAATCGATTAGTTAATGAATCCCTTGAAGATTATAATAAGACGCTTGATGAGTTTGCTAAGGCACTAAAAAATAGTTGGGAAATAAACTGTCAATTATTATTCCCCGATAAAAGAATTGTTGTTGATATATATGAGGAGTATAATACCACACGCATCACCTTATATCAGGATAAATAATATTATAACCGCCCTACACGAGGTGCTGTAAGCTTCCCCCAAAGTTCGGCCAGTTAAGATTTGGGTTAACTATGGCAGGAATTTATTCTAAGTATGCTGGAAAGTGCTGGAGAACTGGTATAAATATCAAGGCAAGGAATTACAGAATAATGAGTTTAGCGATGATAGTGGATTGCTGTTGACTAGAAAAGAAAAGATAAACCCTTATTTTGAGTTCCCTTCTTATGAATCTCTTGATACTGATTGATTTCTTCTACTAAATATTTTTCATATTGCTGATACATGAATAAATTAAAGGGGGCTATACTCTCTAATTTTCTAGATTCCTGTAGTGCGTTAAAGTATTCTACTTTATCTTCTTTGTAAACAATTGCCAATGGTAATTTAAATCTTCGTTGAATGTAGTTCATTAACAAACGGCTAGTTCTTCCATTACCATCATAAAATGGATGAATCGATACTAGATTAAAATGGGCTGCAAAAGATAATTCAAGGATTTCAGTTTCTGATTTGACTGTTAAAAGCTTTTGATCAAGTTGGTTAACAAGATCGGTGGTTAAAGAAATTACTTTATCATAAGAAGGAAAATAAGATGAACCTGCGCTTACGTTTCCTTTTCTATATTCCCCTTTTGAAGCATCTACTTGCCCTAGAATAGTATTATAAATCCCACCAGTATTTTTCATCACCAAAGCGTTAATGCTATTAATGAATAAGGGTTTTATTGGGTTTGAACTTTCCGCCTCGTCTAATACAAATTTTAAAGCAACATAGTGGTCCTTGGTCATAAGTGTATGAGAAAGTGGTTTGCCTTTAGGCGTAATATCTTCCTCTAAAAGAAGTCTGGTTTCATTAACTGTTAGCGTAGAGCCCTCAATGCTAGAAGAATGGTGCACAATGGCATAGTCATTGAACTTTTCATAATCAATGATGGTTTCAAAATTTAGTGATTGATATTGTTGTATGAGTGCTAAAACCTTCTCCATGACATACAAATCTAAGAAACCTATTATTTAATGCATAAATTAAATGTTTCTAAGCAATACTTATTGTGTACATCAAATATCCAATTAAGCCTAAGGTGCCAACCTTTCAATCTGCCAGCTCTCAGCGATTTTTGTGTAGCGCAAACGATCGTGCAAACGTGAACTTCTACCCTGCCAGAATTCAATAGCGGTGGGCTTTACAATGTAGCCACCCCAATGTTCGGGACGTGGAACTATTTGCGCATTAAATTTATTGGAATAAAACTCTACATTTTTGTCGAGCAAAGAACGATCTGGAATTACCGAACTCTGCGGCGAACACCAAGCGCCAATTCTGCTGCCTATTGGGCGCGACTGAAAATATTCTTCACTATCTTTTGCACTGATTTTTTCAATGCTTCCATCAATGCGCACCTGACGCTCTAATTCTTTCCAGAAAAAAAGTAAACAGGCTTTTGGATTGGCTGCAATGTCTTGTCCCTTCTGACTATTATAATTAGTGAAAAAAACAAACCCATTTCTATCATAACCCTTTAACAAAACAATTCTTGCAGAAGGAAATCCATCGGCAGAAGAAGTGGCAATTGTCATTGCATTCACTTCATCTATTTTACTCTCTACTGCTTCTAACCACCAATGCCCAAATTGTGCAAATGGGTCAGAGGCGGCATCTGACTCGAGTAAAGATTTCATTCGATAATCTGTTCTAATGTCTGCGATTGAATTGCTCATATTCAAATTTTAGAATGCAAAGTTATTAACTGTTGTACTAGAAAAAACTAATAAATATCAGTAAACAAAAAGTCCTCCAAGAAATAATATCAATTGGAGGAACTCGATGTTAGAACAAGTACTTATTCTGTAATTTCTAAATGCTCAGCTTCATGTTTACCAGAGATATAAGTATATACGGCTGGAATTACAAATAAGGTTAGCACTAACGAAAATATAATACCACCCACAATTACAATCCCCAATGGCATACGGCTGGTACTTGCGGCACCCAAGCTCAATGCAATGGGTAATGCACCCAAGGCTGTAGCTAAGCTCGTCATTAAGATAGGTCTTAAACGTTGCGTTGCGGCTTCAATTACTGCATTTGTTTTATTCAAACCAACCTCTCTTTTTTGATTCGCAAATTCCACAATTAGGATACCATTTTTTGTTACCAATCCAATCAGCATGATCATACCGATCTGAGAAAAGATATTAATGGTTTGATTAAAGATCCAAAGACTTAACAATGCACCCGCGATGGCCAATGGTACCGTAATCATAATAGTAAACGGATCTGTGAAACTTTCGAATTGAGCCGCTAGTACCAAATAAATGAGTGCCAGAGCTAATCCCAATGCAAAACTGGTATTCGAAGAGCTTTCTACAAAGTCGCGCGATGGACCACTTAAATCTGTTTGAAATGATTCGTCCAACACTTTGTTTCCGATTTCCTGCATCACTTTTACGCCATCTCCAATTGTCTTTCCTTCTGCTAAAGAGGCAGATATCGTTGCCGCTTTAAAACGGTTAAAGTGAAATAAAGTTGGAGGGTTACTATTCTCTTCTAATTTTACCACTGCGGTTAGAGGAATATTGTCTCCCCTGTTATTGCGTACATATAGTTTTTCAATATCCAGTGGTTCATTTCTATCAGGACGTTCAACCTGATTGATCACCTGATATTGCTTTCCATTCATGATAAAGTAAGCTGCCCTTGCTCCACTGAAGGCACTCTGAACCACTGCGGCAACATCGGTAGTAGTTAAGCCTAAGTCTTTCGCTTTGATACGATCGATAGTTAATTGTAATTCTGGTTTATTGAATTTTAAATTCACATCCACGTTCTGGAATGTTTTATCCTTTCTTGCTTCTTCAAGGAATTTCGGAATGGCTGCTTTGATTTTTTCGAAGTCCAGATTCTGTACAATAAACTGAACAGGCAAAGAACCTCTAGATGCTAATCCCACGGAAATTGTTTGTTCTTGTACTGCAAATATTCGCGCATCATTAAATCTTGCTAATTTTTTATTCAAGTCATTTGCAATATCATTCTGAGATCTTGTTCTAAACTCCGGCAATACCAATCCGAGCCTTCCACTCGCAGCATTTGACCCATTTCCTCCAAAGCCTGGTGTAGCACTGAAAACAAAATCACGTTCTTTAACAGAATCGCTTAAATAATTAGTTACATCATCGGCGATTCCCTGCATTTTATCATAACTGGTTCCTTCTGGTGCCGTCATTGATAAACGAATGCTACTCTTATCTTCTAAAGGTGCAATCTCACTTTGAATACCCTTCCCAATAAAATAAATAATACCAACGCAAACAGCCACAATCACCCATGCCATCCAACGAATTTTTATAAACCCCGTAAGCAATGCCTTATACCCATTTTCCATCCCTCTGAAAAAAGGTTCTGTTTTTTCGTAGAATTTCCCATGACCCATGTCCTTCTTATTCAAGACCACATTCAACACTGGTGTAATAGTAAGAGATACAAAAGCGGAAATCAATACGGCACATGCTACCACAATTCCGAATTCACGGAACAAACTACCTACGAATCCTTGTAAGAATATTACCGGAAGAAATACAACCGCTAGTGTGACAGAAGTAGATAATACCGCAAAGAAAATTTCTTTACTTCCTTCCAACGCCGCTTTACGAATAGGCAAGCCACCTTCCAATTTTCGGAAAATGTTTTCCGTGACCACAATTCCATCATCAACTACCAGTCCCGTTGCAAGCACTATTCCAAGTAAGGTTAATACGTTGATTGAAAATCCACCAATATACATGATAAAGAAAGTAGCGATCAGCGAAATGGGAATATCGATCAAAGGTCTGATCGCAATTAACCAATTACGGAAGAAGAAGAAAATTACCATCACTACCAAACTCAAAGAAATGATCAGCGTTTCTTGAACCTCTGCTAATGAACGACGAATATTTTTTGTATTATCGATTAAAATATTAAACTCAATATCCGATTTATTTCCTTTTTTAATTTGCTCTAACCTTTTATTGAACTCATCAGAGATTCGAATATAGTTAGCACCTGGCTGAGGTGTAATAGAAATTCCAACTGCAGGAACTCCATTGTATTTCCATCCGAACTCTTCTTGTTCTGGTCCCAATTCAATTTTCGCCACATCCGATAATCGCACAATACCAGTTGGATCTTCTTTGAGAATCAAATTAGAAAATTGCTTTTCGGTTGTTAACTTTCCCAGTGTTCGAATAATCAGCTCTGTATTATTACCATAAATTTTACCAGCGGGCAACTCTACATTCTCTTTATTTAGCGCAGTTTGAATATCGTTGAACGCAATGCCATACGCACTCAATTTATCAGGCTTGATCCAGATCCGCATCGATGGTCTTTTTTGACCACGAATACTCACTGCACTTACTTCATTAATCGTCTGGAACCTTTCCTGCAACACATTTTCCGCATAATCACTCAATTCCAATAATCCCTTCGATCTACTTTGGATGGCCATGAAAATGATGAAATCGCTATTCGCGTCCGACTTTGTAACAACTGGAGGTGCATCAATATCTTGAGGCAGGTTACGAATAGTCTGACTTACTTTATCTCTTACATCATTTGCAGCTGCTTCTAGAGATACGCCTAAATTAAATTCAACGGTAATATTACTGGAACCAATAGAACTGGAAGAACTGATACTTCTAATTCCAGGAATACCATTGATCTGTTTTTCCAACGGTTCGGTAATCTGACTTTCAATTACATCAGAATTTGCACCAGTATAATTAGTACTAACACTAATAGTTGGAGGATCAATTGCCGGATATTCTCTGATAGCCAAAAAGCTAAAGCCTACTACACCGAACAACACAATCATGATGTTCATAACGGTAGCAAGTACTGGCCTCTTTAATGATAGTTCTGATATATTCATGTTATTCCCTGATCAAGATGCATTTATAAAATGAGGCTCAAATTATTTAATCATGTCTTCTAACTTCATGACTTTACGAACTTTTACATTGCCATTCGGCCTTGTGAAAAGAACACCACTCACTACGATAGAATCTCCTTCATTGATGCCTGTAAGCACTTCAACCGAACCCGTATTTCTTAGGCCGGTTGTAATTCCCACAAAAGTGGATTTGCCATTTTTTACAATCACCAATTTCTTGGTTCTTGCTTCTGGAATAATTGCATTAGCAGGTACCATAATACTCTTGCCATTTTCACCAGCATCTATATAAATTTTTGCAAATGCCCCAGGGTTTGCTACACCTTCAAGATATGCACGCACTTTTAAATTTCTTGTTAAGGTATTTACTTGGGGCTCTGTTGCGAAAATAGTAGCCTTTCTTTTTCCAACCTTTCCTCCATCAACATCAACTTCAATTGTCTTTCCTTTTTTGATCAGGTTGCTATAATTTTCTGGAATGGTAAAGTCGATCTTCAATTTATTAACCTGCTGCAAAGTTGCCACTAATGTTGCTGGGGTAATATAGGCGCCCGGACTAATCAAACGTAATCCCATCAAACCATCAAATGGTGCTTTGATCACTGTTTTGTCAATCAGCGTTTGGGTATATGCCAAATCTGCTTTCAAACTATTTACTTGATTCAGCGCAACATCATAATCATTCTGATTGATGCCGCTAATATTTAATAATTTCTTATTGCGTTGCTCTGTAATTTCAGCAAGGCTTAATAAAACTTTTGTCTTTGCAATCTGTGCCTGTAAATCGGCGTCGTTAATTCTGGCAAGTACCGTTCCTTTTTTCACCATCTTACCTTCAGGAATATCAAGGAACACAACTCTACCACTTACTTCGGGATGCAATTCGGCATACTCGTTGGCAACAACAGTACCATTGGCTTCTACTATATTGCTAATCTTTTGGGCTTTAGCAATAATCACATCCACAATCACCGACTGCTGGGCAGTATTCTGCTTGGGCTCTTCTTTTTTAGTCTTGCAGGCAGCGACCGACAAAATAATAAATGCTGCTAAATAAATTCGTTTCAAAGGCTGAAGTTTTAAAAATTAAAGATAGAAATATTTTACCTGTTGGCTTTCAACAATGTATGAATGGTTAAACATCCTTTATAATTCGATAAATAATCAAGAATCGCATTTTTGAACGTAAATTCATTTGTCAATTAGAAAAATTGCTATATGTATCAACTCTCGAAAAACTATCCCGAGAAAAGGGCTTTTATTACCGGTGCTGCATCCGGACTTGGTAAGGCACTATCCCATGAACTTGCGCAAGAGGGCTGGACCATTGGAATGTCTGATATCAATATGGAACAACTAGCCACTGCAGCATCTGAAGTTCTGGCAATGGGAGGCAAAGCCCTAACCTATCATTTAGATGTGTCCGATAAAGTGGAATACCAATCTGTAGCTAATGCTTTTTTGGAACAAGCAGGAGGGATTGACCTTTTATTTAATAACGCAGGTGTCGGCGATGGTGGTGCTTTTGAGGAATATTCATTGGAAAACTATGATTGGATGACGGGCATTAATCAGCTTGGTGTAGTGTATGGATGCTACTATTTCATACCTACCATGAAAAAACAAAAATCGGGTCATATACTCAACACCGCCAGTGCTGCAGCAATTGGCTGTGCCCCAACCATGGGGGCTTATAATATGACCAAAGCAGCGGTTGTAGCCATTAGTGAAACACTGTATGGCGAGTTGATGAGTTTTAATATTAAAGTGTCTTGCATTCAACCCACTTATTTCAAAACCAACGTGATCCAATATGCTCGTGGTGGTGCTTTGGTTAAAAAAGCCACACAAATGTTTATTGATAGATCTGGATTAGAGGCGGTTGATGTGGCAAAAGAAATTTTAACGCGTGCTGGTAAAAACGAACTCTATATTATTCTTCCAAAAGCGGCATATAAAATGTGGTTGATGAAAAGGCTTGCGCCAGTTTGGTTTAGAAAAAGAGTTACGGAGCAATTCCTCGAAGCCATGAAAAAAGCGATGCGAAGAGTTAAATAAAATTTTAAAATATTTTTTATGGATGCCAATCAGATCTTTAGTCTAGAAAATAAAGTTGCACTCATTACTGGCGCGAGTAAAGGAATCGGCGAATCGATCGCACGTTTTTTTGCTGCATGCGGCGCAAGGGTCATCATCAATTCTAGAAAGCAAGATGACTTAGATAAAGTTGCAGAAGATATTCGATCGCATGGTGGCGATTGTGTGGGCTATGCTGCCAATGCGGGTGATATTGCTGCTTGTAAAGAACTTATCTCAAAAATTGTAGCAAGTCACGGTGGAATCGATATCCTCGTAAACAATGCTGCAACCAATCCGGTATTCGGTCCCGTGAACAACTGTGAAGAATGGGCTTTCGATAAGATCATGAGTGTAAATGTGAAAGCTCCTTTTGAACTGAGCAAGTTAGTGCACCCCTTCATGAAAGCAAGAGGAGGCGGATCAATTATCAATATCAGTTCTGTGGCAGGCATTAGACCCGATCCGGGTTTGGGGATCTACTCTATTTCAAAAGCAGCATTGAATATGTTAACTAAAGTAACTGCACGTGAATATGGTGTAGATAATATTCGCGTGAATTCAATTTGCCCCGGTCTGATTAAAACAAAATTTTCTGAAGCACTTTGGCAGAATGAAAAAATGCTCGCATATTTTGTAAAACAAACACCTATTGCTAGAATGGGCACTGTGGAAGAAATTGCGGGACTCGCACTCTACCTGGCTTCTAATGCATCGGGATATTCTACAGGAACCATATTCACTGCAGACGGTGGATTAACCATTTAATACCTATTTATGGAAACGATATTTCATACCGAAAGATTGAGCGAACTGGAACCCAAATTGCGCAAGTTTGTAATAGAAGAATTGATCCCTTTAGAGAAAGATCATTTGACTCGCCCATTCAAACAAACCGAAAAAATTCTGGAAGCTAAAAGAGCAACAGTAAAAGAACTCGGCCTCTGGGGTTTGCACCTTTCGAAAGAAGAAGGCGGATTGGGTTTAACCTTGTGCGAGTTTGGTCAGCTGAGCGAGATCATGTCTCTTGCACCCTACTACGGTCAGTATACTTTTAATTGTCAGGCCCCAGATATTGGCAACTATGAATTGATCAGTCGCTTTGCTTCAGACAGTATCAAAGACAAATTTTTGCATCCCCTTTTAGAAGGAAAAATCAGAAGTTGCTTCTCCATGACCGAACCCGAGTATCCCGGTTCAAACCCTACAAGGCTTGGTACCACTGCTGTTCGCGATGGTGATGACTATGTGATCAATGGACATAAATGGTTTACCTCCTCTGCTGATGGTGCAGCATTTGCTGTAGTGATGGCTGTTACGAATCCCGATGCAGCTCCGCATGAAAGAGCAAGCATGATCATTGTACCTACAGATACTCCCGGTTTTAATTTGGTTAGAAATATTCCCATATTTGGTGAAACGGGTGAGGGATGGGCTAGTCATGCCGAGATCGTGTACACCAATTGCAGAGTACCTGTTATGAATTTAATTGGAACCGAAGGAATGGGATTTCGTTTGGCGCAAGAGCGACTCGGACCGGGAAGAATTCACCATTGCATGCGATGGATTGGGATTGCCGAAAAAGCATTAGATCTGCTTTGTAAAAGAGCCGTGAGCAGAGAAATGGAAGAGGGTGTGATGCTCGGACAAAAACAATTCATTCAAGGTTTCATAGCAGAGAGCCGTGTTGAAATTGATGCAGCACGTTTATTGGTTTTGAATACCGCAGACAGCATTGATAAGCGCGGCGCAAAAGCAACGAGAGATCAGATCTCAGGGATTAAATTTTATGTAGCCAATATGTTTTTGAAAGTATTAGATCGCTCCATTCAAGTGCATGGAGGCATGGGACTGACCGATGAAACCATGCTCGCAAATTTATACCAGCACGAGCGTGGTGCAAGGATCTGGGATGGTGCCGATGAAGTACATAAACAAAGTATTGCCATTCATATTTTAAAGAAATACGGACTCGATCTTAAAAAGAAAAAATAATGCAGTTAGACCATTCGGTTCCGCTAAAAGAAGGAGAGCATTTTGATCTTGATCTGTTGAATAATTATTTAGCAGAAGCTTCTCCATCAATTGGAAATATCGTTAAGGTCACAAGATTTCCTAGTGGCTATTCGAATATTACTTATTGTTTGGAAACCCCCGAAAAAGAATATGTATTGCGCATGCCTCCTGTTGGTGCACAGATCCATGCTGCACATGATATGGGTAGAGAATTTCGGGTAATCAGTTTATTGGAACCGCATTATAATAAAGTGCCGCATGTGATTCACTGTTGCGAAAACAACCAGATAATTGGTGCTCCATTTTATATAATGGAACGTATTAAAGGCGTAATTCTTAGAGCAGGCAATGCACCTAAAATGCAGATCGATAGTAATCAAATGCATGATATAGCTACAGCACTCGTTGATAATTTAGTGGAACTACATGCAATCGATCTAGAAAAAACAGGTTTAATACAATTGGGTAAGCCAGAGGGTTATGTTAGCCGGCAGGTAGGTGGGTGGATCAAAAGATACTATGCTGCCCAGACAGATACGATCGATAATATGAATAAAATTGCGGACTGGTTGAGTCATCAAATTCCCCGACCACAACAAGCCACGCTTTTGCATAACGATTATAAATACGACAACACCATTCTTGACCCGAATGATTTATCACATATTATTGGTGTGTTAGATTGGGAAATGGCTACTGTGGGCGACCCATTAATGGATGTTGGTGCCAGTCTTGCTTATTGGTTTGAAGCCGGCGAGGAAGAAGTCTTGAAAATATACAACCTTACTTGGTTACCAGGCAACTTAAGTAGAAAAGAATTTGTGCATCGTTACGCAGAGAAAACAAAACGTGACATGTCTGATATTTTATTCTATTATGTATTTGGTTTGTTTAAGAATGCCGTAATCGGACAGCAGATCTATCAAAGATTTAAGCAAGGAAATAGCACTGATGCAAGATTCGGCGCCTTACTTCCTCTCATACAATTATTATCTTTGAAAGCTGTGCAGGCATTAGAGAAAAACAGTATCTAGTATTTTCTAGGTGCTCCTTTAATGTATTTTTTGGTCCTGTATTCGGCGTAGTTTTTTTCGATAAAATAGCCCAATTCTATTTCGTTCATGTTTTGTACAATGAAATAATCAGGGCGGTACTCTTTCATAAACTCTTCTAATTCCGGAGAATTTAATTTGGTTACTTTTCTAACGAATGCAATGCTAAAACGATGGTCGATATATTTATCTTCCTCTTGTTGCAATAACCTTTGCTGCAAACTAGCTAAGCTCTTGTTTCTTTTGAATCGAAACATATTAATGATCTCATCTAGATCAAATCCAACAGTAAGGCCACCGGGATTATATCCAGGATTTTCACTTAATCGCAATCCGGGTTTTTTGAAGTCGAAAATTTTAGCGTAGTCCCTTCTATTTTGAATGGAATCTAATTTATAATAACTGTTACGCACTTTTACTTCAGGCAGATCGAATGACCGCACATGTATCATCACATCGAAACTTTCTGTATTTGAAATGGTATCAATTGGATACTTCATGGTTGATTTTCCGATCATGCTAAACCAGATGGAATCTTTTACAGAAACCCGAAGTTCATATCTACCCAAAGAATCGGTAGTTGTTCCCTTACCTGAAGTACTAATAACAGCAACGGCTTCCAACGGTCGCCTTGCTGAGATGTCGAACACCCTCCCTTTGATATTTACGTACTGGGCATTTGATTTCTGAACAAAAAGAACTGCGCAGATCAATAACAAATAAACCCTAATGTGTAGCCTTTTTCTCAAAAATTCATATTAAGCTGTAATATTAAAACAGTATGCGCAGAGTACAAGTTTAGTAAATCGAATTAACTTGCTTTTTGCAGAAATGGGCTTTAGAACTTGTTTTCAATTATATAAGGCAGCATTTTTCGCCAGGTTGGCCAATCATGTGTAATGTCATTACCCCAAACTTCTAGATCGTACCAGATTCCTTTGTTATATAAGATGCTGGCAAATCTTTTTGCAGCTTCAGGGTCTTCATGTGCACCACTGCCAGTGAATAGGTGAATATGGTGACTAGCTTTGATCTTATCTAAATAGAAAGGATCTTCTAATAATGGCATATAATGTTCCGGGCTATTGTAAAATACCTGTTCATCCCAGAAACCCTTGGTGTATTCGGTTAAATTGTAAACACCACTCAAACTGATCGCGCCATTAATAATATCAGGGCGTTTCAAAAAAAGATTCATAGCATGCAATGCACCAAAAGAGGCACCACAGGTATAGATCATGATATCCTGACTGGTTGTATTTCTAATAAAAGGAATTATTTCATTATAAACATAATCATTGAACTGATTATGGCGAATGCCTTTGTGCTCAGGTACCATCTCATTGTTCATCCAACTTTCTTTGTTCATGCTATCAATACTATACACACGCAACTTACCTGCATTGATCTGTGGAGCTAACGCATCAATCAATTGAAAACGATCATACTCTAAATAATCTGCAGCTGCAGTAGGAATGAGTAGTAATGCAAAACCATAATGCCCGTAAGAGACAATGGGCATTTCTTTATGTAAAGCGGGACTATACCAGGAGTTGAATTTTTTTTCCATAGGGGATCTACATTGATATTGTGCGATATGGCAAGATTAGTATAAATCTTTAACCAATACAATTCTTCTTGATCTCTTTAAAAAGATCTCTGTAACACTGAGCCGCATAACTACTACGTGCATAGGTTTCCAATGGTGCTTCCTGAATACCCATTTTCTCAACATCGCTGAGATAGGGAATATAATTTTTCAAAAATATTTTGTCCTTATAAAAGGCTTGCATCACTTCGTGGTGCAGGTTTTTACGATGATCTACCATACTAAAGAAACACTTTACCTTTTTGTTGTCAACCCCATTCTCTTTACAATAATCAATCACGGTTTCGTAAGATCGAATGGATAAAGTAGTTGGAATATTGGGCATTAAGATCCAATCGGCTGCAACAAAAATAGAATCATGCAATAAAGAAATTCCGGGAGGACAGTCGAGAATAACTACATCATAATCTTTTTTTACATTGGATAATAATGATGCGATTTTTTTCTTCGATTGCTTCATATCATGTAATAAAAGATCAGCATGTCGCGCTGAAAGATCTGAAGGAATAATACTCAAATTATCATATGCTGTTTCCTGAATCGCTTCTGATAATTCAAGCTCTCCATTCAATAATTTTTTCGATTCGTTTTTAACTGCAGCGCTAGATCCAAAATAAAAGCTGGCAGAACCCTGTGGGTCAAGATCCCATACAAGCGTTTTATATCCTTCTTTTGCAGATAAATAGGCCAGATTAACGGCGGATGCGGTTTTCCCAACACCGCCCTTCAGATTGTAAATTGCCAGTGTGATCATACTCTAAGATAAGGCAATTTTAAAAAGACTGTACCAACCAACCCAGCAATAATGAGCCCAATACGATAAAGGGTGCGGGAATCCGGTGGCTATTCAGTAATAGAAAGGTAGCAATCACCACACCCAGTTCCATGAATCCAACCATCTTGCCTTCCAACAATGGGAAAAGAAAATTATCCTTGATCAAATAGCAGGTGGCTCCAGCCATGATCCCAACAACGGCTGCATTAATCCCCTCCAAGGATCGAAAAATGACGGCATACTTCTTCAAATTATGCCAGACCGGAAAAAAGAATAAGACCAATAAGGCACTTGGCAAAAAAATGCCGATGGTGCCGATCACACAGCCTAAAAGTTGTAAACCCGGACCCAGATCTGCCAACAACATTCCTCCCGTAAATGCCCCTATTGAAAAAACCGGGCCAGGTATGGCCCTCACAATTCCGGAGCCAGTAAGGAAGTCTTTTTTATCCATTTTCAATACCTCCCTCCCTGACTTCTGAACCTGTTTTGTTTCTGGTCTTGTTACATATTGTTCATACATCAATGGCATTAAAACATCCCCACCGCCAAAAACCAGACTACCATTTCGGAAAGTCATTTCAAATAAGTTGAACGGTTTTCTATTGGGCCAGTTTTGTCGGGTTGCAGTTTCAGAAAGATATCCGGCAGTTCCCAATACGGCTAAAAAGATGAGCATATTACCCCATTTAATTTGTTTTGGGGGCACTCCTTTTTGAGGAATACGGCGATCACTAAAATTAGTGGCAATGCCTGCCACCAAGATCAATCCTGGAAAAACCCAGGGCGTTTTAAATGCCAGAAATGTTACCGCAGTGGCAACTGCCATGATCACTTGAGTGATAGTATTGTGTACCGCGATGCCAAAAATTCTAAAAGTGGAATACACGATAAATCCAATCGCCATGGGTTGTACAAAAAGAAAAATTCCTTGTGGTAAACTTTTATCATCCATATAATCGATGAGAAAAGATAAAGCACCCATAATCACACTGGCTGGTATGATCCAAATGATCAGCGTTAAAATAGCCAGAGACAGACCACCTCTCTTATATCCAATTAGTGTAAGTGTTTGCGTGGAGGAAGCCCCGGGTAAAAACTGACAGAATCCATTGTATTCAAGCAGTTCCTCTTCTGTTAGATCTTTTCGTTTGTGAACAAAGGTATTCATCATCATACCCATATGTCCCTGCGGACCGCCAAATGCAGTAATACTATGCAGGAACACAGCTTTTAAAAATGGTATATGCCGAAATAATGCCAATCCGTATTAATAAAATGCCCACCCATGGTAATCTCAATCCAATCTCACTTAATCTTATTTAGTTTGAACTATGTTAAATTTTTACTGTTAAAAATACAAAAGAACCAGCAAATGCTTTGTTTTGTATAAAAGAAGCAAATTGCGGGAACTTTATTAATGCATTTTATGAAGCAGCTCATCAATTATCTATTTATGCTATTGTTATTCGCAATGGCAAGTTGTGCCAAGCCACCTCAGAAATTTGACGGAAAAGAAGCCTACCAAATTAAAACAGACCATGGCAAACCAAACTATGCAGATCTGCATTTCTGGGCTGCACATCCTTATAAACATGACCCATCTGATAGTGTTCCTGAACCCCTGAGAGCTAATTACAGAGCGGATTCGACGGTTGATATATTTTTTGTGCATCCCACAACCTATACCTCCGAGCCTAAAAACTTTGGCTGGAATGCAGATTTGGAAGACGCTGCATTGAATGGCAAAACAGATTATAGTACCATTTTGTATCAAGCAAGTATTTTCAATGATGCCGGAAGGATTTTTGCGCCTAGATATCGGCAAGCACACTTATCGGCCTATTTCCCAAAAACCAAAGAGGACAGTACCGAAGCTGCAAAAGCCTTTGAACTTGCCTATGAAGATGTAAAAACCGCATTTGAGTATTACTTGGCTCATTATAATAATGGAAGGCCCATTATTATAGCTTCTCATAGTCAGGGTAGCACACATAGCAAGAGACTATTAAAAGAATACTTCGATGGAAAGCCTTTGAAAAATAAACTGGTTGCAGCCTATGTAGTGGGGATGGTATTTGACCCTAACTATTTAACCACAATCCCAGTATGTACTAAACCCAATCAAACAGGATGCGTTTGTGCTTGGCGCACTTACAAAAAAGATTATATCCCGCCATTTGTGGAGAAGGAAAATGTCATATCCATTGTGACCAACCCACTTACCTGGGATGCTTCTCTCCCGAATGCCGATAGGGATTTAAACAAGGGTGGTATTTTATTGAAGTTTAATAAACTAGTTCCCAGAGTGGCTGATGCAAGCGTTAGCAATAAAATTTTATGGGCAGGGAAACCACATTTTTTTGGCAACTTGTTCTATACTTCCAAGAACTTTCATGTGGCTGACATGAACCTTTACTACTTGAGTATTAGGGAGAATGTACATACTAGAATAGGGGCTTTTTGGAAATAAAAGACCCTATTCCGTAGAATAGGGCCAAGCGGTTTTACAATAGGAAATTGGATTTTTTATTGCTAGCAAACCGAATTTTTTCGTGGCTCCTCCAAACACAGTGTATCATTTAAACAAACAATCGTTCATTTTAGACTGATAAGATCTGAATTTGTTGGGGGAGGCACATGAAAGACAGCTGCTTTTACAGATTTGCTGCACAAGTTGTAAAAAAATCTCCTTTGGATGTTTTTAGTGAAGAGATAAAAGTGAAAAGTGAAAAATGGACAGACATTGTCTAAACGATTAACCCTGAGCAGGCTCAGGGTTGCGTTAAACGACAGACTTCTTCCTAAAGAAAATCAGCGGCTTGCCGCTGATTAAAGAATTATTGTCACCAGACGATTGATCCTCCACTCTCCACTCTTCACTCTTCACTTTTATCTTTTATCTTTTATCTTTTATCTTCTTCTTCTTAGTTCCCGTAAACACTCAAAAACTTGATTCGCATGATCTTTAGCTGCTCCCAAGAGTAGTCGTTATCACTCAATTCTTGTCGTGCTATGTCGAGTGAGGAAGTTTGACAGCTTTTGAAGTATTCAATAATATCTTCCTGATCATATTCGTCAAGCCATTCATCGATAGCATAGTCGAGATTTAATCTGGTACCACTTGCTGCAATAGTTTCCATTTCTTCCAATAACTCATCGAGTTTAAGGCTCTTATTTTTGGCAATGGTTTCGAGTGGAATTTTTTTATCTACGTTTTGAATGATATAAATTTTGTTATTGCCTTTATTAGCTACACTTCGCATTACAAAATCGTCGGGCTTTTCAATCTCGTTTTCCTCCACATATTTCGCGATCATCTCAACAAAAGGCTTGCCGTATTTAATGGATTTACCCTTGCTCACACCCTGGCATTTTTCCATTTCTTCAAGCGTAGTGGGATATAGCGTGGCCATATCCTGCAAACTATTTTCTAAGAAAATAACAAAAGGAGGAAGGCTTTTCTTCTTCGCTTCTTTTTGACGCAGTTCTTTCAGCATTTCAAATAATTTCTCATCTGTAGCTGCTCCTGTTTGTGAGGCATTCTCTCCCTCATCATCATCGGCATTGGCTTCTTCAAATAAATTATTTAAAACAATTTTAAACGATGCAGGTTTCTTCAAGAACTTCTCGCCCTTTTCAGTAACCTTTAAAAGACCATATTCTTCGATATCTTTTTTGAGTAGATTCTCTAACAACATTTGTCGTACCAGACTACTCCACAAATGATATTCCTTATCGGCACCAATACCAAAAACAGGAAGTGCGTCGTGACGGAACATACTGATCTGCGGGGTTAATTTGCCCATCACCACATTCACAGCATAGTCTGTAACAAACCGCTCATCGAGCGCTTTTACTGTTTGAAGCATCTTCACTACATCTTCTTTTGCTTCTATTTTTTCTTTGGGATTTAAACAGTTATCACAATTACCACAGTTCTGATTTTCCCAGTCCTCACCAAAATAGTGAAGCAAAACTTTTCTTCTACAAACAGCTGTTTCTGCATAAGCAACTGTTTCATCAATTAGCTGAGCGCCAACTTCTCGTTCACTAAGTGGCTTATCGCGTAAAAAATGTTCGAGCTTAGAAACATCTTTATGAGAATAGTATAATACACAAATACCTTCCATACCATCTCTACCCGCCCTGCCAGTTTCCTGATAATAATTTTCAATGGATTTAGGAATATTAAAGTGGATCACAAAGCGGATATCTGGTTTATCGATGCCCATGCCAAATGCAATAGTGGCAACAATTACCTGTACATCTTCGTTCAAAAACTGATCCTGCCTTTCGGCTCTTAGTTTCTGATCCAAGCCTGCGTGATAAGCAACGGCTTTAATGCTATTGGCTACCAATAATTCGGCTAACTCTTCTGTTGTTTTGCGGTTCAGTGTATAAATGATCCCGCTCTTCCCTTTATGCCCACTAATGAATTTTACGATACTTTTTACCGTTTGATCTTTTTTGATCTTGGGTTGGATCTCGTAATAAAGATTGGCTCTATTGAAAGAGGAAATAAAAATATTAGGATTTCTTAATCCAAGGTTTTTAACAATATCGCTTTGTACTTTTGGGGTAGCGGTTGCAGTTAATGCAACAACAGGAATATCCGGATTAATGATATCCATCATTTCACGAAGCCTGCGATATTCGGGACGAAAATCATGGCCCCATTCCGAAATACAGTGCGCTTCATCAACAGCGAAGAAAGAAATTTTCAGGTCGCTAAAGAATTCAAGATTCTCTTGTTTGGTTAAGGTTTCAGGAGCTACGTACAAAAGCTTGGTCATTCCAGAAAGCAGATCATCCTTAACAGCTTTAATTTGTCCCTTGTTTAAAGATGAATTTAAAAAGTGTGCCACATCATCTTTCTCACTATAGCCACGAACCAGATCAACCTGATTTTTCATGAGCGCAATCAGTGGAGAAACTACAAT
>CAIJLK010000119.1 GCA_903821465.1 uncultured Bacteroidota bacterium | reverse complement strand
GCAAATAATTTTTTAAAATAGCTGCAAAAGTCTGCAGCTATTTGCATTTATGCTGTAATTTTAGTCCTAAAATATTTGATATAATTATTGTTTCTAATATGTATAAAATTTAAAGAATCCCTTTTATTACAATAAAGTGCAGGGTGGTAGATTAATTAGCTGTAGATCTTTTATTTTGCAAGGGTCATAATAGTTCTCCCCTCTTTACTGATAGTAATGAGTCCTTGTTCATAGGTATAAGAGAGATTTCCAATCAAAGATTGTAAGATAGGTCTTTCATATTGAGCATTTAGACACATCATCTTTGTTGTTGCTAATGGTCCGAAATTGATACTGCTTAATGAGATAGTAGCATTACCATTAATACGATTACAGCCGGTTGTGCCAGTAACAGTATTAGTTGTTGCATTAAAAGTTAAAAAAGGCATTTCATTACCAGCATCTTTTTTAACAACAGTTAGTCCGTTTACAGTTATTACTTTCCAAGTACCTGAAAGATCATTTTTAACTGCTTCAACAGGTTTTATTTTTGGAGAGCATGAAATGAAAAACAACAATCCCAAAACAAAATATTGTTTCATAAACAGATTTTAATTTCGCATCATATCGATAAAATTATCAAACAGATAACGGCTGTCGTGCGGACCAGGAGTGCTTTCTGGATGGTACTGTACACTAAATGCCTGACGGTCTTTCAATCTGATTCCTTCAATAGAATCGTCGTTTAAATTCAAATGCGTGATCTCAACATTCGCATGATTGCGAACTGCCTGCGGGTCTACACCAAAACCGTGATTTTGAGTTGTGATTTCGCACTGACCGGTAATAATATTTTTTACAGGATGATTTAAACCTCTGTGGCCATGATGCATTTTAAAAGTTGGGATATCATTTGCACGAGCTAATAACTGGTGACCCAAACAGATCCCAAAAACTGGTTTATTCTCTTGTAAAATATCTTTAACTGTGGCAACAGCATAAGGCATTGCAGCTGGATCTCCAGGGCCGTTTGAAAGGAAATAACCATTCGGATTAAACTCTTTCAATCTACTTAGAGGCGTCTTAGCAGGATGCACTCGTACATGCGCTCCTCTTGTAACCAAACACTCTAAAATATGTTCTTTCACACCAAAATCAAGAACCGCTACTTTAATAGCTGAGTTAATATCGCCTAATTCATATTCTTCCTTGGTACTTACCGTACTGGCCAATTCTAAACCATCCATATCAGGAACAATCGCTAATTGTGTTTTCAATTTTTCTACATCAAACTCAGAAGATGAAATAATACAGTTCATCGCTCCTTTAGTACGAATATGCGCTACTAATGCCCTAGTATCAATATCATCGATCGCCACAATATTATTCGTAATTAAATAATCGCTCAAGTTTCCATCGGCCATAAAGCGACTAAATTTTTCTTCTAAGTTTCTCGCTATTAAACCATGAATCTTAACCGATTTACTTTCCACATCTACATCCTTCACGCCATAATTTCCAATATGCACACTGTTCATGATCAAAACCTGTCCGGTATAACTTGGATCTGTAAAAACTTCTTGATAGCCAGTCATTCCGGTATTAAAACAGATCTCGCCAGTGGCGATACCAATTTTTCCAAATGCACGACCATGAAAAACATGTCCGTCGGCTAAAACTAAAATTGCGGGTTCGTGAGATTGAGACATTCTGATTGGGTCTATTTGATGCTGCAAAAAAAACGCATCTGAGTTGATTATTCAGATATTTTTTTACACATTGGATATAAAAAAAGGCAAGACTAAAAAAGTCTTGCCTGTATGTTAAAAATTCTTCATTGAAATTATTCAGCAGCTTTATCTTCAACAGCTGGAGTTTCTTCAGCAGCAGGCGCTTCAGCAACAGGAGCCGCTTCAACAGCCGCTTCCGTTTTCTTTTTAGCACCACCTGCACGACGAGTTTTCTTAGCAGGCTCAGCAGCTTTTTCAACTGAATTACCGTAGATCTCGTTAAAGTCAACCAATTCAATCATTGCTTTCTCAGCGTTATCACCCGGACGAATTCCTAATTTAAGTATTCTGGTGTATCCACCCGGACGAGCAGCAACTTTTGGTCCAACTACTGTAAACAATTCTTTTACAGCCGCTTTATCCTGTAATTCAGCAAAAACCAAACGGTGGTTATGGCTGATCTGTGCAACTGATTCCACTTTCTTAGTCTTGGTAATCAAAGGTTCCACATATGTTCTCAATGCTTTAGCTTTTGCCAAAGTGGTAACGATACGCTTGTGTGTGATTAACTGACTAGCTAAGTTTTGCAATAACGCTACTCTGTGTGCCTTTTTACGGCCGAGGTTATTGATTTTGTCTCCGTGACGCATGACTTATTGTTTTATATATCTTGTACCGTGTCGGGAATACAAGATGTGAGTAATGGAAAAGGTCTTGAATTAATTATCCAAGTTGTCTAATCCTAATTTGTTTAAATCCATACCAAAGCTCAAGCCTCTTTCAGTCAATACTTGCTCAATCTCAGAAAGAGATTTTTGACCGAAGTTTCTGAACTTCATTAAATCTTCTTGCT
>CAIJLK010000118.1 GCA_903821465.1 uncultured Bacteroidota bacterium | reverse complement strand
CGTAATCTTTTTTGTAGAAATCGCGAATCACTTTTACATAACTCTCTCTAAATGCCTGCTGATGCGTTCCACCCTGTGTTGTAAACTGACCGTTCACAAATGAAAAAATATCCTCCCCATAATCGTTGTTATGCGAAATGGCCAATTCAATATCCTCTCCCTGTAAATGAATGATGGGATAACGCAATTCATCGGGATTGGTTTTGCGCAATAGCAAATCAAGCAATCCATTCTTACTCACATATTTTTTGCCATTGAAATGCATGGCCAATCCTGCATTCAAATAGCAATAATTCCAGAGCTGATTATCTAAATACTCGTTTATATAATGGAAGTTCCTAAATACAGTTTCATCTGGAATAAAGATCACTTCCGTACCATTAAGATCGGTTGATTTAGATTCTTTATGTTCTTTGAGCAACTCTCCTTTTTCAAATTCAGCGGTCTTCGCTTTTCCATCGCGAAAGGCTGTTACTTTAAAATACTGACTCAACGCGTTCACAGCCTTGATACCCACACCATTCAAACCCACACTTTTCTGAAATGCCTTGCTATCGTATTTGGCACCGGTATTGATCTTGCTCACCACATCCACTAGTTTACCGAGTGGAATGCCCCTGCCATAATCCCGAATGGTCACTGTTTTATTTTCAATGGTCAGTTCCACTTGCTTACCAAAGCCCATGGTATGTTCATCGATACAGTTATCAATTACTTCCTTGATCAATACATAGATCCCATCATCTGGAGCCGATCCGTCGCCCAGCTTTCCGATATACATACCCGGGCGAAGACGTATATGTTCTTTCCAATCCAACGAGCGTATCGATGCTTCGTTATATTCTGATAAATTCTTTTCTACTGCCATATTTTCCTTCCAAATTAAATGCCTGCTAGGCAAGCTACAACCCGCAAATCTAATCACCTCCTACCTTCACAAAATTTTACTTTTCTACAAATTGATGCACATTGTGGATAAACTTTAATTATTACCAGTTTTTACGCCCATTCTACCATTTCAGGGCTATTTTTGCGGTATCCCTACTCAAAAACACGATATCATAACGGATCTTTCCGCAATTTCTACCCTTAGTCTGGAAAATTCAGAGGCAAATGAGCGGTTTAATAACTTTTTAAAACATGCAACCATCCCTGATTTGGATCAGAAGGTGCAGGATCTGAATCATAAAATAAGTTCCCTGATCGATTGCAGACAATGTGGAAACTGTTGTAAATCATTGATGATTGTAGTCACCGATGAGGAAGCGAATACCGTTTCAAAAAAGCTACAAATAACCCGGAAAAGTTTTGATCAAGCATATTTAGAAAAAGGCGGTTTTGAATTGATGCTGATGAATAGCATGCCTTGTAGTTTTTTAATGGATGATAGTTGTTCTATTTATGACCAAAGATTCGAAGGATGCAGAGAATTTCCTGCTTTGCACCTAAATGATTTTAAGAAGCGCCTATTTTCGCATTTTATGCATTACAGTCGTTGTCCCATTTTATTTAATGTAATCGAGCAATTGAAAATTGAATTAAGATTTGAATTAAACGATAGTCAGCATGATTGAATACGGTATTGACCATTTACTTTCTCAAGATCCATCCTGGAAAAACCAGCGCATAGCACTGCTAACAAATTATGCAGCTACCTCGAATAAGGGGGTTCCCACAAGAAAGGCATTGTTGGATCATGGTTATAAACTGCAACTGCTTTTTTCTCCAGAACACGGATTAGATACAAAGGGGGAAGATGGTAAACAAATGCCGGATGGTTTTGATCAGTTAACGGGTTTACCTGTGATCAGTTTGTATGGAAAAAAATTAGCCCCCGATGAAAAAGATTTTGCAGAAATAGATCTTGTACTTTTTGATGTACCCGATATTGGAGCTAGGTTTTATACTTATTTATCAACGCTTACTTATTTGCTGGAAGCCTGCGAAAAATTTGAAAAAAAATTAATTATTCTGGATCGGCCAAATCCTATTTCAGGAAATATGAGTTTGTCTGAGGGCCCCACTTTACAAGACTCAGTTGCCTCTTTTATTGGCAGGTGGTCCATCCCAATCCGTCATAGTTGTACACTTGGCGAATTAGCATCGTATTTTATAAGTACTAGAAATATTAAAGTTGATTTCTCCATCATCCTCTGTAGAAATTGGAATAGAAATGAATTTCAGCCAGATTGGGGAACAGATTTTGTTGCCACATCACCTGCCATTCAGCATTTCGATAGTATGCTTTTATATCCGGGTTTATGTTTGTTAGAAGCTACTAATATAAGTGAGGGACGAGGAACGGATCGTGCATTTAGCATTGCAGGAGCACCATGGATGAGCGGAAGAATCATCGCTAATTTATTTAATCAATTAGGATTAGAAGATATTAAAGCAAAGGCTATCAGTTTCAAACCAACACATGGAAAATATGCGGGACAAATTTGTGAAGGCATTGAATTTATGATTCAGGACCGGAATTATTTTCAATCAGTGTCTAATGGATTATTATTGATCAATCTGATCAAGTCGATCTATCCGAAACAATTTGCATGGGCTAATTATCCAACAGCAATAAATCCTACAGGCAGCAATCACCTCGATAAATTATTAGGCTTAGAAAACAGTGAGTTGTTATTTAATTTGCCCTTACAACAATTTCTTCCCACCGTCATTAAGATTACGAATACAAATCAGTGGCAGAAAGAAATAGCGCCCTTTTTAATTTACTAGATTTTTTCAGTATTTATTAACCCGCGGATCACAACGCTCGCAACAGTACATCCAAAGATGGCGGGCATATAACTGATAGTGCCGATCAGAGATTTTTTCGGGAAGGCTTTTTCAGTTTCAATAACTTTTGATTGGTCCACTTTCTCTGGACTAAACACAACCGTCAATCCCTTTTGAATCCCCAATGCATGTAATTTCTTGCGCACATATCTGGCTAAATTACATTCATAGGTTTTTGAAATATCGGTGATCATCACTTGTGAGGGATCTAATTTTCCACCTGCTCCTAAGGAACTAACGAGCGGGATATTTCGATCAATACATTCTTTAATGAAAAACACTTTCGGAGATAAAGTGTCGATACAATCAACCGCATAATCGAAATTGGCTTCATCGAGAATTTTTCTTGTCTCTTCTTCTTTAATATAAATGCATAACACCGTTAAATCAATTAGTGGATTGATATCGCGCAATCTTTCTGCCAATACCTCGGCTTTTAATTTACCTGCTGTGGAATGGAGCGACTGAATCTGGCGGTTGGTATTGCTAAGATCGACCGTATCCGCATCAACGATTGTCATTTTACCCACGCCCGCACGCGCGATCATTTCGGCACAGATCCCACCTACTCCACCCAAACCCACCACCAATACGTTTTTAGATCGCAGCTGTTCAAGCGGCTCATCTCCTAAAAGTAACTGGGTGCGACTCATCCAATAAGGGATCATGCAAAATTATTTATGGTAAGATTTCTAAAATAGAAACCTATTTTTAGAGCGCAAAAATGCCGAATATGCGCTTAATAAAAATCTTTTCTGTACTATTTATTTTGACAACAGCTTTTGATGGTCATGCGCAGACTGCACAAATCAACACATTGGTATCTGGGAATAAAGTTAGTATACGCGGACTTTCCGTTGTAAACAATCAGCTCATTTGGGCCAGTGGCAATAACGGCAATGTTGCCAGATCAGTTGATGGAGGAAAGAATTTTGACTGGATCAAAGTGATAGGATATGAAAAGCGCGACTTCAGAGATATCGAAGCATTCGATGAAAATACAGCGATCATAATGGGGGTTGATGCACCTGCTATTATTCTCAAAACGATCGATGGCGGAAAAAGCTGGAAAAAAGTTTTAGATGATAGCACCAAGGGGATGTTTTTAGATGCAATGGATTTTTCTGATATTAATAATGGCGTGGTGATAGGCGATCCAATTGATCAACGAGTTTATTTATCAAAAACTTCCGATCAAGGAAACACTTGGAAAAGATTAGAGTCTAATGATTACGCAAACAAAGATGGGGAAGCTTTTTTTGCATCCAGTGGCACTAATATTAAATTAGTAGGAACCCATATTGCATTTGTTTCTGGCGGAAAAAGTTCCCGCCTATTTTATAGTAAGAAATGGTATGATATTCCATTATTACAAGGCAAAGAATCAACAGGGGGCAATTCAATTGCAGTGAATCATGGTGATGCCGTAGTTGTGGGTGGCGATTTTTCAAAAGATACCATTACAGCTGGAAACTGTGTATTGATTAATTTAGGTAAGGATCTAATATTTACTCAGCCCCAAACTGCTCCGCATGGATATCGTTCCTGTGTGATCTATTTATCTAAGAATGTATTAGTTGCCTGCGGCACATCGGGTGTTGATCTTTCGAAAGATGGCGGTAAAAACTGGGAACTTATTTCAAAAGAAAGTTTTCATGTGGTTCAAAAAGCCAAAAAAGGTGAATCTGTATATTTGGCAGGTTCAAATGGCAGAATTGCCAAACTAATTGACTAAATTCAACTACAGTCAGCATTTGAAATAAAGTTGCACGAATCTTGTATAGTTCATAATTATAAAAGAAGTTCATGAAAAAATTTCAAGCAGTCATCAAATTTACAATGGACGAGAATTTCATGTCCTTCGTTCCGC
Source organism: uncultured Bacteroidota bacterium (assembly GCA_903821465.1). Lineage (GTDB taxonomy): Bacteria > Bacteroidota > Bacteroidia > Chitinophagales > Chitinophagaceae > Sediminibacterium. The sequence continues at coordinate 9,953 of CAIJLK010000118.1, read as the reverse complement.
CTCATCGTACCTATATCAATTACTTAATGAATAAAGGAATCATTGATAGTTATGCTGTTGGAATGGAATCACAAACCTGTTGGATTACCATGAACACGGAGGACAAAACTGAGGCGGATACTTATTTAGCTAAATCACCCCTATACAAATACTGGACTTACGAAATCGAGGAGCTATTTGTATATGATAGTCAACATTATCGATTACCTGCTTTGCAATTGAATTAAGCAGTACTAGTAACAAAATAAAATAACCCCAAGAAAATCTTGGGGTTATTTTGTGGGAGCACACGGGTTCGAACCGCGGACCCTCTGCTTGTAAGGCAGATGCTCTAAACCAGCTGAGCTATGCTCCCTTTCTTTGTTGGGAGTGCAAAAATAGGTTTTGATTGAATATAGCCAAATTTTTTTTTTGCTTTTCTATAAAAAACTATTTTATCCACCATTAAAATGAAATTCATTTTTTTGCGTTTCTATTAAAGATTCATCAATTACCTTTGATTTATGCCTCAGTCAGCAAATAACGAAGCGGCTCTTCCTCGGGAAGAATCTTCGGTTGATACAATCACCGAATTCTCCCCCAATTTCAGCCTGATTGTTTGGAATGATGAAGTAAACTCTTTCGATTGGGTGATTGAAACCCTGATGGAAGTTTGCGAACATTCTGAAGAACAAGCTGAACAATGCGCTATGTTCATACATTACAAAGGAAAGTACGCCGTAAAAAAAGGCGAATACGACATTCTTAAGCCTATGTGCGATGCCATTACAGATCGTGGCATTGGCGCTACCATTGAAGTTTTCGTTTAACCTATAGATTCATACGTGCATTTGTTTTGCATGATTTTACCCACTATCAAGCTTACTATGCCGATACCTATTCTAGACCATAACCTAAGGTTCCCTTCCGTGCAGGAGTCAGACGAAGAAGGCTTATTAGCAATGGGAGGCGATCTGAGTGTAGATCGTTTATTGATCGCTTACAAAAATGGTATTTTTCCCTGGTTTGATGGCGATATCCCACTTTGGTGGTGCCCCGATCCCAGATTTGTTTTAGATCCTCAGGAATTGATTGTTAGTAAGAGCATGCAAGTGCTCTTGAAAAAAAGAAGCTTCTATTTTACAACCAATAAGGCATTCAGAGAAGTGATCAATCACTGTAAAAACGTGAAAAGAAGGGATCAGGATGGCACATGGATCACTCCCGAGGTGGAGAAAGCCTATATAGAATTACATGAACTTGGATTTGCACATAGCGCCGAAGTATGGCAGGACAAAAAATTAGTTGGCGGTTTATATGGCATTAAAATGGGAAAAGTATTCTTTGGTGAGAGTATGTTTAGCCTGGTGAGTAATGCTAGTAAATATGCATTTATCTCTTTAGTGGAGCAATTAAAAGCAGAAGGGATTCAAATAATTGACTGCCAGATCTACACGGCACACTTAGAAAGTTTGGGGGCTAAAATGATTGACCGGGAAGCGTTTATTAAAACGATTAATCAGCTTATTTAACTGTGGTATCCATACATTTTCTGAACATCGATCACAATCTTTTCCATATCCATATCATTTCCCTTTGGATCGTATTTCTGCTTCAGATTACTACCAAAAATAATCGCTACGGTTTGCCAAAAAGCAGCATTTACAAACCCTTTATAATCATCAATGATCTCATAACAATTATTACCCGTTTCTCGGTAGATCAATTTCATCAAAACCTTTCCCTGATAGATCGATAGCTGGGTAAGCTTATCAGTAAATTCCTTCTTCAATTCTTTTTCTCGCGCATGAATGATTTTTCGTCGCTCTGCTCGATCAGTCACGTTTACTAATTTAGCATTAATATCATTCATGATCCTACTAGCCGCTTTGGCATAGGGATAAGTAACGTATACTGCATTTCTTAACCGGGTCCAATCTGCCCAATACCTTTTCCACCTGTCAGTCATCCTTGCATATACTTCTACATTGGGCAAGTAACTCATGGGTACAGTATCACCTTCTGGTGTGATATAAGCATATACACGTACGGTATCATAAGCCCCAATAGTTTGTGCTGAGGCCTGATTTTTTGATCCTGACAAAATCAGGAAAGCAAAAATTGGGATAATATATTGTACTGCTTTTTTCAACTTCTACATAATAGACTTCTTCTCTTGCATTAATGCTGCCTGATCAAAAAAAGTAACCCAAAATGATTAGACTGCTGTTAATTTTGATTTTGATAATATTCTTTGTCTGATCGACATACCAAATCCAACTGTCATCACTACCACACCTAACCATAACATATTGATCAAAGGAAACTCGTAGACCTTCAATGTAATGAGATCTGTGATAGCACCACTCTCTTTTACTCCAATTTCTAATCTGCCGCCTGCCTGATCAATTACTCTATTGAATTGCAACACTAGACTCTGTGCACGAATGGTATCGTTGATAAAACGGAGCGACTGACCCTTGATTGCGATTCCCGGATTGGCCTGATATTTTCTTCCTTCTTTAGAAATAATTGTCATGCTTAGGAATAAAGAAACCTCACCTTCTAACAATTTAGATTGCTGCACAGGCGGATTTACTTCCACTTTATCTAAGATCATTAAACCATTGCTATAAAAAACAGAATCGCCTGTTTTAATTGTTTTATTTCTAAATGTGGTAGTATCTGCTGCATTGTTTTCCTGGAAAGAAGTGATATAAGCAAATACGTCTTTACTCCAATAATGTTTCGCAGAAGGATTGGCTGAAAAGCCTTCCATGCCTTTGTTCTGCTTCATTACATCGGGATAGAGTTTAAAGCTGTCGGATTTATCCTTCGCAGAAAAATCAATTTCGAAATATCGTTTATGATCAATTTCGTCGATCGTGTCTTTCACATAGGTCACCATGTATTTACCCATATCTGTTGACACAGATTTAAACAAGGTTAGGTTTTCTGCCGGATCGCCCTGTGCTCCTTTTTCATTTTTTTGCAAAACAGAAACACCCGTAGTATTCCAGCTTAACACTGTTTTTTTAGCAGAGGAAATTAGGATTCCCAATAACACCATTCCAAAACCTATATGCGCCACACTTGCTCCAGCCGATTTGAGTTTTCCCTTCAATGCAGTGATGATATAATTGGAATTAGCCACAATGGAATACACTGCAGCAAAAATGGCAAGATGAATGGCTACTAAGAAAACTGGTCCCTTTTTATCGTAATGAACCCCTCCAAAAAAGCTGATCAATAAACTGATCACCAACGCAATTACCGTTGGAATCAGGATCTTCTTTCCGAACTGATCTTTTGCTGTGTCTTTATATTTAAAGTATTGTGTAACTGCAGTTAGCAAACCAATTACTAATGCTACGAAAACCTGGATCTGATTATGTGCAAACTCCGCATCTTCTGCAGGTGCGATATTAGAACCAAATACTTTATTGAATACTGGTGTAGATGTTTTTGCAATAATTACAATCCCAGCAAGAAACAGCACTAATGCGCCAATGAACATCCAGAATTCTCTGCTATAAGTTTGCTCTTCTTTCTGAATACTTGGAATGCTTTTATAATTTTTGAAAAATAAATACATCGCTGGCACCAAGAATACCAAAATGAATCCGATCAGCTGAATATAGATCGCTTGTAAATTTTTATCATCGACCGTAAATGCATGCACAGAAGTATCTGCCAGCACACCACTTCTTGTTAGGAAAGTAGAATATAAGATCAGCGTGAATGTAATAAAGTAAAAGAAATAAGTAGTGCGTAATGAGAATCCAGTATTCTTATAAACAAGATTTACGTGTAAACCGGCAACCAACGTTAGCCAAGGAACCAAGGATGCATTCTCAACCGGATCCCAGGCCCAATATCCGCCAAATGAAAGACTTTCATATGCCCAGGCTGCTCCCATCATAATGCCTAACCCTAGAATTGCAGCCGAAAAACTAGCCCAAGGAATAACGGGTTTTACCCAATCATGGCGCTTATTCATCAAACCTGCAAATGCAAATGCAAATGGAACAATGGTTGATGCAAATCCTAAGAACAAAATGGGTGGATGAATAACCATCCAATAATTCTGCAATAAAGTATTCAGATCATTGCCCTCATATACCCTTGGCAATTTCAAATAATCTGGATTGGAAAAAATAGGAATATCTGGCATATGCTCTCGCCATAATATAAACGGATTATTTCCAATTTTTGAGCCGAAGAAATAGATGCCCAATAGCATGCTAGAAATACAGACCTGCCCCACATTGATCACAAACAGGGTGCCTGCTTCCCACTCTTTATTTTTCCAGATCAAAACCCATCCTAAAATACAATGCCAGATGCTCCATAATAGAAAACTACCTGATTGGTCTTCCCAGATACAACTCAATAAATATTTAGGGGCTAATGATCTTGACGAGTGGTTCCATGCAAAAAAATACTCATGGTAATGATTCGAAACAATATAAACGATCAAACCAAAAATGGTAAAAACAGAAATCGTTTCAATCGCAAAAACAGCTCTTGCAAATCGGATCCAAGTCTGGCGCTCTGTTAAATTGGTGATTCTGTTGGCTTTGAAATAAGCATATGTTGCAATCAAAGAGGATACCAAACTCAGAATAGCTAATAAATGGCCGATCTGTCCTGGCAATAAATGTTCACCTACATACTTCATATATACTGATTGGGATAAGAGAAATCGTTCTTAATATAATTTTATTTCCCTGCGCTTTGCATGGATTTCTGGGTCGAATTCGGATCGTCTTTATACTTTGAAGGACATTTCAATAAGATATCCTTGCATTCAAACTGACCACCCTGTACCCTACCTTTCAAAACGATTCTTTCACTTTTCTCCATATCAGTAGGCTTGTTATTATGATAAACCACTTTGATACTATTTCCAAGTGAATCAAGGGCTGTGAAGCTTAAATAATTCGGATTTTTAACAGCATCATATTCAACTGGCTGTTTTTTATCCACTTTTGCGATCAGTGTAACGAATTTACCTTCCTTCTGCTTTGCCGAAGAAATGGTTTCATAAGTTGACAAATCGCCAGTATAGCTGATCAATACTACTATGCTTACAGCTATTAGGATAAGGAAAATAATGTGGGTCTTTTTCATTTTGTGATTTTCAGACACAAAAATAGACCAAAATAGTGGAGCAACAACTGATGTTTGTCAGGTCTTGTTTCGAATTGTGAAAACCTTTAGGGTCAGCTTATTATGAAATGCACAAACCGTGGATATTTTTAGCCAAAAATCAAAAATTGCAGGTAATTTGCAGGCAGTTTGCAATCATTATACCATGTCCGACATATCCTTATTTAATAGCAATTCCGTAGGAAATCCAAACAATAACATATTCGGTCTCCCTTTTACAGAAGAGGAAGCCAGTCTGGTAATTTTGCCCGTTCCCTGGGAAGTTACCGTAAGTTATGGGGCAGGTACCGCCAGGGCTCCGGAGCATGTGTTCAGTGCAAGTATTCAAGTTGATCTCCTCGATTGCAATGTAAATCAAGGCTGGAAAAAAGGATTTTATATGCGTCCAGTAGATAAAAAGCTTCTTCTAAAAAGCGATTATCTGCGTAAAGAAGCTGAGCTCTATATCGATTATATCAGCAAGGGAGCTAAAGTAGAGGATAATAAATTCATGACTAAAAGTCTCAAAGATATCAACGAGGGTAGCCTCTATCTGAATCAATGGGTTTTTGATCGCTGCCAGGAGCTTTTGAAGAATGGCAAAAAAGTGGCTTTATTGGGAGGCGACCATAGCATTTCTCTTGGCTTCCTAAAAGCCTTGGAACAAACTCATGGAAAATTTGGTGTGTTACAAATTGATGCACACTGCGACCTACGAAATTGTTATGAACATTTTAATTATTCGCATGCTTCTGTGATGTACAATGCGCTGGAAGAAATTCCATCCATCGAAAAGCTAATTCAAATTGGGATCCGCGATTATAGTGAGGAAGAATGGAATTATGTATGCAATAGCAACTACAGAGTGGTAACTTATTTGGATCAATCCATTAAAGAGCGACAATTTGAAGGTGAAACCTGGAGACATATTTCAGAAGAGATCATTAATCAACTTCCTCAAAAAGTTTATTTGAGTTTTGATGTAGACGGACTAGATCGCAAATATTGTCCGAATACCGGAACGCCTGTTCAGGGCGGATTTGAGACCGAAGAAGTGTTATATCTTGTTAAAAAAATTGTTGAATCCGGCCGAGAGCTGATTGGTTTTGACCTTGTAGAAATTGGTGTTGGTCAGACCGATTGGGACAGTAATGTTGGTGCTCATCTCCTTTGGCGTTTATCGAATCTGATGGTAAAGAAATCTATTTAATTTGTTGTGTAAATGAAAGTATACGATTTTATCATTGAGTTGAAAAGACCCAGTTATCGTAAGATTAATACGATCAGTCAACTCATGTATCTATTAAGTATCATAGTCTTTAGTAGTATGCTGTTTTTTCAAAAAAAAGACATCCGTCCTGCCGTTCTCTATATTTCTATGATTGGTATTATTGGCTGGTGGATCTATTGTTTGATTGCCGAAAAGAAAGGGAATTTTCCTTTTTATAGAATCGGACTTTTGTTCGCAGCTGCAGGTTGGTTCTGGATCCCAAATAGCAATTGGATTTTTGGGATTTATATCATTGCTGCATTCCTAGAAAAGCAAGCAAAATTTCCACAGGAAATTGCTTTTGGAAAGGATGAAATTGTAATCAATAGCTTCCCAAAAAAAATCTATCAATGGGGAGAATTAAATAATGCAATTATTAAGGATGGAATTATTACACTCGATTTTAAAAACAACAAACTCCTTCAAAAAGAAATACAATCTGGTTCTACTTTGCAGGATGAACTAGATTTTAACGAGTTTTGTAAGAATCAACTAAACGCTGTGACCAAATTTTAGGGAAGCTCTTATTCACCCACATTATTATTTCTCGATATGACTATAACATCATCACCCTATCTTTTATATTCAGACGGGGAAGGCAATATTTTTGAAGACACAAGCTTATATGCAACAGGCAGAGCAGGTTGGGATGCATTACCTGTTCCAACGGAAGATTGGATCGAATTACCCTCAGGTGGCAACCTCTATGAATTACCCGGCCGACGTGGAATTGGGATTGATACAGAAACTGGCGATATGCGTCTATGTGATAAAGGATGGGCTGTTGCTGCTTTTATTCCTCCTGCACATACTGGTTTATATATTGCCGCATTTGAAACCCTACCCGAAGCACCTACACTTCCCTTGTTTTGCTATACTGCTGCTGGATGGCTTGATCAGAAATTTTATGTAACTGCGTTAAGAATTGAACAGGATATCCGTCAGGAATCTGTTGGTTATAAGGAAAATGAAATTGAAATTGGTGCATCGAGCCTTTTGAAAAATTATCCGGATAATAGATTGGTGAAACACCTGATGGAAAATTGCTGCATGACCTACGATTGTCCCGCTGCAAAAAACTTTTCATTAGGAAGATGGGAATGCCCCGTTCCTACTTCACCTGCTTGTAATGCTAATTGTATTGGCTGTATTTCTTTTCAACCTGAATCTGAAACAATTATAAGTACACAGGACCGCCTAACTTTTAGGCCAACTGCTGCTGAGATTGTTGAGTTCACTGTTCCGCATCTGATGCAGGCCCCATTTCCGATCATTAGTTTCGGCCAAGGTTGCGAAGGTGAACCTTTATTAATGTGGGAAACAATTCGCGAAGCAATTATTGAAATCAGAAAACATACCCCAAAGGGCAGCATCAATATCAATACCAATGGATCAAAACCAGATGCCGTAAGAGCCTTGTGTGAAGCGGGTTTGGACAGTATTCGTGTAAGTACCAATTCGGCACGTAAACATATTTACGATCCCTATTATCGTCCTAACAACTATCAGTTTGAAGACATCATTGAGAGTATGAAAGTTATGCGTAGTTATGGCGGATGGGTTAGTATCAACTACTTTGTATTTCCGGGAATGACAGACACTGTGGAAGAATATGAGGCCTTAAGAGAATTAATTATCGCCACAGATATTAATATGATCCAATGGCGCAATTTTAATATCGATCCGGATTGGTATATGGGTAAAATAGGTGTTTATGAAACTGGCGATATTCTTGGCGTAAAACAAATGATGGATTTATTGAGAGAAGAATTCCCTAAACTTGCTTTCGGTTATTTCAATCCACCGATCGAAAGGATTAATGGAAATTTCACGGCCGATTTTGCTCACTACTAGTATCAACTAAATGAGTGTATCACAATTAAGAAAAGATCATATTCTGGGGATTTGTTTAGCGGTGCTGGCCACGATGGTCTGGGCAGGAAATTTTGTGATCTCAAAAGGAGTTAATCAGCTGATTGGTCCGATTAGTCTAGCTTTTTTTCGCTGGTTATTAGCTACCCTGATCATTACCCCAATTGCATGGTCTTCCTACAAAAGAGAAAAGCAATATATCAAAGAAAATATTAAGTACCTGTTCTGGGTTTCTTTATCTGGCATTGCGTTGTTTAATACTTGCATCTATGTATCGGGGCATTTTACATCGGCCATTAATATGGCATTGATTGGAACAACTTCCTCTCCTATTTTTGCGACCATTTTCGCGATCGTTTTTTTGAAGGAGAAAATTAGTTTGGGTAGGGTGATCGGACTGATCATATGTATCATTGGAATCTTAATCTTACTTTCTAAAGGAAGTTTTGAAAAGCTTTTAGCATTGCATTTTGGAGTGGGCGATCTTTGGATCTTGGCAGCAGGATTTTGCTTTGCTGTATACAGTGTGTTGGTCAGAAAAAAACCTGCTACCATTTCTAGTCTACATTTTTTAATGCTCATTTTTTCGATGGGGGCCCTGATGTTATTTCCCTTTTTCCTAATCGAAAGTTGGTATTTACCCAAGCCCCAATTTACAGCGCCACTGATCGGTTCTATCTTGTATTTGGGATTTGGAACATCTGTGCTTGCCTTTCTTTGTTGGAATATTGCGCTTCAAAAACTGGGTACTTCTAGAACCGTATTATTCGGAAACCTAACCCCCATTTTTAGCACCCTTGAAGCAGTATTAATTCTGGGCGAAAAGATCAGCAGCATTCATTTGTTAAGCGGACTCCTAGTTATTATTGGGTTGGTAATTGCAAATTTACAAGCAAGCACATTCAGTAAAATGAAACATCAAACCAACTTTTCAAAATAGCGATTCATTGGATAACAGTACCCTTATTTTATTATGCTCCTTTGCTACACTTGCCGGATTCGTTGATGCAATCGTTGGTGGTGGCGGTTTGATTCAAACACCAGCCTCTCTGATTTTATTACCACAACTCCCAGTAGCAACTGTAATTGGTTCTCTCAAGATCCCTTCTTTTAGTGGAACATTCTTTGCCGCTAAACAATATGTAAAGCAGGTAAAAATTAATTGGCAAAGAATGATACTCATGTGTGCAATTGCATTTATTGCATCCTTTTCGGGTTCCTATTTACTCACACAAATGAGTAATCGTTTCATGAAACCAATTATCTTGATTGTGCTGGTTTTTGTAGCCATTTATTCTTTTACAAAAAAGAATTTTGGTGAGCAGAAACATCAACTCATCCCTCCAAAAAAACAATTGATTTTTTCGATCCTTATTAGTTTAGTCATTGGATTTTATGATGGCTTCATTGGTCCGGGTGCCGGCAGCTTTTTAGTACTCGCATTTATTAGCTTATTGGGCTTTGATTTTTTACAAGCATCGGCCCACGCCAAATTGATCAACCTAGCCACCAATCTTGGTTCCATTTTACTGTTCTTTATCAAAGGGCATATTATCTGGCAGTTCGCTATCCCAATGGCAGTTTGCAATGCAATTGGTGGTGTATTTGGAGCTAGGCTGGCATTAGCAAGAGGAAATCAGTTTATTCGAATTTTCTTCCTGCTTGTTGTAATGGCCACACT
>CAIJLK010000117.1 GCA_903821465.1 uncultured Bacteroidota bacterium | reverse complement strand
GCGAGGGATGAGAATGATCAAATTTACTTAGGAAAATTAAAACAACAGAAGCGATCCTGGCACAGGGCCTTAACCATTAAAGATTGGCAGGAAAGAGCGGTTTTGCTCATAAAGATTCATTCATAGAACCCCAATGCAATTACTTCAACAATAGTTTTTAAGACGCTATAGAAAATAAATGTCATAATATTCGGCTGTGCACATGCGTAATTTATATCTCGCAGCCGATGAGTCGCGGATCATCAACGCCTTGATTTTTAATGAAACAGATCGCCGACCAAAGATTGTGCTCATGTATCACAACCACTAATTACTAAAGAAAAGGCACTAAATGAACGTAGTTGATGCTATCCAAACCCGGCGCTCGATCAAGGCTTTTGATCCACAGCACAAAATGAACGAGACTGAAATCAACAAACTCGTTTCATTGGCAATGCTCGCACCGACAGCGTTCAATATTCAACACTGGCGTTTTGTTGTCGTAGAAGATCCTAGCTTGCGTGCACAAATTCAAGCAGTCAGTTGGAACCAAGCACAAGTGACCGAAGCTTCACTGCTCATCGTTTTAGTGGCTGATGTCCAAGCTTGGCAAAAACAACCTGATCGCTATTGGAAGGATGCACCACAAGCGGTTGCAGACTTCCTTGTGCCCGCCATCAAACAATATTACACAGGGCATGAACAAGCACAGCGCGACGAAGTGATGCGTTCTTGCGGAATGGCTGCGATGAACATCATGCTCGTCGCAAAAGAAATGGGCTATGACACCTGCCCAATGGATGGCTTTGATTTTGATGCTGTTGCTAAATTACTTAACCTACCAGCCGATCACACGCCAACCATGTTTGTAACGGTAGGAAAAGCCATTAAAGAAGCCTGGCCACGCGGTGGTCAATTGAGCATCGATGAAGTGCTCATTAAAAATAAGTTCTAATGCCATATTGCATTAATCGATCATTCAAATAATTTAGGAAATAAACAGTGCTTATTAGTAACAACATCACCATGCAATTTGGCGCAAAGCCACTTTTTGAAAACGTCTCCGTGAAATTTGGAGACGGCAATCGCTATGGTCTCATCGGCGCAAATGGATGTGGAAAATCGACCTTCATGAAGATTTTGGCTGGCGTACTTGATCCAACAGCGGGGAATATCGCTTTAGACAGCAACGAAAGGATGGCATGGTTACGCCAAGACCAATTTGGTTATGAGGATCAGCGTGTACTAGATGTTGTGATGATGGGCCATGATCAAATGTGGCAAGCTAATGTAGAAAAAAACGCTATCTACATGAACCCAGATGCCACTGAAGATGACTATATGAAAGCCGCAGAATTAGAAGCCGTATTTGCTGAGTATGATGGCTATACAGCGGAAGCCCGTGCTGGCGAGTTGCTGCTAGGCGTAGGCATTCCGATTGATCAGCATAATGGTCCAATGAGCGCCGTTGCGCCGGGCTGGAAACTGCGCGTATTGCTTGTACAAGCCTTATTTGCAAATCCTGACATCTTGCTACTCGATGAGCCAACCAATAACCTAGACATTAATACTATTCGCTGGTTAGAAGAAGTGCTAAACAATCGTAACTGCACCATGATCATCATCTCGCATGATCGCCACTTCCTCAACCAAGTTTGTACGCATACAGCAGATATGGACTATGCAAAATTAACCGTATACCCAGGGAACTACGATGACTTCATGGAAGCATCCACCATGGCACGTGCTCAGCAAGCAAAAGACAATGCGAAAGCTAAACAACAAATTGCAGACTTACAAGATTTCGTTCGTCGCTTCTCTGCCAACGCCTCTAAAGCCAAGCAAGCGACTAGCCGTGCTAAGCAAATCGATAAGATTAAAGTAGAAGACATCAAGCCCTCTAGCCGTCAATACCCATTTATTCGTTTTGAGTACGATGACCGAGAAAAACTACATCGTAATGCAGTAGAAGTGCAGAAACTCAGTCATGGGTTTGATCGCATTCTATTTAATGACTTTAACCTACTCGTGGAAGCTGGCGAAAAAATTGCCATCATCGGTGAAAACGGGATTGGTAAGACCACCCTACTCCGCTGCCTCGCTGGCGACCTAAAACCCAACCATGGGATTGTGAAATGGGCAGAAAAAGCCAATATCGGCTACTTTGCACAAGACCATGCCGCCGACTTTGAAGAAGGCCTCAATCTATTCGACTGGATGAAGCAGTTCACGCAAGCAGGTGATGACGATCAGGTCGTGCGTAGCATGTTAGGTCGCCTATTATTCTCTGGCGAAGACTTTAAAAAATCTGTCAAAGTCTTATCTGGCGGGGAAAAAGGTCGCATGATGTTTGGCAAACTCATGCTCGCCAAAACTAACGTATTGCTCATGGATGAACCAACCAACCACATGGACATGGAGTCCATTGAGTCCTTAAATACGGCACTCGACAAATATAATGGCACCTTATTCTTCGTCAGTCATGACCGTGAATTTGTGAGCTCATTAGCCACGCGCATCCTAGATGTAAGGGCTGATGGCATTATCGACTTCTCCGGTAATTACGAAGACTACTTAGCCAGCCAAGAAATCGAATAAGGCAGTCTCGTTTTTTAACTAGACAAGCATGCGAAAGTTGGCGAAACTGCAAAGCATGAAATTTGCTCGAAAGCCTTTCGTCTATGGACTAATTGCCAGCATACTGATCGTTAGTTTGGCAGCCTTTTACTATTTCACTCACCATCGAGCACCCAACGTTCAGAAGTCCAAAGAGCTCGTCGTCATTACCCATAATGCCGCAGGTACCTACTATGTCAATGGCATAGGAGAATATGCAGGCCTTGAATATGACCTAGTGCAACTTTTCTTAAAAGACCTAGGGGAGGATTACCATGTCAAATTTATCGTTGCCGACAAAGTATCAGATATCGTGCCCAGATTGCAAAAGGGCGAGGCTCACATCGCAGCCGCAAACCTAAGCATCACTCCATTACGATCCAAACTGGTTCGTTTTGGAACGCCCTACCTTAATGTACAACAACATATTGCTTACGGCATAGATCAAAACAATGCCCCAAAAGAAATTAATGACTTAATCGGAAAGCATATTCATGTGCCGACAGGTTCCAGTTATGCCGAGCGCTTACATCAGCTTCAAACAAAAAATCCTACGCTCAATTTTCAGGAAGTTGAAAATGCAAGCACCGACGAACTCCTTGAGCAAGTAAATTTAGGCTTTTTGAATTACACGGTCGCCGATGATCACATCATTGCAATCCTTCAGAACTACTATCCCAATATCGGTAAAGGCATGGCGATTGGCGAACCAGAAGAGATCGCTTGGGCTTTTCCAAAGAACGGGAATGGTTGGCTATATAAAAAATCACAAGAGTTTTTCGACCGCATTAGTAAAGATGGTACATTAAAAAATTTAGTCGATCGATATCATGGTCATACGGAAAGGCTCGCACAATTAGACGTCAGCAAATTTTTAGCACAAACGCACAGCCTACTGCCTAAATATATTCCACTTTTTAAAAGCGCGCAGGAAATCACCGATATTGATTGGCGCCTCATCGCGGCAATTAGCTACCAAGAGTCTCACTGGGATCAATTCAATACCTCCCCCACCAATGTGCGTGGAATGATGATGCTCACGGAAGAAACAGCGGATGAGCTAGGGGTGACGAATCGGCTAGACGCCAAACAAAGCATTTCTGGCGGGGCACGCTACATCAACACGCTTAAACATCAAGTCCCAGAACGCATTCCAGAGCCAGATCGAACTTGGATGGCACTCGCAGCTTATAACATCGGTCTTTCCCATTTAGAAGACGCTCGAGTGCTGGCAACAAAAATGGGCCTCAATCCAGACAGTTGGGCCGATATTAAGACCACCTTGCCATTGCTCAATAAGGCCAAATATTACAACAGTGCAAAATTTGGTTATGCGAACGGCGGAGCGCCAGTGATTTTTGTAGAGTGCATTCGAACTTATTACGACATATTAGGAAAATACTTTCCAGTCCATGAATCAATCTTCCCGACCTTCGAATTTAAATCAAGTAGGCCACATCCCAAGAAACCATAAAAAACGGCCAGTACTATGGCCGTTTTTTATGGAATAAGACGAAAATTAACTTAAGACTTCTTTACCCCCCATGTAATCTCTTAACACCTTCGGGACCGTCACACTTCCGTCTGCATTCTGGTAATTTTCAAGCACCGCCACCAAGGTCCTTCCAACCGCCAAACCAGAACCATTTAAGGTATGCACTAACTCAGGCTTACCTGCTTCATTTCGAAAACGCGCTTGCAAACGACGCGCCTGAAAAGCTTCGCAGTTGGATACCGATGAAATCTCACGATAGGCATTTTGAGCGGGCAACCAAACCTCCAAGTCATAGGTCTTCGCTGCCCCAAACCCCATATCCCCAGTACATAGCGAAACCACACGGTAGGGCAGTTCTAGCGCCTTTAGGATATTTTCTGCATGGCCCACCATTTCCTCTAACGCCGCATTACTTTGCTCTGGGTGGACAATTTGCACCATCTCAACCTTATCAAACTGATGTTGCCGAATCATGCCCCGCGTATCTCGACCATAAGAACCTGCCTCTGACCTAAAACAAGGTGTATGCGCCGTGAGCTTAATCGGCAAGACATCCAAAGGCACAATCTCATCTCGTACCGTATTAGTAAGCGTGACTTCAGACGTCGGAATCAGATATAAGCTACTGTCGTTATGGGGCATTTTGAAGAGATCTTCTTCAAATTTAGGCAATTGCCCAGTCCCACGCAAGGAGTCTGCATTGACCATATAAGGCGTATAACACTCTTCGTAGCCATGCTGCTCTGTTTGCGTATCGATCATGAACTGAGCTAAAGCACGATGAAGCTTAGCAATTTGACCTCGCATCAAGGTAAACCGCGCCCCTGATAATTTTGCCCCTGTATCAAAATCCAACCCAAGTGGCGTTCCGACATCCGTATGATCTTTAATCATGAAATCAAAATGGCGAGGGGTCCCAACTTGACGCACCTCGACGTTATCCTCTTCAGACTTGCCGATTGGTACACTCTCTTGGGGTAAGTTAGGAACATTCAAGAGAAAATCTTGCATTTGTGCTTGAATCGCCGCCAAACGCTCTTCATCCGCCTTTAATGCTTCACCCAGTCCCGCTACCTCAGCCATAATACTACTGACATCTTCACCTTTAGACTTAGCAAACCCGATCTGTTTAGAGCTCGCATTACGTCTAGCCTGTAATTCTTGTGTACGGGTCTGCACTTCCTTGCGCTCACCTTCCAGCGCTGTAAATCCCTGCACATCAAAATCAAACTTGCGGCTCGCTAGTTTGGCGACCACGGTGTCTAAATCTGTTCTTAGCTGCTGTATATCTAACATGCGATTTCCTAATCAATATCACTTCTGACGTTTTGCAGTTTTATCAAGCGCGGCCAGTTGCGCTAATTTTTCGCT
>CAIJLK010000116.1 GCA_903821465.1 uncultured Bacteroidota bacterium | reverse complement strand
TATAAAATTCCATTAAATCCTAATATAGTAGGCTTTAATGAAGAATACCAACCCCACAAAAATACTGCTAGAACCAGTCATCTCCGAACCAGGGCAACTGGGTGCAATCATACGATCCGCAAGAAAAGCCTCGGGCTTAACGATTGTTGAAGCAGCTGCGTCCATCGGAATTGCCAAGCAAACCTTAGCCAACATCGAACGTGGGCGCAATTCTGTTGGCATTCAAACTGTACTGAAAGTTGCCACCGATCTAGGCGTTAGTATCATTGCCATTCAAAAAAATGAATCCGCATTTATCCGGCGCACCATCCTGGAGTCCAGAGAGGAAAGTTCGTGACTACCGCGTTGGAGGTATGGCTTGATCACGAATTCATTGGTCATTTGCACCACGATCCCGCAACCAATCGATTTTCTTTTGTGTATACGAAAGAATGGCAGGAGTCTAAAAATGGCTTTCCTCTAAGCCCATCCATTCCATTTCCAAATGGGAATTCACAAACTACCGAAGAAAAACACAGCGCATTGGTTCGACAATTTTTTGAAAATCTATTGCCCGAAGGCGACACACTGGATGCCGTCGCCCAATTAAATGCTATTTCAAAATCAAACCTGGTGGGGCTGATGTTGGCTCTAGGTAAAGAAACCGCCGGCGCAATTCGTATTCAAAAAAACGCTCCTGAGCCAAACCGTTCAGAACCCGATTCGCCATTTCGTGAAATTAGCCCTCAGGAACTTTCCAACAGAATTCAAAATCGCCTTCATATGCCTTTTTCACAGTGGGACGGTAAAGTACGTTTATCTATTGCTGGTTATCAGGACAAAATTGCTGTTTATGAAAACGAGGGAAAATGGTTTTTAGTAGAAGGCAGTCGATTTGCAACTACTTACATTGTTAAACCCCTACCTCAAAAACCCCAACTGGACACGCTGCCGGCAAATGAATTCTTTTGTATGAAATTGGCAAAAGCGGTTGGGCTGGCTACAGCAGAAGTTGAAATTAAATATGTTCCCGAGCCCGTGCTCTTTGTTGAACGCTTTGATCGATTGGACCTTAAAGATCACGTCAAACGGATTCATGTGATCGATGGTTGTCAAGCACTAGGTCTATCGGTTGCGATGAAATACGAAAGACCGTATGGTGATTCTAAAGATGTTCAAGATATCCGCGATGGAGTAAGTTACCTAAAATTATTTCAACTCATCAACCAATCTGCGAATCCTGCAAAGGACCGATTATCATTATTGCGCTGGGCTCTATTTCAAATCCTCATAGGCAATTGTGATGCACATGGAAAAAATATTTCCTTCTTTATGAGTCAAAAGGGGCTAAATTTAGCCCCTGCATATGATTTAGTATGTTTGCCGGCCCTTAAGGATGCAGCTTTATCAACGAGTCTTGCCATGGCGATTGGCGATGCATTTTCAGAATCCGAAATTACCAAAAATGAATGGATCCTCTTTGCAGATGATTGCCAAATGCAACCCAAAGCTCTTGCGAACCAATTAATCCATTTAATTCAAAAAATATTGAAAGCACTGCCTGGCATCGCAGCCATTTCGCGAGAAAATGCCATTTCTGAAAAAGTCATTCAAACCATCACTTCAACCATTACCGATATCTGCAATAGACAAAATAAGATTGCTCTTGAAATTAAAATTGACGCCTAGTTCAACAAGGGCAGTTCAAGGCATTTTATTCCCGAGCCAACTAATTCACGATAGCAAGCGAATCTAGCCCTTTCCCCTAAAATAATCGCTCAGTTTAGGGCTATTTAAGAAAAATAC
>CAIJLK010000115.1 GCA_903821465.1 uncultured Bacteroidota bacterium | reverse complement strand
CCCGATACAGCAAAAGAAAAGCCTCAGCGAGGTATTGTAGTTGCTGCCGGACCCGGTAAAAAAGATGAGCCAATGACTGTAAAAACAGGAGACACAATTCTTTACGGCAAATATGCAGGTACAGAAATTACTTTTGAAGGTGCAGACTACCTCATTATGCGTGAGAGTGATATTCTCGCAATTATTTAATTTTTTCTGCATCCTTTAAAACCGGAAGCAGAATCGTGTTCGAATTAATGTATAAAAAACAAAATTTTTAATCAACCCCAAAACAAATTAAAGGGAAAAACAATTAGAAAATATGGCAAAACAACTCTTCTTTGATACGGAAGCTCGTAACAGAATGAAACGTGGTGTTGATACTTTGGCTGATGCAGTTAAAGTGACACTTGGTCCTAAAGGACGCAATGTAGTAATTGAAAAAAAATTCGGTGCACCTGTAGTGACTAAGGACGGTGTAACAGTAGCAAAAGAAATTGAATTGGAAGATTCAATTGAAAATATCGGTGCTCAAATGGTAAAGGAAGTAGCTTCCAAAACTGCTGACATTGCAGGGGACGGAACTACAACAGCTACAGTATTGGCTCAAGCAATTATTGGCGAAGGTTTGAGAAATGTTGCTGCCGGAGCAAATCCAATGGATTTAAAGCGTGGCATTGACAAAGCGGTGGCAGTGGTTGTTGAAAACTTGAAAGGACAGTCTGAAAGTATTGGCAACGACAATATTAAAATTGAGCAGGTTGCTTCAATTTCTGCAAACAATGATATTGCTATAGGCAAATTGATTGCTCAGGCAATGGCGAAAGTTGGTAACGAAGGCGTTATTACCGTTGAAGAAGCAAAAGGCACCGATACAACCGTTGAGATTGTTGAAGGTATGCAGTTTGACCGTGGCTACTTAAGTGCTTACTTCGTAACAAATACGGAGAAAATGCAAGTTGAAATGGCAAATCCTTATATCCTGATTTATGAAAAGAAAATCAGCACATTGAAAGACATTCTTCCAATATTGGAAAGCGTAGTTCAACAAGGTCGCCAGTTATTAATTATTGCAGAAGATGTGGATGGTGAAGCATTGGCTACTTTGGTTGTCAATAAATTACGTGGTTCGTTAAAAATTGCTGCGGTTAAAGCTCCGGGTTTCGGTGATCGTCGTAAAGAAATGTTGCAAGACATCGCAGTTCTTACAGGCGGTATCGTTATCAGCGAAGACCAAGGTTATAAATTGGAAAACGTAAATGTGTCTTATTTAGGTCAGGCAGAAAGCGTTACAATTGATAAGGATAATACAACGATTGTAGGTGGTAAGGGTAAGAAAGAAGATATCGCAGGCAGAGTTAATCAAATCAAGTCTCAAATAGAAGCTACAACAAGCGATTACGACCGTGAAAAGTTGCAAGAGCGTTTGGCAAAATTAAGCGGTGGAGTTGCGGTATTGTATATTGGTGCAGTGTCGGAAGTGGAAATGAAAGAGAAAAAGGACAGAGTTGATGATGCATTACATGCAACACGTGCAGCAGTTGAAGAAGGAATTGTGCCCGGTGGTGGCGTTGCAAGAACTAAGTTAAGAGAAACGCCTGAATTTGCAGACGCTAAACTCAGAATAAAAAATAAAATTGAAGCCCTTGGTTTCGACCCAAATAAAATAGACTCTAACCCAATAGTGCAAAAAAAAGTAAGAATAAAATCTGTAATTGCTTTGTTTTTATTGGAATGCGGATGGCCCGTTTGTT
>CAIJLK010000114.1 GCA_903821465.1 uncultured Bacteroidota bacterium | reverse complement strand
TACAAAATAACAAAGGCCTCAATAGAGGCCTTTTAAGTTGCGAGAGAAGGGATCGAACCTCCGACCTTCGGGTTATGAGCCCGACGAGCTACCGCTGCTCTATCTCGCGATATAAGATTAATCTAATTATCGCATTTTCATCAAGATCACATTTTCATTTCCCTCACTTCCTATCTTAATGGGCAGCAAAAGTAGGCTTTAGAGGTTTACGTTCCAAAAATATTTGCTAATCTTCTGATTTTCTTTTTACAGTAGCGCCGCCACTGGTGCTAACATCTCGGATAGTGCCATTCCCTTTATAATAGATATTACTTCCCCCACTGGCTTCTGCACTGAGTTCCTTATTGATATAGATACGAACTACCGATGCACCAGATGCATCCACCTTAACTAAATCTGATTTTAATTCATAGGCCTTTACATCGCAAGCACCAGATATATCAATTTCTGTTTTTTCTGAAGTTCCAGAAACCTTAAAATTAGATGCCCCACTGGCATCGAGTTTTAGCTTGCCTGTTTTTACTTCTCCTGTAAAGTCGCTCGCCCCAGATAATTGAATTTTCAGGTCATCCGAACTGATCATATCAGCAGTCTTGATATTGCATGCCCCTGATGCTTCAATTTTATGAAGGGAAATAAATGTCACATAGGCTTTCATCTTATTATTATTACTCCAGCTTTTCCAATTCCATCCGCTTCCATCAAAGTAGATATGCAATTTGCCATTTCTAACTTCGGTTTTAATGCGAGAAACAGCTTCCTGATTTGATGCGCTTACGGCCACAGCTTCTTCTTTTCCCTGCGACAAATAGAGGTCAATCGCCCCTGAAACTTCCACAGCGCTAAATCCTGAAACGGTACGAGCTACCGCATTGGCATCGAAAACCAGGTTCTTATCGTTCTGGGCCTGCCCCTGACAGATAGACAACAGTAAAACCAATAAGACAGTTATTCTTTTCATGAATGATGTTTTGAGTGCAACGTTTATTAAGCTACAAAGTTACAGTTGGGTGTTATTATCAGTTTAGCTATTTTTGCGTTAGACATTCCTCGGGGTGCTGTCTGGATCGAAATCAGATGGCTGAGATAATACCCGTCGAACCTGAACAGGGTAATGCCTGCGAAGGGAAGGTGTACTGTTCTACAGATCCTCTCCATTAGCTCCCCTGTTTCCATTATTAACTTTTAAATCAACAAAAAATGAAAAAGTTTTTGGGAACAATCATCATTGTATTCCTCACAAGTCTAACTTTTGGTCAGACTAACAAAACAAACAGTCAGAAGCCCTTAAAAGAGCCCTTTACGGATAGCAGTTTATACCTGCAACCCTTGGAAGTAAAGGCGATCAGGGCAGCAGAAACCGCCCCTTTTACAAAGACCAATTTGAATAAAGAGCAGATTGCATTAGGAAACAGCGGGCAGGACCTACCCTTTCTATTAAACCAAACACCCTCCACAGTAATTAATTCTGATGCAGGAAATGGGGTTGGTTATACCGGTATTCATATTAGAGGTTCAGACGCCACGCGCATTAACGTAACCTTAAATGGGATTCCCTATAACGACGCAGAAAGCATGGGTACTTATTTTGTTGATCTTCCAGATTTTGCGTCTTCGATCAATAGCATTCAAATTCAAAGAGGTGTTGGAACTTCTTCGAATGGAGCTAGTGCATTTGGAGCAACTTTAAACCTTGCCACGAATGAATTCAATGAAAAAGCTTATACGGAATTCAATAATAGTTATGGTTCATTTAATACTTGGAAGAGTACTTTAAAAGCCGGCACTGGATTGATCGCTGATCATTTTACTGTCGATGCCCGAATGAGCAAAGTAAGTAGCGATGGATATATAGATAGAGCTAGTTCTGACCTGAAATCATTTTATTTGAGCACTGCCTATATCAATAAAAAATCATCCCTGCGTTTGAATATTTTTTCTGGTAAAGAAAAAACGTATCAGGCTTGGTATGGTATTACGGCTGATCAGCTTAGTAGTAATCGAACTTATAATCCAGCAGGTATGGAAAAAACTGGCAGTCCCTATAATAATCAGACTGACAACTACACACAAACGCATTACCAATTATTTTTCAATCATTCATTTAACAAACTATGGTCGTTCAACACTGCCCTATTTTTAACAAAAGGCAAGGGCTATTACGAAGAATATAAGGCTGATCAATCTTATGCCGATTATGGCTTGCCGAATCAAACTCAGGGTGGTACAACTTATGCTTCAACCGACTTAGTAAGACAGCGTTGGTTGGATAATAATTTCTACGGTCAGATCGCATCTTTGCAATATAAGGATCAGAAGGATGAATTAACCTTCGGAGGTGGTTGGACGAATTATGAGGGAAAACATTTTGGCAATATTATTTGGATGAATATTGGAACTGTTTCAGCCGACTATCATTATTATGATTATCCAGCTACTAAATGGGATGCAAATTTTTACAGCAAATGGATGCACAAATTCAATAATCAGTGGCAGAGTTTTATTGATGTTCAATACAGAACAATTACTCACAAAATGGATGGTTTTGAAGGAAATGATAAACTTTCAGTGCACAGAAAATTCAATTTCATCAACCCTAAGGCAGGTATCACCTATACAAAAAATGGATGGCAAGTTTATTTGAGTTATGCATTGGGTAATAAAGAACCCAATAGAGATGATTTTCAAGCAAGCTTAATTAGTCAGCCTAAACAAGAAACCCTTCATGATTTTGAATTGGGAATCGAAAAAAGAACGCTGAATCTGCATTATGGTGCTACGTTATATTATATGAATTATATCAATCAATTGGTGCTAACCGGACAGATCAATGATGTAGGTTCTTATACCAGAACAAATGTTCCGAGTAGCTATCGAGTTGGACTAGAATTACAAGCATCAGCACAGTTTACGAATTGGTTGAATATTGCAGGCAATCTAACTTTCAGCAAGAATAAGATCAAATCATTTACAGAATACATCGATAACTGGGATAATGGTACACAGAATGCAATTGAACATCAGAATACCGACATTTCATTTTCACCAAATACCATTGGAAGTTTAACTGTGAATATTCATCCAATTAAAAATGTGGACCTGAGTTTATTGAGTAAGTATGTTGGGAAACAGTATATGGACAATGCACAAAATGAGTCAAGTAAATTAGATGCTTACTTTACGCAGGACCTTAGAATAGCACTGACTTTGAAAAAGAAACTATTTAAAGAATGGCATATCATTGGACAGTTGAATAATATATTCAATACTAAATACCAACCCAACGGCTACGCGTATAATTATATCTACAATAATACTTTGTCGAATGAAAACGGATACTATCCGATGGCGGGGAGGAATTTTATGCTTTCAGTAAATATCAACTTTTAGAATTTTCTTCTTAAGCATAAAAAGTGAAGAGATTTAAAGTGAAGAGTGGACAATCATTATCTAAACGATTAACCCTTGGCTGCGCCAAGGGTTTCGTTATAAGACAGACTTCTTCCTAAAGAAAAACCCCGGCTAGCCGGGGATTAAAAAGTAATGTCACTAGACGATTGATTCTCCACTCTTCACTCTTCACTTTTATCTTTTATCTTTTATCTTCTTCTTCCACTCTTCACTCTTCACTTTTATCTTTTATCTCTTCACTTATTTTACTATCCTGTCTTGCCACGCAAGCATTCCACCCGACACATTGGTAAGATTAGTAAAACCCATTGTTTCAAGCATTAAACAAGCTTGTCCGCTCCTATTACCACTGCGGCAATATATATAGAGAGCTTCATCTTTTAAATCTTCAATCGCGTCGATCTGTAATAATTGAACCTGACCTAAAGGCAATAGTATACCACCAATATTAAAGTCCGCATGCTCATGTGGTTCTCTAACATCTACAAGATTAATTTTTTCGCCTGAATCGATTTTTTCCTTCAGCGCTTCAACAGAAATAGTTTGCATGTAAAAAATTGTTTGGTTATTGATTATTGGGTATTTGGGTTGTGTCTTTAACGGGTGCAACTGCACTAATATAAATATCTAAAAGCTGTCCGCTTCTTATTTTATTTGATGCTTTTTGTCCGGGTACTGGTTCCACATAAACATCGGGACTTTGTTTAACAATAAATGCCCCATTCGTATCAACGATCGTACCTACTGGTATAACAGAACCGATATTTAAACTCAAAGTAGACAACCAGCTTCTGGCTTCGTTTAGGGTAAGTCCGATTAAATTCGGAACTTCCATCTCACCCCCACCAACACCGCTGCCAAGCACTAAATTAATCACACTACCTAATGGGATCTTTGTTCCCGGTTTAACTTCTGCATCATTTAAACTCTGTTCTAGCACGGCATTACGAGCGATATCTGGTTTATAATTTATCAATCCCAATTTCAAACCAAGACTTTGCAAATACATTTCTGCACTTCTAATGGAGAACCCAACCAGATTGGGCATTTCAACCATTGGAGCAAGACTTCTATTAATTGTGAGGTAAATTGTTCTGCCTTGTTTAACAATGGCATCGGGTTCAGGTGATTGTTTCACTACCGCTAATTTTGCTACACTGTCAACATACACCGAATCCTGTAAGGCAACATGAAACCCTTTATCTTCTAAAATTTTCTGAGCGGCAACAGCATTTTGTCCAACTACACTCGGTACTTTTTCAGATTTGCCAAATCCTGTGATCCATCCAAGAGAGAAAAAGAATAACAGCACTAGCAATACGATAAGTCCGATTGCTGAGAGTATATTTACCCATAAGGGTTTGCTTGTAATAAATTTAAACACAGTCGAAATTTGTATTGATATCGGGAAATTCCTTTATTTAAATGAAACTACCAATTCCTAGTATGGAAAAGGCTGATTTCTGCTTTATTTTAACGCTTCTTCTATAATAGCTGAATAGAAATCTGTCAGTTTCCATCCCATTGCGCGAACCTGTTGTGGTATTACACTGGCATCGCTTTGACCCGGCACTGTATTTACTTCAAGCATAAATGGTTGAGCCTTCGCCTCATTATAAATAAAATCAATTCGAACAACTCCTCTGCAATTCATTACTTCATATACCCGTTTAGCTGCAGCATTAAGTTGAACTTGCATGAGTTCTGTGATTATTGCAGGCGTAATTTCTTCACTTTTCCCTTGATACTTTGCTTCAAAATCAAAGAAAGTATTGCCTGTTTTTATTTCAGTAATTGGCAATACAGTAATACTGCCTTTTGATTTAAAAACACCGATAGTAAATTCTCTTCCGCTTATAAACTCTTCGATCAATATTTGATCATCCTCATTAAAAGCTTTCGTAATTGCGGTATCCAAATCAGCAGCTTCATCTACCCTACTCATCCCAATACTACTACCACCATTGTTAGGTTTCACAAAAACCGGTAATTGCAATTGTTCCAAAATTGTTTTGGAACTCATGGGCGTATGCTTGAAAATGTGTAAAGATTTTGCCACATGAATGCCTGCAAATGCTGCTACTGCAACAGTATACCTCTTATTAAAAGTAAGTGCAGAAGTAGCTGCATCACAGCTGGTATAAGGCAATTTCAGCATATCGAAATAGCCCTGCAATTTTCCATCCTCTCCTGGGGTGCCATGTATACAAAGCAGTATGGCATTAAAATTTATTTTTTCGCCCCCATCGATCACTGAAAAATCAGTTCTATCAACAGCCGTTTTTTCTCCATTAATGGGTTCATACCACCAGCCTGTGGCATTAATATCTATGCGATATAAATCGTATTTATCTCTATCTGTATTATTCGAAACTGTAATGGCGCTTTTATAACTGATCTGTGCTTCACCGCTCAATCCTCCAGTTACCAAGGCAATCTTCTTTTTCATACTATCTAATTAATTAAACAAATATAACTTCCAAACCAACAAGCTCAAAATACCAACTTTGAAACAATAAAAAAGCTGAAGAAACTCTCCGTTTCTTCAGCTCACGTTAACGGGAAATATCACCCGCTGTTACAAGATGTTGCCGGTTAAAGGCAACAATTAAAGTTCTATAAAGTTAGATGATGCTTTTACCAATTGCAACTATTTCATCACAAATAGTTTAGCACATTCTTCGTGTATTAGCTATGTAACGTTTCTTTTTTAGCGATCAAAGCATCAACAGTTTCCTGGTATGCTTCATCAGGTACACAACAGTCAACCGGACAAACTGACGCACACTGAGGTTCTTCATGAAAACCTTGACACTCTGTACACTTGTTTGCAGTGATGTAATATGTATCTGTTGCAAGAGGAGCAAAACGCTGATCTGCACTAGCTACAGTTCCATCTAATAAAGTAAAAGAACCTTTTACGGTTGTTCCGTCGGATAAAGCCCATTCTACACCGCCCTCATAGATCGCGTTGTTAGGACACTCGGGTTCGCATGCCCCGCAATTAATGCATTCATCTGTTATTTTAATAGCCATACAAAATTGGTTTGTTGAGTTTGTAACTACATTTACAGTTCAAAATTACGGCTGAGAGATGACTTTACAAACAAGAATTAAAATATTATTACGAATAAGGGAATTTTTTTTATATCCTAATAAAGAATGGCTTGCCTGCCAAGAAAGGGCTTACCGCGAAAACCCCTGGTTTATCCCCGAATTTATAGAATTATCGATCCGTAATATTGCTGAAAAATTTTTAGCTGAGCTGGATTTAAGAGATTGGGTAAATCACTACCCTGTTCCGGAAATCAACGAAAACCCAAAAAATATTGGGTTGGTAATGGCCGGGAACATTCCTCTGGTTGGGTTTCACGACTTTCTCTGCTGTTTCATAACAGGCCATAAAATCACTATCAAGGCATCTTCAAAAGATGCTGTGCTCATAAAATTTATCGTTTCAGAAATGATCAACTGGAACCAGGAACTAGCCGATTTGGTTCATTTTGCCGAAAACCTAAAGGGTTGTGACGCTTATATAGCCACCGGAAGCAATAATACAAGTCGCTATTTTGAATACTATTTTGGCAAATACCCACATATTATTCGAAAAAACCGCACTTCGGTTGCCATTTTGGATGGAACTGAAAATGAGGAAGAGCTAACCGCACTGTCAGACGATATGCAACTGTATTTTGGTTTGGGTTGCCGGAATATCACAAAAATTTATGTTCCAGAAAACTTTGATTTTCTGCCCCTACTCCATGCATTGAGGAAATATGAGCATTATATCGACTTCCACAAATACAAACACAATTACGATTACCATTTGGCCATCCTAATCATGAGTAATCGCTATTATATGAATAACGATTCGATCATTTTAACTGAAAATATTGCAATTTATTCACCTGTTAGTCAGGTACATTATGAAAAATATTCAGTGAAACAGCAGGTACTAGATACCTTAAAGGGAAATGAAGAAATTCAGTGCGTAGTGGGCCATGGATTAATTCCTTTTGGTACCGCGCAAAGTCCGTCTTTATTTGACTATGCCGATTCGGTAGATACGATGCAGTTTTTAACAGGATTATAATGTTGATTTAACAGTATTGATACTTTTGGAAATATAAACTGAGTTACATTTATTGAAAGCTTGATAGTCATGCGATCCGTAAAAAATTTGTTAAATGAGAGGGATGGACTACTGTCAATTCATCAGGTTTTTTTTATTTGCTAATGAATAGGCATAAATTTTGAAATAAAAGAAAAAAAAAGGAATAGCATTATGACATTCAAAAACATTTTAGCCATTATTGCAATTAGCGCTACCACAGCTATTACTAGTGTTTGGGGCTATGGTAAATTTATGGAGCACCAATATGCGGGCATCCAGGAATCTGGCAAACTTCCAGTTAATTATGTTGGCTTTTCAGGAAGCAATGCACCTGGAACGCCGGTAGATTTTACTCCTGCCGCAACAAGCGCTACTCCTGCTGTTGTTCATATTAAAACTAGAACGAAATCAAAACAGGTTTCTAATAGTCAGCGTCAGCGAAATCCCTTCTCAGATTTGTTTGGGGGTGATGATGCTTTTGGAGATTTCTTTGGCGGACCAAGAGTGATGCCTGAACAAAGAGCGAGTGGAAGTGGTGTTTTAATTACCGAAGATGGTTATATCGTAACCAATAATCACGTCGTTGATGGTGCAGATGAAATAAATGTAACCCTCCCTAATAAAAAATCATATAAAGCAACTGTTATCGGTGCTGATCCTAGCAGTGATATTGCTGTGATAAAAATTGAAGGGAAGGGATTCCCTTATTTAGTTTATGGCAATAGCGATGAAGTAAAACTAGGTCAATGGGTATTAGCCATTGGTTATCCCCTAAGTTTAGATGTTACTGTAACTGCAGGTATTGTAAGCGCAAAGTCTAGATCGATTAATATTAATAAACAACAAAGTGCCAACCCTGTTGAATCTTTCATTCAAACAGATGCTGCAGTAAACCCAGGTAATAGTGGCGGTGCTTTGATCAATATTAATGGAGAATTAATAGGCATAAATTCTGCTATTGCATCTCCTACTGGTTCTTATGCAGGATATTCTTATGCTATTCCTGTTAATATCACTAAAAAAATTGTCACAGATATCGTTAAGTTCGGAACTGTTCAAAGAGGATATATCGGAATTAATTTTGCCAATGACAATTTAACAGAAGATGAAATCAAAGCTCTTGAGAAAGAACTCGGCATTCCATTCAAAGAAGGAGAAGGCGTATTTGTAACTGGAGTACCAGTTGGTGGTGCTGCAAATGCTGCAGGATTAAAGAAAGGTGATATCATTTCAAAAGTAAATGGCATAGCTGTTACGAACGGCCCAGAGTTACAAGAACAAATTACCCGTTTTAAACCAGGTGATATTATTTCACTTACCTATAAAAGAACTGGAAAAGAAAATACAATTAACCTTAAATTGAAGAATAAAGCAGGAAATACTGATATCGTGAAAATCACTTCAATCATGGATCAGTTAGGTGGAGAGCTAGAAAATGTTGACAAAAAAGTGGCTGCGGCAAACGAAATATCTGGAGGAGTAGTTGTTAAAAAAATAGGCACTGGTTTATTGAAAAATACAAAAATGCAAGATGGATTTATCATCACCAGTGTGAACGGACAGGAAGTGAAAAATATAGATGAACTTAAAAATGTGCTGATAGCTTCAAAGGGTGGAACAGTGAGGCTTGAAGGAGTCTATCCAGGCTACGAGGGACCGTACGCCTATCCTCTAAATCTTAAAGACGAGTAAATACTAAGGCGTAAGTGAAGCGTGAAGAGATAAGAGTGAAGAGTGGACAGTCTTTGTCTAAACGATTAACCCTTGGCTGCGCCAAGGGTTTTTTTATGCAACAGACTTCTACCTAAAGAAAATCACCGGCATGCCGGTGATTAAAAAATATTGTCACCAGACGATTGATTCTTCACTCTTCACTCTTCACTCTTATCTTTTCACTTTTATCTTTTATCTTTTATCTTTTATCTTCTTATAAAAAATATATTCTCCAGCTTGAAGCTCAAACTCTTCTCCGGGCTTGAATTGAAATTGGAATCCAGAGAATACATTTTCGAATAGACCTTCTAACCATCCGTGATTAATTTGAATTTTAATTCTGCCTTTAGTGGATAAATTAAGAATCACTAAAATGCAATCGTCGGCTGACTTACGCATGAATGCTAATAATGCATCATCATTATTAGAAGGCAGTATAAAAGTTTCTCCTTCAGAGATAGCCTTATTCGTTTTACGGATCTGCAATAATTGGGTGTAGAAACTTTCCATTTCTAAGGGCTGATTCCAATCAATTTCATCCTTGTCAAAGAATGCCAAGCGTTTTTTATTCGGAATTTCCTGACCACTATAAATTAAAGGCAAGCCTTTCCATGTTGCTGAAAAAACGGACCATGCTTTTGCAAGTGGACCATATTTTTCAAGTTCCGTTCCATTCCAACTATTTTCATCATGATTCGTAGTGAAAAATAATTTAATTGCCCGATTCGGATATTGCGAATACTTATGTAACGTATTTCTGATTTCATGCAAACTCATTTCCTGCCTTGCATGCTTCTCAGTATGATGCATCCAATCCCATGCATAACTTGCATCGAATGCCTGATGATACTCAGGCACATCACATTCGGCTAACCAAAATAAGGGTTTTGTTTCCTCACATTCCTTTCTTGCATTGATCCAGAAATCTAAAGGAACTAAATGAGCCATATCACATCTATACCCATCAATATCACATTCCTTCACCCAGTACTGCATGGCTTTTGTTAGCGCTTTACGCATGGGCTCTTTCGAAAAATCTAAATCAATTACATCATGCCATCCATTGATCTCGGTAAATACGCCATTGCTATCTTTCAGATACCAATCAGGATGCTCAAAGGTCCATTGATGATCCCAACCAGTATGATTGGCTACCCAATCAATGATGATTTTGAATCCCATTGCATGCGACGCATTCACCAAATCTTTGAAATCTTTAAGCGATCCAAATTCAGGATTGATGCTCGTATAACTACTGCATGCATAATAACTTCCCAACTTACCCTGCCTAATTTTTTCACTAATTGGTGTAATCGGCATTAACCAAAGAATCTCTACGCCCATTGCCTTTAATCTAGGAAGGTGTTTGGCAAATGCTGCGAATGTTCCTTCTTTGGTATACTGTCGAATATTTACTTCATATATATTAGAACCTTTGGCCCATTCAACAGTTGAAAAAATCTGACTCATAATTATTGTATATCCTTACAATGAAATAGTTTTATGCAATATGGTTACTGACACTCAGCCAAAACTCGACAGAAAGATAAGTATTTTACAAGCTACCGCAATTAATATGACCGATATGGTGGGAATCGGTCCGTTTGTTGTTTTAAGCATGGTTGCAGAGATCATGCAAGGCCCTTGGTTTTTGTATGCTTGGATCGCAGGAGCAGTTCTATCGTTTGTTGATGCAATGGTATGGAGTCAACTTGGTTCAACCTACCCCCTCGCAGGTGGAAGTTATAATTTTCTCAAAGAAGGTTTTGGACCAAAATGGGGGAAGCTAATGAGCTTTCTTTTTGTTTGGCAAACTATGATTCAAGCACCCTTGGTCATTGCTTCTGCTGCAATTGGATTCGCCAGTTATTTCAGATATATCTATCCTCTTAATGAATGGCAGGGAAAAACAATGAGTGGCAGCATCGTTATTCTCATAGTCGTAATGTTATATCGAAAAATTGAAGCGATCGGGAAAATAAGTGTGATGCTATGGGTGGGAGTTTTAATAACGATGGCTTGGCTAATTGGGGGTGGATTATTTCACGGAAATTTTATGCAACCCATTCTGCACATGAACGATGGATTGAAATTGGATTATACATTTGCGGCGGCGCTCGGATTTGCTAGCGTTAAAACTATTTATAGTTATTTGGGATACTATAATGTTTGTCACCTTGGTGGTGAGATCATGCATCCGGAAAAAAATATTCCTAAAAGCATGTTCATTTCGATCTTTGGCATTGCTGTTTTATATCTGATGATGAACATCAGTGTTGCATCGGTGTTACCCCTCGAACAAATTCAGAAAAGCAAATTTGTGGTAAGCGAATTTGTGGCAGTGCTATTTGGATCTACTGCAGCGAATATTGCAACCTTGCTGATATTATGGGTGGCATTTGCATCAGTATTTTCTGCAACGCTTGGTTATAGTAGGATCCCATTTGCAGCAGCTAAGGATGGCGCCTTCTTTAATGTATTTGCTAAAGTACATCCCACTAAACATTTCCCCTATGTTTCTTTATTAGTGTTAGGAGCAGTTGCATTTGTTTTTAGCCTACTCTTTAAATTACACGAAGTGATTAGTGCCATACTAGCCATGCGTATTCTAATTCAATTTATTGGTCAGTCTATTGGTCTAATACTCTTGGTGAAGCGTAAAGGCAAAGCTCATTTCGCATGGAGAATGCCGCTATATCCATTGCCAGTTATTTTGGCG
Organism: uncultured Bacteroidota bacterium; assembly: GCA_903821465.1. GTDB lineage: Bacteria > Bacteroidota > Bacteroidia > Chitinophagales > Chitinophagaceae > Sediminibacterium. The sequence goes on along the minus strand of CAIJLK010000114.1, from coordinate 21,476 downwards.
ATCATTATTTGGGGACTGGTTTTTATATCAACCGGATTCAATATGATTATGGGAGGATTATCCGTAATTGGATTTGGACTAATTGCCTTCTTAATAAAATCAAATCGCAATCAAGAATGGCCGTTTAAGAAAACGTTTTAATTGGTTGCTTAGGTAAGATAGCAGAAAAGATCAGGCTTAATATTACAACAGATAAGGCACCCACCACATTCAACCATAAAAAGCCTAAGCCAACAATTTCGTATTTGTCTAGAAAGAAAAAACAGATCACAATTAGTTCTCCTAAAATTGCAGCGCTGAAAACCGCATTTCCCATTATTTTTTTCATATAAAAAGCAACCAGAAAAATTCCAAGGATCACACCATAGAATAGTGATCCCAAAACATTTACTGCCTCAATTAAACTTCCCATTCCTGTTGCAAACTCTGCAGTGATCACACTAAAAATTCCCCAGCCCAAAGTATAGTACTTTGATAATTTGTATTCAGCAGCACATTGCTCAACATTATTACTATCATATGCTGTTGTTCGGAAGCGAACATGGAAATCAATCATAGTGCATGATGCAAGCGAATTCAATGCAGCAGCAATAGAACCCCAAGCTGCTAAAAAAATAATAGCAATTAATAATCCAACCAATCCCTTAGGTAAAAAGTCTACCACAAAACGAAGAAAAATATAGTTGGTGTCATTGGTATCGGCATGAGGTAATGCTTTTTTCAAAACAGCTTTATACTCTTTTTGAGTAACCGACATTTGCTGCGTGCCCTTTTGCAAACTGTCTTTCAAAAATTGATTGCCTGGTAAAACAAAATCCCTGCTCCATTTTTCTTGTTTTGTCTGTTGTTCATTGAATCGATTCTCTACCAATTTCAATGAATCTTTATAAGGCGTAGCTGTAGCTTTTTGCGCAACTGATTTATTAAAAAATATTGGTGCAGGATTAAACTGATAAAAAGTAAACAACATCGCACCCAATAATAAAATAAGGAACTGCATTGGAACTTTTACCAAACCATTCATTAAGAGGCCCAATTTACTTTCCGAACAATCCTTTGCAGTTAGATACCTTCCTACCTGCGACTGATCAGTTCCAAAATAAGACAATGCTAAAAAGAAACCCCCAATAATTCCACTGATAATATTGTAACGATCTTTCCAATCAAACCCCTTCTCTGTAAATCCTGTAGTTATAACATTTAGTTTTCCTGAAGCACCGCTAACTTTTAAAGCATCACGAAATCCAACTCCAGCAGGCAAGTAATGAACAATCATATAGCCTGCTAAAAACATTCCAATAAATATAATGAACATTTGTATTTTCTGGGTATAAGCAACCGCTTTAGCACCTCCGCTTACAGTATAAATAATCAATAAGCCACCCATTACTATATTGGTATAAAAAATATCCCAGCCTAATAGAGATGAAAGTATGATAGATGGTGCATAAATGCTGATACCGGTTGACAATCCCCTTGAAATTAAAAATAAAGAAGAAGTAAAAACTCTCGTCTTAATATCGAATCTGTTTTCTAAAAATTCGTAAGCGGTAAAAACTTTGAGTTTATGAAAGAGCGGGACAAAACTGACTGACAGGATCACCATTGCAATAGGCAATCCGAAATAGTATTGTACAAATCGCATCCCATCTGTAAAAGCTTGTCCGGGTGCAGACAAAAAAGTAATAGCACTTGCCTGGGTGCCCATAATGCTTAGCAACACTAAATACCAAGGCATACTACGATTGCTAAGGAAGTAACCTTCCAGACTTTTTGAAGTGCGACTTTTATAGAGACCATATGCAATGATCCCTAGCAATGTTACAACTAGTACTATCCAATCTAGATTACTCATGCAAAGTATTTTGTAAACCAGATAAAGAATCCGATTAGAGATATTAATACCAGTAACACTAGTAGATACCAGTGCGTCCAACTAGAGAAAAGCGGTATTTTATTTTTGTCTCTCATTATTTATGATTGCTCATTAATCCACCTGCCATCAGCCCGATACCTAAACCAATAATCAAGCCCAATTTTACATTCTTGATCAATAAGCCGATGCCTAGCGCTATTAAGATCAATGTGAATGCCCCAATCCTTTTTCTCGGTTTCAGATTCATTACTATTTGTTTTTAGGGAGTGCAATTAAGTTAGCTAATAATTTATAGGCACCTGGTATGCCTGCTGGTAATTGTCTGAATAATACTAGACTTACATAGGCAAAATTTCCCTTGCCATATTTTGCAATTGCCAAACTTCCTGTACCAGGTTTATCTCCAGTATCGTTCATTCCCAAGGGCATTTCATAATGAGCATCTACCTGTTCAGCCTGATAAGTACTTCGTTCTTGTACCCAATTATCAAAATCTGTTGGAATGATCTTGTTCGGGTAATTCAGAACCGAATGTTGGGGCAACATAAATCTTACTTCTGCATTTTCTTCTGTTACCCTTGAACCTGCATTGATCATAAAGGGATATGGACCAACTTTTATTTTCTTAAGACCGATCTGATTGCTTTTCAAATATTGTACAATTAGGTTTCCCCCATTTTCAACATATCGATTAAAGACATCGTTCTTATTACTTAAGTATTCAAAAATATTATAGGCCCGAATCCCCAAAATAATCGCATCGAATTCCTTTAATTTTTCATCTGTAATATCTGCCTCATGTAAGTATTGCAGATCGTACCCTAATTGAAGAATGGCATCTGGCACTTTATCTCCTGCACCAGTGATATAGCCAATTTTTTTGCCAGTTACTTTCACCTCATCGGTAATAATCGATGCATTATTTTGAAAGAAATAATGAATGGCAGGAATATGATCGTACTTAATAGCACGTAAATAAGAAGTATAGACCTGCTTTTTATTATTAATTAATGTAGACAGTTCAGCTACTATATTATGCTCTTGCTCTTTATTAAATTCTTTTGGTAGTAGGATACTTTCCATAAAGATTTTACCCGCCTCAAAATCAATGATCGTGTCTTTTGTGAAAATGCTTTTGCCCGCCTGCTTTAATTGAATAGTCAATGGAATTTGTTTGGCTGCAAAATTCGATTTGTATTGCAATTGCAATTTGGGATTTGCAATTTGTTTGTTTCCTGTCTTTACATTGGTTAATACAACATCTGGAGTTAATGAAACGATAATGGGAGTAATAACAATATAGGGTTGATACAATTCCCCCTTAACTGGATCTACAAATTTATACTGAACAGGTTTTTGATCGGTAATAGTTACCCCGTTAATGGAGAAACTGAAATTAACAGAATAGGCTGCTTTATTCTCATCTTGTCCGATCAACAGTTGATCCTCTACATTAAAGCTTCCGATCTTGTCCTGCCTTTTTGCCAACCAATAAGGCTGACTTAATTTTTTAGAAATTTCTACCGTAAAGTTTTTATTAAAACTGATATTCCCATTATTGGGTAATGGTATATGGAATGTTGAATCAAAAGAATTGTTTACTGCATTATTTATCCAAACATGTTCAAGCAGAATCTTGGCATCATTTCTTTTGTTTACAAAAAAGCTGACGTTCATTCTTTCACCGAGAACCGCATATTCTTCATCAGTTGTTGCCTCAAAAAATAATCCACTGCAAGCAATAATGAGTTGCTTTACTTCTTCCAATTTTTTATTTTCCCAGTTAGATTTGTTTGTAAGCTGGTGCATATTTTTATACAATTCAACTAAAGCATCCACTGATTTTTCCGGATGTTCGAATTGATAGGCTTGTATGATATTATCGATCTTTTCTGCGATTCCTTCCGCACCTTTTATTCTGTTCCAACTGATATCAATACCATCAGTCAACTCTGTTTTAGGTGCATCTCCCGCAAGGGTTGAGAAATATTCAAATGAGGGTCCCCTTCTTCTTGGTCGGCCTTCACCCTGACTTTTATGCATACTTCTTGCCTCACCTCCTATCTCCCCATAACTCTTCCCAAGTAATGGATTGTATCCGCCTACATCAATTTTAAACTGATCGTTACTTGTTGTATTGGCTCCGCCAAAATTGAATGTATTCCACAAAATTCTTTTAGCCTGCCATGGTTGAACTCCATACTTTAATTGCTCAGGAAATTTGTTTGGATCTGCAGCAGCCGTGAACGCTTCTAATGCAAGAATAGAAGAAGCAGCATGGTGTCCGTGTCCGGCCCTTGCATCTCCTGGAAACCTTGCAATGATCACATCTGGTTGGTATTCACGAATCACCCAGACCACATCGCTTAGAATTTTTTCTTTATCCCAAATTCTTAAGGCCTCCTCAGCATTTTTACTAAACCCAAACTCATAAGCCCTGCTAAAGAATTGTTCTGCTCCGTCCTGCCTTCTTGCGGCTAATAATTCTTGTGTTCTAATTAATCCTAAATCTATCCCTTGTTCGCTGCCAATTAAATTCTGACCGCCATCACCCCTAGTTAGGCTCAAATAGCCAGTACGATATAATTTTTCTTTTGCCAGATAGGGTAAGAATCCATTATTCTCATCATCGGGATGTGCTGCTATGTACAATACACTTCCCAATACTTTCAGCTTCTTCAACTGCATATAAATATCAGCGCTATTATTGATAGCAGGCAGCTGTGCATTCGTTTCAAGAATACAAGTTAAAAGCAACAAAAAAACAATTGCGCTAAATCGCAGAGAAATTTTCATAATAGAAATCATTATGTGATACGAATATAGTGTTCTGAAAAAAACTGTACGAACCGTTCAACCAAATTATTGACCAGCTAAGAAAACTGCATTACAAAAAAGTAATTTACCGTTTTCCCAAAACTGACGAAACATGAGATTATCTGCCAAATAAACAACAGAACCTCCACCTAATTGTTGAACTCCGAATAATGTTCCGTCTTTCAATTTAGACTTTACTTTAACACCACTAAAGCCTGTTACATAAGCATCTTTTTTTAGTACCCCTACATTCCATCCTTCTTTCATAAAATCGTAAATATTAGCACCCTGTTTAAGCGTATAATAAAAGTCGGGATACCCAAAAGCCAAAGGATGGGTATTGTCAAGATCCACTTTATATATCGCTCCAGGAATAGAACCAGTTAGTGCATTTCTTTCCTGATCTGCAAATTTTTTCAAATAGGCATATTCGCTTTTGTCCTCCTGTTTGTCCTCTTTCAATTTAACACCCCATTCACCAGCAGCCAACTGATTAGCAGCCGATTCAATAGCAATAAGCCTTCCACCGCTCTTTACAAATTCCTTCAGTTTATCAGTAGTTGCTTTATCCGTTAGCGATTTATAATTTCCGTCTGGTATAATTAATACCTGATAATTTTTTAGATTAAACCTTCCCAGATCATTCGCATTTACAAGTGTTACAGGATAATCTAATTGTTGATCAAAGAATTGCCAGATCTCACCAGCTCCTAAACTTGAACTCTGTTCCCCACTTATTAATGCAACTTTAGGTGCAGCATTGATTACTCTAATATCAGCTGAACCAAAGTCTGCCCCCTTATCCATCAATCCGGTTTCTACTGCAACCGGTTGCACATGATATGTCTGACAGGCTTCGTTTGTAATGCCATTCCAATTAACCGAAGCATTACTAGTTTTTAATACTACTAAAGTGCCACGATCATATTCTTTTCCATTATAACTAAAAGGCAATGTGGTATATCGAACTTTCACATGGTTCTTTAACAAATTACCTAGCACTTTTGCTGCATTTAATGAAGTGTAGGGAATCAATAACCCATACACCGCATTCTGAACAGTAATTACCGAAGCTGGTTTAGGGTCGGTATTCACTTCTAGTTTTTCCTTCACTGCATAGGCTTTGATTCCATAAGCATAAGGAAGCGCCCAAGCAGTAATATCATAAGTATTAGAATCAGTTAGTTTGGTTTTTGGCTCCAACAGAACTTTTGCTAGCACGGCATTAGATTGATAAGAACTAATAGCGAGATGCAATCCTTCATCAACAAATGATTCTTCTTTGCCAGTGAAATAATTGAAACCCTTAAAATTTTTATTGGTGATACTACCTGATTCAATGCCATTCTGATCAAGTACTTTTTTCACTGCCCATAATTTATTTTCATCTTTTGATGTAAGCACATAAGTTTTATATTCTCCAATTTTTCCATTCTTACTATCGCTGAAAAACTGTTTGAATTCCTTTACCAATCTTTGTTGATTCCTCGCACTGGTTTCGATAGTTGATATGCCAGTAGTATAATGATGCATTACCCGATCAGTTAGGGTAAGTGTATCTCCATTTTTATTAATGATCGCTAATCCGCTACGAATACCACCTTGTTCAAAGGTCATTCCGATGGCCCCCTTATAAATTGGATAAGTATCTCCATAGGAAGGATACAATAAATCAAATCGCTCTTTTGTAAAGAATAACCAACCATTTTTATCGAAATAGCTAGCATTGCTCTTGCCAATTAGTCCCTGGAAATCTCTCTGCCATTGTGTAATTGATTCATGATAAGGTTCGGCTGCAGGAGCAAAATAATAGGGTTGGTCGTATCCCTGCTCATGATAATCAACATGCACTTGCGGAAGCCATTCATTATATTTCTTTAAACGCTGTTGGGATTCAACCTGTGTTTGCCAAGCCCAATCTCTATTTAAATCAAAATTGTAATGGTTGCTCCTCCCACCAGGCCATGGCTCTACATGTTCTCTAGCAAGAGGCTCAGGGTTTGCATGCATACCAACCATTGAATTAAACCAGTTTACATAACGGTCTCTACCATCTGGGTTGATACATGGATCAAGAATAATAACTAAATTTTTCAACCATTCTTTCGAATTGGTATTCTTGGGATCTACTAGTGTATATAATGTAAGCATCGCTGCTTCAGATGAAGATGTTTCATTTCCGTGCACATTATAACTCAGCCAAACAATCGCAGGAGCATCCACAATATTTTCAGCAGTCTTTTCTTTAAGCACTCCTGCTAATTCCAAATTGTTCTTGCGAATCGATTCGATTCTCTTTAAATTTTCTGGACTTGCGATGATAGTAATCAGCAATTCTCTTCCCTCATTTGTTTCCCCATATTTTTCAAGCTTTACCATATCGGGTTTTGCCTGTGCCACAGATTTAAAATATTCTACTACTCGATGATGACGTGTATACTTTGTTCCTACAGCATATCCAAGGAACTGGGCGGGGGTTTGTAAGTCCTGCGCAAATACCATCAAAGCAGAAAATAGGAACGCAAAAAGGAAAGGAATTGGTTTCATAATATAAAAATGAGCCGTGAATGTAGTTAAACTAAAAAAGCAATGAACGATACCGTGTACTTATTTTTTCACAACCTTTATAAAATTTAGTCCGTTTTTGTAGCAAATCAATTAATTTTCTGCCATGAAAATGTTCAAATCTCTCTGCATTTGCCTATTGCTTGGATCAATACAACCTGTTATAGCACAAGTTTCAATTGTTGGGGCTGGTAAAAAGGTAGACCCTTATCATTATGCTGTTGTAAAAAACGGTCAGTTTAGAAGAGCATCTGTAAGTTCTGCTCACCCTCTGGCAAGTTTGGTGGGTGCGGCCATCATGGAACAAGGTGGCAATGCTTTTGATGCAGGGATCGCTACTCAGCTTGCATTGGCTGTTGTGTATCCTGGTGCGGGCAATATTGGAGGCGGGGGGTTCTTATTGGCTAGGCAGCGTAATGGAGAACTTATTGGTTTAGATTATCGCGAAGCAGCTCCTGGCAAAGCAAGTAGAGATATGTATTTAGACAAAAATGGTAACCCATTACCGGCATTATCACAAATAGGGCATCTCGCTTCGGGAATTCCGGGTACCATTGCAGGGCTCTTTGCTACCCTTCCTTATGCAAAGCTTCCATTTAAAACATTGATTCAACCCGCCATTGATTTGGCAGAAAAAGGATTTGTGCTAACAGAAAAGCAGGTGAGCAGTTTTAATAGTGAAAGAGAAATATTTATCAAGAATAATACTGCACCTATTGCATTTGTAAAAGAAGGCAAATGGCATGTGGGTGATACCCTAATTCAAAAAGATCTAGCTGCCACATTAAAACGAATTCAAAAAGATGGTGCCAAGGGTTTCTATGATGGAGAAACAGCCAAACTGATTGTAGCTGAAATGCAAAAAGGAAATGGAATCATTAGTTTAGATGATCTATTAAATTATACTGCCAAGCTTCGCAGTCCAATTGAGTTCGATTATCGTGATCACCATATTATCAGCTTTGCCCCTCCTAGTAGTGGTGGCATACTGATCAATCAGATGCTTAAAATGATTGAAAAATATCCAATGGGTTCTTATGGTTTTCAAAGCGCTAAATCGGTTCAATTGATGATTGAGGCAGAAAGAAGGGCTTATGCCGACCGAGCTGAACATATGGGCGATCCTGATTTCTGGAAAGTACCCGTTAAAACCCTTACCAGTGATGCTTATTTAGCAGTGCGGATGAGTGATTATAAAGCTGATAAAGCAGGAAGCAGTGCTGCAGTTAAAGCTGGTACGATTCACGAAAGCGAAGAAACTACCCATATTAGTATCATGGATGCAGCGGGTAATATGGTAAGTATTACTACAACACTTAATGGTGGTTATGGCTGTAAAACAGTAGTAAGTGGAGCTGGCTTTTTTTTGAATAATGAAATGGATGACTTTAGTGTTAAACCAGGTGTTCCTAATATGTATGGTGCAGTAGGTGGAGAAGCGAATGCCATCGCACCCGGAAAACGTATGTTGAGTTCTATGACCCCAACACTGATCCTCAAAAACAAAAAGCCCTTTGTTGTAATTGGAACCCCTGGAGGAACTACCATTCCAACATCAGTTTTTCAGGGGATCGTGAATATCATTGACTATAATATGAGTGCCAGCGATGCTATTAATAAACCAAAATTCCATCATCAATGGTTACCCGATAATGTTATGATTGAAAAAGACTTTGATGCCAATACTAAAAAGCTATTGATGGCAATGGGATATAAATTGATAGAAAGAGACGGCATTGGCAGAACAGAAGCTATTAAACTACTTAGTGATGGTAAAAGGGAAACTGCTGCCGACATTCGAGGGGACGATTCAGTAGCTGGATTCTAGGTTAGCAAATCAAACAATGAAGTAAATCGAAGTTGGCGTAATTTTAACCCCCAAAGTCAGCTATTCTGAAGAAAGTCCTACACATATCAAGTAAAATTGTATTAAGCATTCTGGCTTTACTTGTTTTTGTTTTCATTGCTATACAAACAGATTTTGTTCAAAATAGGATCATTCAGATCGCTGTTCGTAAGATCTCAAAAGAATTAGGTACCCCCATTACGATCAAGAATGTGAGCTTCTCTTTGTTTAATAGTATGAACTTGGAAGGCTTGATGTTGAGGGACAAACAGAATGACACTTTGTTATATGCCGGCCAATTAAAACTGCGCATCACAGATTGGTTTTTCTTCAAAGACCAAGCCGTTATAAAATATGTGGGATTAGAAAACGCCGTAGTAAAACTCAGCAGAAAAGATTCAGTTTGGAATTATCAATACATAGTTGACTATTTTGGATCATCGACTAAGAAAAAAAAGAAAGCGGGTGGACTTGAACTGAACTTAAAAAAAGTAGATCTTAAAAACATTCACTTTACGAATAAAGATCAATGGGTTGGTGAAACGATGGAATTAAAGCTTGGCAGCCTTCTGATGGATGCCGAGAACATGAACTTCTCAAAAAACATATTTCAGGTTAACGAGATCACTATTAACAAACCATTTTTTACGATTCAAGAAATGGATGCGCTTCGTCCGGATTCTTTGCGAAAACATAAGAATCCGAAATTGAAAGATAGCTCCATGTATTTTAATGCAGGTGATATTACGGTACATGTAGCGCAAATAAAAATTAAAGACGGTGGGCTTTGGATTGAAGCAAATGAAGATAAACCCTCGAACCTATTTGATGGAGAACATATTCGGCTAAGTAAGTTGAACGGGGTTATTGAAAATTTTAATTTCATAAAAGACACTATGCGAGCTTCGATTGTAATGTCTGCCAAAGACAGATCGGGATTTGAATTAAAAAAATTAAAAACACAGTTTCGTTTTACACCACAGATAATGGAATTGTCTGCATTAGACCTGCAGACAAACAAAAGCAAAATTGGTCCCTACTATGCCATGAAGTTTAAGGACTTCAATGAAGACTTTAACGATTATATTTCTAAAGTTACCATGGTGGGTAATTTCAAAGACTCAAAAGTTTATAGCGACGATCTTGCTTTTTTTGCTCCCGAACTAAATAATCTTAACAAGCAAATTACTTTAAGTGGTAATTGTATCGGTACCGTTGAAAATTTTACAGTGAAAAACTTAAATGCCAAGGGTGGTGTTGGAAGTTCACTTATCGGAACCCTAACAATGAAGGGATTACCCGATATTAATACAACCAATATTTTATTCGACAATGGAACACTTCAAACAAATTATTACGATCTGGGAATTATCCCTGAGTTAAAAGATATTAAATCGCCCAATCTTGCTGCACTTGGAAATATTATCTATCGGGGAAGTTTTAAAGGCACAATCAATAACTTTATAACAGATGGCGTTTTCAGTACTGCGCTCGGAGGGGTTAAGACAAATATTGCCATGCAGTTTCCTAGAAAGAAGGATCCAAATTATACCGGATATATCGAAACTAACCGCTTTAATATTGGTAAGTTTCTAGAAAACGATCAATTAGGGCTAGTTGATTTTAAAGGAAAAATCAGTGGAACTAGTTTTAATATAAACCGACTCAAAACAGAATTAGATGGAAAAATTTCAACGCTAGAATTTAATAAGTATAGTTATACGAATATCACTACTAAGGGAACATTACAGAAGAAATACTTTAGTGGTGAATTAAAGATCGATGACCCCAATCTTGATTTTACTAGTGATATTGAAATTGATTTAAATAAAGACCAACCTAGTTATAATATGGTAGGTGATCTGGTTCATAGCAATGTGCAGGCTTTGAAGCTTTATCCAGAACATATTGAAGTAACTGGACTATTGGATGCGAATTTTACTGGCACCAATATCGATAATTTCTTAGGCTCAGCTAAATTCCTGAATGCAACTATTAAGGGAGATATTACAACTATAAATTTCGACTCAGTAAAACTGAGCTCAAGCTTTATAGATAGCGTTAAATCATTGGTACTTTCCAGTAACGATTTTAATGCATCAATCATAGGTAAGTTTAGCATCATGGACCTACCTGCCAGTATCCAATCATTTTTAAATCACTATTATCCCGCCTATATTAAACCGCCCAAATCAGTTCCACAAAACCAATCTTTTCAGGTTGATGTTAGTACAAACTATATAGAGCCTTATATCAGACTTTTCAATAAAAAAATTAGCGGGTTTAATGATGCAAGCTTTTCTGGTTCTATCGATACTAAGAAAAACAGTTTGGGATTAACAGCAAGCGTTCCCTATGCGAAGTACAAAAAATATATTCTTTCTGGTGCTCAGATAAATGGCAAGGGCAATAAAGACACTTTAAAAATTAATGGAGATATTACTAGTATTCAGTTAAGTGATAGCTTTCATTTACCTAACTCCCATTTTGAAATCAGTTCAGCGAATGACCATTCTTTAGTATCAATTAAAGCAAGTGCAGATAATACGATCAACGACGCTACTTTATTAGCAGATGTATATACCATTCAAGATGGCGTACGCCTGCATTTAAGGCCTTCCACATTTGTTATTAATGATAAGAAATGGAATATCGAAAAAAATGGAGAACTGATTGTTCGAAATAATTTCATACAGGCAAGTAATATTCACCTTACACAAGGCTTCCAAGAAATATCTGCAGAAACAGAAGAAGAAGATGGTGGCAATACAAGCAACCTGAATATAAAGTTGAAGAATGTTTATTTAGGTGATATAACTTCTTTATTCTTCAAGGACCCAAGAATGGAAGGCATTGCTTCGGGAGATATTGTACTGCGCGATTTTTATGGCAAATTCAATGCTAATGCCGAAATCAAAACAGAACAATTCAGAATGGATGAAGATAGTATTGGGCTAGTTAATATCACTGCTAAATACAATAACGAAACGGGTGAAATCCCATTTACTGTTCGCTCTGAAAATGAAGGATACCATTTAAAAGCATCTGGCTCTTATAATGTAAAAGATAGTATCGAAAATCCGCTCAAAACAGCTATTCAATTAGAAAATACAAAAGTTAATATACTCCACAGATTCATTGGCGATATCTTCAGTGATATTACTGGGACTGCTATAGGAACCCTTAGCATTAACGGGAATCCTAATTCACCCGATTTATTAGGAAAGCTAAGTTTACGAAAAGCGGGACTTACTGTAAATTATACCAAAGTTCATTACACGATCGATTCCGCTGAAGTGAAATTTGAGGACAATGGAATTGATTTTGGCGAATTACAAATACAGGATAAATATCAAAATAAAGCAACAATAAAAGGAAGACTTTTAGAAAAAGGTTTCAAGAACCTTGTTTTTGATTTTGATATGAGCACTAAAAGATTGTTGCTGATCGACACCAAATTGAAGGATAATAAAATGTTCTACGGCAGAGCAATTGGTAAAGCACAAATGAGTTTTAAGGGACCTGACGATAATGCTAAGATGAATATTATTGCAGAAGCTACCGATAGTTCCCATATCGTATTACCCAATTCAACCAGTAAAGAAAGTGGGTCATCAGATTTTATTGTGTTCAAACAATATGGAACAGAAATGATGGCTTTAAAGCCTTCCAGTAATTTTAATTTAGGAGTTGATCTTGATCTCACGATCAATAATAAAGTTTCTATTGATGTAATTCTAGATGATCTAACAGGTGATGTAATTAAAGCAGTTGGTAATGGTAGATTAAAAATTCATGCAGGCAGTTCCGATCCTTTAACTATAAGAGGCAGATATAATATAGATAGAGGAAACTATGATTTTAATTTCCAATCATTTATCCGTAAACCATTTGTATTATTAGCCGATGCCGGCAACTATATAGAATGGAATGGAGACCCTTTTAAAGCAGATGTTCATATTGATGCACAATACACTGCTGAACGAATTAGCATGAGTGAATTAGTTGGAAATAATAATTTTAGTGGTGCTGTTAAGGCCTACCGAGGAGATGTATTTGTAATAGCCCAATTACGTGATAAGCTCAACCTTCCTTCTATTAAATTTAAATTAGACTTCCCGCAGGGCAGCCCAATTAAAACAGACAATGAATTTGCTGCATTCCTTAACCGTATTGAGAAAGATGATAACGAAATTTTAAAACAGGTTTCTTTCTTAATTGTTCTAGGGTCATTTGCGCCAACCGGCAACAATGGAAACAACAATATTGCCAACCCATATATGATCACTTCATTAGGTGTAAATACAATTTCACAAGTACTGACCAAGGAAGTGAATAAAGTGGTTTCTAATATCCTTCATAAAATCACAGGCGATAATAGTTTGCGTTTTGACTTAGGCACTTCTTTGTATAGCAGCAACACATTATTAGATGCAAGCAGTGGGGTTACTACCAATAGCAATAAACTTGATCGAACAAGGGTGAACTTGAAACTAGGTTATGCATTTGCAAACGATAATGTAATTGTAACCTTAGGTAGTGATCTTGATTTTAATGTAGGTAATACTACCAGCTTTCAAAACGGAAACTTTCAATGGTTACCTGATTTGAATATTAAATTCATTTTAACGAAGGATCGTAAGTTGAGCGCCATCATATTCACCAAGAATAGCTTAGACATTAGTGGATCAACCTTTGGCCGACGAAACAGACAAGGTGTGAGCATTTCTTATCGCAGAGACTTTGACCAACTATTTGCTACTAAGCCTGAGAAAGTTGAAGTGAAAACGCCAAGTGAGAATTCACAAGACGAAAAAAAATAAGTCTAGTGAATCTGCTCTACCGGTATCTGCTTACAAGCTTTTAATCGATACACCCAAAAAAATCTAACAAGGCGACCATTTCTGATTTGATTGATCACCACCGGTTGATCAATACTGGTGAAATATGCCCCATATTGATTTGCAACATCGCTAGGAACATTCGATGGAACAATTGCATATGCATCATCTCCAATTGTAAGTTTCGGTCGATCTTTATTCAGCCATGCAAACTTATGTATGTCTTGCAAGGGACCAATCGCAATTAAAGGTTGCATTGTTTTGCGAGCCGCATAAAATTCCAGGTGCCCGCCCGGAAACCATTTTGAAACAACGATAAAACTATTGTCCTTCATTATTTTTTGCTGCCGATCACTTGCCACTAGTCTTGAAAATTCAACACCAAAATTATCCCATCCACTTAAATCGAGCGTAGGGCAATATTCTCCGAAATTTTCTTTCTGTTGACTACCAAAATTAATGGGTGAATAACGAACAATTGCTGTTGCAATTACCAAAAGAATTAACAAAAACGAAATGGCCACAGTAAGGATTTTAGGCGTTGCCCGAATCTGTTTTTGATCTAAATAAACTGCAGCTAGTAAATAAAGTGGAATAAAAGCAGGACCTGTCCAATGAGGTAAAGTAGGGTTAAATAATGCTATTATCCAGAAAAGAAGAATCATTGGCAAACTCATACAGAATAGCCAGGTGGAAATATATTTCTTCCTAAATGAAAATGCATTTCTAAGAAATGCAATCAATGCAGTTAGTATTAAAATAAATACGATAGGATTCTGGTAAGCAAATTCGCCAGCAATTTCTCTGCCCAGCATATCCCATTGCAAATGGGTATGTGCAACCCTTTCAGAATGGAATTTATAAGTAATAAAATCGTATTGAATATTCCAATAAACAATTGGGATCAAGAATAGTAGTGTAATAAAAACTGCGAGATAAAACCGATAATTCAAAAGCCATTTTATTCGAAATAATAAAATACTAAGTCCAAAACCTACCCACAAATAGAGTCCGTGTACTTTACAAAGTGCTGCCAATCCAATTAGAGCCCCAAGTAGCATCCAGATGCCTGTTTTCTTTCCCATTGCGGGATGAAACAGTAGCAATGCCATAAAGTAAAGAGAAGCAGCCCATATAGGCATCTGAGGAGAATCTGGCAAAATAAATAAACCTGCAATAACCCCCGTATAAATAGATGCCTGATAAATTAAAGCTGCATACCAACCTGCTTTTTCTGAAGCAATTAATTTAGCAGTTAAAAATAAAAACCAAGTAGCGATGCTAGCCCCAATGATGCTGCCTATGCGAAGTGATATTTCATTAACCCAATGTAGATTAAATGTTGTTAGGCGGATCATCCATCCAATCATTGGCGGATGATCAAAATGATTCCAATCTAACTGCAAAGCATAAGTCCAATAATACACTTCATCATTCCCTAATTCTAACAGACCCGCCACAATTAATTTGATACCCATTGAAATGAGGATCAGTATGATTGTTTTTTTGCTATATGATGGAAAATTGTTGCGCATTTATTTTTACTCTTGGTCAACCAACCATCGAACAGCGAGTTCATAGCCTTTTAGTCCCAATCCAATGATACTTCCTGCTGCTTTTGCCGATACATGAGACAATTTTCTAAATTCTTCTCTAGCATGAACATTACTTATATGTACTTCTACTAAAGGAGATTTTATTGCAGCAATGGCATCACCAATAGCAACCGAAGTATGCGTATATCCGCCTGGGTTCATAACAATACCATGATAGTCGAATCCAACTCTTTGTAATTCATTAATCAGTTCTCCCTCAACATTACTTTGGTAGTAGCTAAATTCAACCTGAGGGAATAATTTTTGCAAGTCAATATAATACGCTTCAAAGCTTTGATTGCCGTAAATACCGGGCTGTCTTTTACCCAATAAATTTAAATTAGGTCCATTGATGATCGCAATTTTCATTCTACTAAATTAAGAAATTGATACAATTACCGTGTTACATATTCAAACCTGCATAATAAATAGAACCCAGCATTGGTGCTTTTTCATTCAGCATCACATACACAGAAACGGTTTTTAATAAATGTTTCATCCTTCCACTCGATTCAAATATCTCATTCCAAGTTGTTGGATTTAACAGCGTAATTATTTTAGGAGCAATACCTCCCGCAAGAAACAAACCACCTGTAGCTTTGAATTTCAAGATCATATTTGCTGCTTCAATGGCTAGGAAACGATCGAAGAGTTTAATCGCTTCAATACAAGTAGTACATTTTGCTTCTTTAGCTGCATTGCTAATAACAGCAGCAGGATCTGTAATTTTCATTTCATCCAAAATCCATTGTGGCTTTGGCTTTTGTTCCATTTCGGTTAGGTATTCCCAAATGGTAACGATCCCATTTCCACTTAGCAATCGCTCCCAACTTACATGTTCATGTCTCGCTTGTAAAAAATATAAAATGCCTAGATCTTGTTTTGTTCTTGGTGCATAATCGCAGTGTCCCCCTTCAGTAGCAAAGGGATGATAAGCTTTTCCGTCCCAGAAAAGTCCAGCTTCGCCCAATCCTGTTCCGGCAGCCAAAATGCCAATATTGCCAGGAGTTTCGTTAGTGCCTTCGTGAAGGGTATAAAGCTCTTCACGTTTTAATGCTGCTAATCCATATGCTGTAGCTTCCAAATCATTTAGAATAGTAACCGGGCTACCTCCCAATTTTGCTGAAATCTCATTTCTATCAATTTGCCAGCTCAGGTTAGTGAATTTTACTTTGCCGTCAATAACTGGTCCAGCTACAGAGAGACATACTTTTTGCGGATTAGGGAATCCTTCAATAAAATCGCTAATAATATCTGTAAAAGAAACATGGTCTTTACTTACATATCTTTTTTCTTTTACCACTTCCATCCCATTTGCGGTGAATTTGCATAAAGACATATTTGCTTTAGTGCCGCCAATATCGCCTGCTAGTACAATGATGTTTTCATCGTTTGAAAATTCAGTTTGTTTAAATGCAATAGGTACTAAAAGCGCAATTTCCATATCTTATTATTTTTTCTTGAACGCTGAAAAAAAGAAATATCGTTAATAAAAGTGAAAAGATAAATGATATAAGTGAAAAACGAAAGAGCCGCTGAATAAATCAGCGGCTCTTTCCTATATAAGCTAAACTAGTATTACTGACCCAATTTGAAGACTAATCCACCACCTAAACCAAATTGGTAGAAAGACGAGTAACTAGAAACTCCCGCACCAGCACCACCGGTACCAAAATAAAATCCACCTCCTACTGCTTGTGAAGCTGACATTAATTGAGCTTGAAATTTCAATCCAACTTTTGGAGTTGCCCAAACGTTCGCTCCCAATCTAAAGCCATAACCGAATTTAGTAGCTGTTGCTGTACCAATTTTAAAACTAGTAACACCAGCTAATACACTACCATATCCCTCAACTTTTGAAGTAGATACAAAATAACGGTTTACAGCAAGCATGAAATTGTTGATGCCAGCATCATAAGTTCCAGACTTAATCCCGCCATTATAATAAGTCATTGGCGCTTTTGTGTCTAAACGATTGTATAGGAATTCTATACCAGACAACTTATTTGGCTTTATTTCAATACCAGCACCCCATTGGAAACCACCATTGATTGTACCATTGAAATAGTCGGTACTTGAATAGTAGGAATCAACTTTGTCCTTAAAAGTGCCCATTGTATAACCATTTAAACGAATTTCAGCATGTTGTGCATTCGCAGCCAGTACAAATCCAAAAATGGCTAACGATAAAATAAATAGATTTTTCATTTTTAGTTTTTAAAAAATTGAAAGTTGTTATAAATAAAAAAGTGTACTACTAGATGAATTTATCATTCTAGTTGAACGAAAACAAATTTCGCGGGAAAAATTGAAATTTTATCAATAGATGATTTTTTTTTAAAATATCAAGCCCCTTATTTTGTATCAAATTATTATATTGATACAAATTTTAGAATAAGCTAGTATCCATGAAGTATTATTTTTAAAAAACAGCCTATTATTTGGGGTTTTATCCTGATTAAAATCAGCAGAATGAGAAAGATTAACTGATAATCATCATATCAAAGCAACTTATTATTCAATAATTTTGCAATTGAGCACAATCGAAAAAAAATGACAAACGCCTTATATTTAAGTACCACCGAACCCTTTTCGGGAAAATCGATCATTGCCATAGGTTTAATGAACCTTTTGGCTGGCAAAACCGAAAAAATCGCCTATTTCAAACCGGTAATCTGTAGCCCCCCCGGGGAAAGAGATAATCACCTGGAGACCATGATTCGACATTTTGGATTAACTACTCCCTATGAAGACATGTATGCTTTTACCAGGGAGGAAGTTGAAAAACTGCGAAATTCAGGGGGCGAGGCTTTGATGATCGATAAAATCATTGAAAAATTCAAAAAACTACAAGAAATCAATGATTTTGTAATTGTAGAAGGGGCCGATTTTTTGGGAAGCAGCACCAATTTGGAATTTGATGATAACCTAAATATTGCTAAAAATCTGGGCATCCCAGTTATGTTAGTAGTGAAGGGGGAAGGAAAAACCGATCAGGAAATTGTTACATCCACCGTGTCTACTTTTAAATTATTTCAAGAAGAGGGTGTACAAATACTAACTGTCATTGCCAATAAAGTATTAGAACAGATTGCTTTTTCAGTTTCTGTGAATATCCGTCAAAGTCTGCCCAAAGATGTGATTGTAACAGTGATTCCAGAGAATAAAGATTTGGGGAATCCAACCCTCAAAGAGATCTGTGAATCTGTAAACGGAAAGCCTTTATTTGGAGAACATTTATTTACCAATCAGGTTGACCATTCTATTGTTGGTGCCATGCAATTACACAATTGCCTCTCAAGACTAAAGAAAAATACTTTAATTGTAACTCCGGGAGATAGAGGAGATATATTAATTGGAGTTTTACAAGCCAATATTTCTAAGAACTACCCCAAAGTTGCGGGTATGATTTTAACGGGTGGATTAAGTCCAGAGCCTTCAATACTTAAACTAATTGAAGGTTTGGATACCGTATTACCCATCATTGCTGTTGAGACCGGAACATTTGAAACTGTTACTAAAGTAGCCAGCACGCAATCAAGGATCTCTTATTATAACAAAGAGAAAATTGCATTGGCAATAAGCACTTTTGATCGATATATCGATATACAAGCTCTCGGCGAAAAGATCAATACATTCCAATCTAGGAATATTACGCCAAGAATGTTCCAATACCAGATTGTTAAACGAGCCAAGTCGAACAAAAAACATATTGTACTACCCGAGGGCGGTGATGATCGGATTTTAATAGCTGCAGATCAGTTGGTAAAGCAAGACATCGTTAAAATAACGATACTTGGTATCAAAGAAAATATTTTTGCAGCTGCAAAGCGATTGAACTTGAATATGGACTTCGACAAAATACAAATCATCGATCCGGGGAGTTCCGATAAATATGATGCGTATGTTGATGCTTTGGTAGAACTACGCAAGGCAAAAAATTTGCAAAAAGAAATGGCGCGCGACTTGATGCTTGATGTTTCTTATTTTGGTACGATGATGGTGTACAAAGGAGATGCCGATGGCATGGTATCGGGTGCTGTTCATACAACACAACATACTATACGTCCGGCTTTGCAATTTGTAAAAACCAAGCCAGGGGTTAAAACCGTTTCATCCGTATTTTTCATGTGCTTACCTAATCGTGTTTCAGTATTTGGAGATTGTGCAGTAAACCCCAATCCTACTTCTGAACAACTAGCAGAAATTGCGATCTCTTCTGCAGAAACCAGCATCATGTTTGGCATTGAACCCAAGATTGCAATGCTATCTTATTCATCAGGCACTTCAGGCGAAGGTGAAGATGTTGACAAAGTAAGAAGAGCCACTGAAATTGTTAGAGAAAAAAGACCTGACTTAAAAGTAGAGGGGCCAATTCAATATGATGCGGCAGTTGACCCTTCTGTAGGTCGTCAAAAACTTCCTGACTCTCAGGTTGCGGGTCAGGCTAGCGTATTGATATTCCCTGATTTAAATACTGGTAACAATACTTATAAAGCAGTACAAAGAGAAACTGGCGCTTTAGCAATTGGACCAATGTTACAAGGATTGAATAAACCTGTGAATGACCTAAGTAGAGGCTGTACCGTAGATGACATTTTCAATACTGTAGTTATCACTGCTATTCAAGCCCAATAAAATAATATTATTGTAGATGAATATATTCGTAATTAATTCGGGAAGTAGTTCCATTAAATATCAGCTTATCAGAATGCCTGAGGCTGAAACGATTTGTACAGGTTTAATTGAACGGATTGGATCAGATGCTTCCACCATTATTCATAAAAGGTATAAAGACGGAGCAGAGTTTGTTAATGAAGAAACATTAAAGATCAAGGACCATGCAACGGGATTAAAAGAAGTTGCAAAATTATTGATCGATCCAGCCATAGGAGTTATTAAAAACCCTGATGAAATTCATGCAGTAGGTCATAGAGTGGTGCATGGTGGTGAAAATTTTTCGGATACACAAATCATAACTGAAGAAGTAAAGGAAAAAATAATAAAATTATTTCCGCTTGCACCTTTACATAATCCACCTAATTATCTTGGGATAGAAGTCTCAGAACAGATTTTCAAAAATGCAAAACAAATCGCAGTGTTTGATACGGCCTTTCATCAAACCATGCCAGCGGTTGCCTATCGAATGGCGATCCCCAATGAATATTATACAGAGCATCGGATCAGATCATACGGGTTTCATGGAACCAGTCATAAATATATTTCTGAAAGAGCCATTGACTATTTAAAGAAAAAAGAATCAAAACTAATCACTATTCACTTGGGTAATGGTTGTAGCATGAGTGCGATACTTAATGGCAAATGTATTGATCATAGCATGGGACTCGGACCCATGAATGGTTTGATTATGGGCACAAGAGCAGGAGATATTGATCAGTCAGTAATATTTTATTTAGTAAATCAATTGGGCTATCCTATTGAAGAGATTAATAACGTGCTCAATAAAAAAAGTGGCATGTTAGGATTAACTGGGTTTAGCGATATGCGCGATGTAACTGCTAGATACAATGAAGGGGATTTAAATGCGATACTAGCTTATGAAATGTACGGCTATCATATCAAAAAATATATTGGATCCTTTACGGCAGTCCTCAATGGATTAGATGCAATCGTGTTTACTGGAGGTGTGGGTGAAAATGATGCACTAGTAAGAAGCTTGTCTACTAAAAACATGTCTTACTTAGGTATTGAGTTAGACGAAGAGATCAACAAACAAAGGATCAACGGCACCGTAGCATTAAATACAGAAACGTCGAAAGTAAAAATTCTAAAAATCCCGACCAACGAAGAATTGGAAATTGCCAATCAGTGTTATGCATTGATGCAGGCATAAACAGATTTTAGTTGCGCATCATATCGATAAAATTATCAAACAAATAACGGCTATCGTGTGGGCCTGGTGTACTTTCTGGATG
>CAIJLK010000113.1 GCA_903821465.1 uncultured Bacteroidota bacterium | reverse complement strand
CCTCCCGTACTTGCAAATTATGCGGTATTCATTGACACAGGGTAGGTGACGCTCCAAATTATCTTTGTATTGGTCCAAAAGACGCTCTTGGTCCATTGGTATCATCATCTTATGAAAAGAATAATTTTTTTTGTATAATATTTCTTGCGCACTATATCCGGTTACTCTTTCGCAATTGCCTGATAAATAGGTAATTGTTAAATTGGCATCGTAATTGCAACGAAAAAACATACCTGGCAGATGGTTTACTAAATTTCTGAAAAACTCCGGTAGTGGAGAAAATGAATTGGACATTTACTCAGATTGTAGATTTTGCTGCTAACAATCAATATGATGGGATAGAAATGCGCGGAATTTTAAAACAATTGGACCTTACTAAATGTGCAGAATTCAACTCGGTTGCTAGTATTAAAACAACCATGCAGCAAATGGCTGATAAACAATTAAAATTTGTAGATCTTGGTTCGTCTTGCACTTTGCATTTTGCTGAAGGGGCAGAGCGACAAAAAAACATCGATGAGGGTAAACGTTTTTTGGATTTAGCAGCAGCTATTCAATGCAAGAATGTACGCGTGTACCCGAATAATTTTATAAAGGGTCAGGAAAAAAATAAAACAATACAATTAATTACCGATGGCTTATTGGAATTAGCAGCACATACGAAAGGAACAGGTGTGAATGTTTTGATGGAAACTCATGGTGATCTTGTGTATGTGGCCGATATCAAAACAATCATGGAAGCTGCAAAGCATCCTCAGGTAGGGTTGGTTTGGGATGCGGCAAATATGTATTTAGAAACTGGCGAATCGCCAGAAATGGCTTATCGAGAATTGAAGCCTTATATAAAACATGCACATATTAAGGACGCCAAAAAGATAGATGGTAAAATCAATTTCTATTTTTTAGGAGAGGGTAATCTACCCATATTTACAGCCATCGACGCATTGTATCAGGGTGGATATAAAGGGTATTATAGTTTCGAATGGGAAAAATTATGGCACCCTGAAATTGCTGAGCCAGAATTGGCTTTGGCCGATTATCCTAAAAAAATGTTCGCACATTTTAGACAATAAAAAGCCCCTCCGAGAAGGGGCTTCAGAATATTTTGTTCACTCATTAATTCGTACCAGCAGTTTCGAATAAATTTTTCAAAAACTTTTGTAGTTCCTCCCCACTAAGATTCTTACCAATAATTTTTCCTTCGCGATCTAAGAGATAGTTTTGAGGAATCGCTTGTATACCATAGGCTTTAGCCACTTCATTATCCCAGTATTTTAAATCAGAAACATGGTTCCAAGTCAGTTGATCATCATGAATTGCTTTAATCCATCTGTCTTTTCCATCAGGCTGATCTAATGATACACCCAACACTGTAAATCCTTTTTCTTTATACTTATTAAACGCAACTACCACATTAGGATTTTCTGCTCTGCACGGTCCGCACCAGCTTGCCCAAAAATCGATCAATACATATTTACCTTTCAATGAAGTTAACCTGAATGCAACACCTGCGGTGTCTTGTTGGATGAAGGGTATAGCATACTGACCAACTTCTAATTTTTTAGCTAATGCTATCTTTTCTTCAAAGACTTTTCCACCAGGTAATTTTTTAGGAACTGTCCCCAATTGTTTGAAGATGGGTTCGGCTTTGGTTGGATTGATGGCATAGCCTGCATATTGATTCAATGCATAAATAGCAACTGGTGAATTTTTAGTTGCACTTGCTTTTAAAAATGGCAAGTAAACATTTTCTTTAATTTGTTCATCGAGTGAATCAATAGCTTTCTCAATTGCTGCTGAAGCCACTTCATCTTTATTTTTTCTAGCAGCAGAATATTTTGCGTAAAGCTCCTTCAATGCTGGATCGTATTGAGATACTTTAGCTTTTAGAGCAGTAAATATTTCGTGCGATTTCGAACCTGTAACTGCACTATTACTCAGGCTATCTTTTGCTTGAATGCTTATATTACCAGGTTCTAAATAAACAGTTAAATAATTCCGGGCAGAATTAGGTCTAACTTTTTTGGTAGTATCGGTAGAACGAACAGGTACAACTCTTAGCTGCGCAAGTAGAGGTTCGTCGATTGCCAACTGAAAAACAGCAGTTTTAGAATTGCGCACATCAATACTATCGTTGAATCGAAATTTTGTACTGCTATTATAGTAGGAAAGAAAAATTTTCTCTAAGGGTTCCTGAATACTAGTTAGGTCCGCCTTAATGGTCAGATTTGGTTTTATACTTTGATTAGCTGTTTGGGCATTCAACTGGTTGAAAATTGAGATCAATAAAACAAGCATGTAAATTCTTCTAGTCATAGTTATAGTTTAAAGATGCAATATATTCTAATTAGTCTATTAATTAAGTAGAATAAAAAAATAGGATCTACTATAACCCAAAGTATAAAATATTCAATAGAGGGGCAGTTATTCTTTAAAAAACGTGAAAACTAGGCCACTAATGGGTAGCTACTTACCTAAGTTTTGGTAATAACTATGTATTAATAAATTGATTTTAGTAAAAAATACTAATCCCTTTATTAACTAGAGAAAGAATTGCAGAAAACAATCTGTAGAATCAATTAAATAGGTAGAACTGTTATTTATTACCCTTTTTATCAAAATGCTTTTATAAATCAATTATGAGATAATTAGTTTAGGAAATAGTTTTGTATTAGTAATATTTTAATCATTAAAGCTAACTGACATGAAAAAAATCATTCTATCTTTTTTCGCATTATTAATTATAGCCAAAACATTTAGTCAGACATCACCTAATCTGGGGATCTCTAAAGACAATTATTTGCAAAAAAGTAAAACCAATAGAACAATAGCCTGGATTTTAATGGGCAGTGGTGTAGGAATGATAGTTACTGGTTTTTCGATAAGTTGGTCACAACCTTGGTTTTCTTGGAATGCTGTTCCTACCCCCGAATTACAAACCGAAATTGCTTTGAGAATAGAATTGTAATAATTAATTTCAAATTCAACAAAGCAAATCATTCAAAATTATTTTATGAAAAAGATATTTTCCCTATTATTTATCTTATCAATCAGTATTCAGCTTTTTTCTCAGGTTCCCTTATTTTTAAGGGTATACGATCATCAAAATGCAAAATTCTCAAAGGGCAATTTGTATGCAACAACTGATAGCACCCTGACTCTGTTGGGAAATAAACTAGATACCATGGTAATCCCTATCTCGAAAATAGAGTACATCAAAACCCGCCATAGTTTTGGTAATAGTTTTCTTGTTGCAACAGGTGCACTTGTATTAGGTGTTGGGGTAATATCTGTAATTACGGCCCCAACTTCTACTAATTCGCCTGTAAGTCTTCAACAAGGGCTTCAAAAAGCGGGAGATTTTTTTCTTACTGGACTCTTATATGCCGGAGCCGGCACGATCTATGGCATTGCATTGGGATCTTCAGCAAAAAAAATCAAAACCTTTCCGGTATATGGCAAAAAGAGTAGCTGGTTAAATGCCAAAAAAGTATTGGATACTCATATTTATTTATGATCTTATCCATTAGTCATAAAATCTAACCAACTGGCTATTGCATAGAACATTTAAAAAGGGTATTTTACATATATTAATCAAAACAATTATTTATGAAAAAGCTACTTTTTATCTTCTTGATTGTATTTATCCTTATTGCATGCAATAATGCATCGAAAGAATCCGGTTCAAAGGAAAATGCCTCACAATCTAGTTCAGTAGTACTTCCTTTCCCAATTAGTTATTCCTCAGACTTTGAAATTGGCGACAAAAAATTTGCACAGTATATTTTAGAAATATCGAAAGATTACGATAATAATACAATACAGAATTCAGTAGGTAAATTTGCAGATAGTGTTGAATTTCATATGCCAGATGGCACTATTCTAAACGGACCAAGAGATTCTGTTTTAGCTGCTGTAATTGGCGCTAGAAGCAGCCTGGCTTCTGCAACAGATTATTTTTATTCTATAGTTGTTCTAAAACCAAAAGGTAAAGATGAAACATGGGTTAGTTTTTGGGAAAAAGAAGTGGACGTAACGAAAGACGGTAAAAAAGATGCTACTTTTTTAAATGACCTCTGGAAATTTAATAAAGACGGAAAAATTTCTGCTATCTATCAATTTGCAGCGAAATAAAAACTAATAAATTCTTGCTTCAACATACTATTCTTTTGTTGTAGTTACTTTCTTGAAGCGGTTGAGTATTGGATATAGAGTAAACGCTTTATTTGTTTATATTTAGTATAACAAATACCACAAAATGAAAGTACGAAGATTGAAATATGCTTTGGTGTATACAACTCCGCTAATTGTATTGCTTTCTATCTATTCAGAAAACTATTGGTCTTTTTCTGCGGTATTGGTCTTATTCGTTTTAATTCCTTTTCTCGAACTATTTACGAAAGGATCTACTAAAAATTTAGAAAAAATAGAAGAAGATATAGCAAAAGAAGATAAAATATATGATTGGTTGATTTATGGATTAGTGCCTTTGCAATATATCATTTTATTTTATTTTTTATATCAAGTCAGCAATGAACATCTATCCCTACACTTTAAACTCGGAGCAACAATTGCTTTTGGAATGGCTTGTGGTATTTTAGGTATTAATGCAGCACACGAACTCGGACATAGAACAAAGAGTCATGAGCAGTTTATGAGTAAAATGTTATTACTTACTACCCTTTATATGCATTTTTTCATTGAACATAATCGTGGCCATCACAAGAATGTTTCAACCGATAATGATCCTGCCTCAAGCAGATTGGGAGAAACTGTTTATGCTTTTTATTTTCGTACAATTTGGTGCAGTTGGGTTTCGGCATGGCATTTAGAGGCTGAAAAATTAAAACGGAAAAATTTGTCATTTTGGAGTGTCAACAATGAAATGTTACTATTTCAAATAATTCAGTTGATATTGTTATTGACTATTGGACTTGTTTTTGGTGGAACAACTTTGTTGTTTTATATACTTGGAGCTTTGATCGGTATTTTATTATTGGAGACTGTTAACTATATCGAGCATTATGGATTACGCAGAAAAAAGAATGGTGAAACTTATGAAAGAACTTTGCCGATCCACTCTTGGAACTCGAATCACCCAATAGGTAGACTTACCCTATTAGAACTTTCTAGACATTCGGACCATCATTATATGGCAAGCAGAAAATATCAAATATTAAGGCATTTTGATGAAAGTCCACAAATGCCAACAGGTTACCCTGGTATGTTGCTACTATCTCTCTTTCCTCCACTTTGGTTCAAAATCATGCATAGAAGAATTGAAATTTATAAGCAGACGCAAAAAGGTACTGAGCTGGCTTAATTCTAAAATATTTAATAAATCATGAGTAATCAAACAATTCAAGATAAAGCAGGGGTATTAATTTCCCCCCTTTATTGTATCTTCTTGTTTTAGCAACTGGGATCTTAGTAAGTTATTTTTTCTCAACTTCTCAAAGAAAGCGCTTGCATTTTTAAATTGTAATGAGTATTTTGTTTTATCTCATTAATTACAATTAAAAAACTCCCACTATGCGCAAACTTTTGATCCTTTCTTTTATTATGTATTTAGGCAGTAGTTGTACTACACCAACAGAAAAACCTGCAGAGAAAACTATTTCTGCAGATATAGCAAAACCCATGTATTCCTATACCATTAAAAAACCAGATAACTGGGATATGAATGGAAGTTCAAAAAATACAGAAGTTGCATTTAATGCTTTGAAAGCCTTCGAAGAACATAAGATTGATGAAAGCCTCAGTTATTTTGGTGACTCAGTATTATGGAAAGCAGATTATATGGAAGCCAAGCTTTCTAAAGACAGTTTAAAATCTATTTTTAATTCAATCTGGAATGAAACAGGATCTTTGAAAATAGAAATGCATGATTTTGAATCAGTTATTTCAAAAGACAAAAAAGATGAGTTTGTAACAATTTGGTATGACCAGCATACAACTGATAAAAAAGGAAAAAAAGATTCCGTGGCTTTAATCAATGATATGAAAGTAGTTAACGGTAAGATTGTTGAGTTAGATGAGTATACTCGGCATTTTAAAGTGAAAAAATAAAATTTAGAATCTATCTTTAAAAAGCCATTCAAATTTGAATGGCTTTTTAATTATACTCTTAGTTATTAAATGCTAGGTTAAACTGATAGAGCTAAACTTTGATAAATAATCTTTGCTTTGCTTAATCGCTTCAAAAGGACTAATCGCAGTTTTATCTAATTCCATCACCATCCATTGTACTTGATCCGAACAGGCATTAATAATGGAAGGGATATCAAGTGCACCTTGTCCAATGCTAGTTTGTTACTTTCCTCATATTTTTTGATCAGTTCTTTTGTACCTTCTAATGAACTGTAACGTTTATCCTCGGGCCAGCCATGCCAGATAAGGGTATCACAATCATAAGCTTTGGCATCTTTTACAAGTTTTGCGATATTATCTTTAGTAGGGATGTCTACATGGCAAGAAGAAACTTTGAGATGATATTCTTTTAATGCATCGGCTGCAGTTTGCACACTAATATGTTCTGGCCAGAATGCAGTTTCCACATTTTTAATACCCAGTTAAGAAATGCGTTTTAAGCTGCCCTTAAAATCTTTTCCAATTTCTTCTCTGAAGGTATACAGTTGTAATGCTAAATGATGTTTGGCTTTTACATCTTTCAATTGTAAGAAATCAGGGACGGAAGTAGCAAGAACTCCTAGTGATGCTAATTAAATAAATTCTCTTCTATTTGTCATACAAACAATTTTTTAAATGTTTCCTTTTTTAAATTCATCTATCGCGTGGTTCACTGCTCTGGCAGTTAGCGCCATAAAAGTGAGTGATGGATTTTGTACACCTGTTGAAGTCATACAGGCACCATCAGTTACGAATACATTTTTGCAGTGGTGTAGGGCATTCCATTTATTCAATAAAGAAGTTGCAGGATCATTACCCATTCTAACACCTCCTATTTCATGGATATCCAGTCCGGGTGCCTGCTTGGTATCAATCGTTTTAATATTGGTGCATCCAGCAGCAGCAAGCATTTCGGAGCCGGT
>CAIJLK010000112.1 GCA_903821465.1 uncultured Bacteroidota bacterium | reverse complement strand
TTAGCTGAGAAGGTCGGAACAATTGAGGTGTTGGTAGCGGGAAGTTACGCTAAACGAGATGAATTAGACAAGATGGCAGCAGCAATATTTTTAAAGTTAGATCGGATTGAAGCTAAATTAGATACTAAGGCTGACAAATGAATATGGAGAGTTTATCCATTGTCAAATTTGGTGATAAAGAATCACTAGGAGAGTTTTTGTTTGAAAATGGGGTGCAACACTACCTTTTTTGGGAAACATTGACCGATACAGGGCATACATACCCTAAATTCCCTATTACAGATGCCAATATTGATAACCTAGATGACTGGTTATTGGCTCATCAAGTGGAGCATCAAGCTCTTGCTAGTTATTTAAACTTAAGCAATCCATTCAATATGTTGGATGTAGATTTTAATAAAGAGAATGATTTTTACGATTGGCTCGGTACGCATTACACAATTCATCAACAAATTGCTGCTTCTTTAGGACTTTTTTAATGATTCCCACCCCCCAAAAAAATCAGGATTTTGCAGTGCAACAAGAATTGCAAATTGAACATTATTTCATTGGCGGAACTTATGCCAGAAGGCAAATTTTAAAAGTTGGCGCAAGCATTTCTACGCACAAACATAAATTTGACCACATGAGCATTTTGGCTAAGGGCGTGGCTAATGTAACTGTAGATGGCGTATCTATTATTTATAACGCACCTACTGTTATTGAAGTAAAAGCAGAAAAAGCCCATCGAATTGAATCTTTGGAAGAAGTGCACTGGTACTGTATTCATGCAACTAACATTACAGACCCTGATTTAATAGATCACGAAACATTATTGGAGGATTGATATGGGTTGGGATTCGGGTAGTTATGTAGATGTCATTAACATTCCAGACTTTAGTTCTGGTTCTGTTGGTTTTGATAGTCCACAACCTTTGCCAGCCGATCTTGTTGCTGCCGATAATGCAGCAATGGCAAATGTTATGGCTAACATATCAGGTCAAGCACCTGCTTTTGAAAGCCCATTACCGTTTGATACAACCCAAATTCCAGCAGAATTAAATACTCAGCTTCAAAGTTTTACTCAAAGTTTAATGAGTCAATTAGTCAGTATTCAAGGACTAACCTCTAATTTAACTGCTGAACAAAAAGCGGTTAATGATGCTGCTGCTGCCTATACAAAGGCTTATAACGCCAATGCGGGAAATGTGGCTTATTACAAACAAAAAGCTGCCATAGAACAAAATTCTGCTAATCATCAAACTCAAGATTCTTATAGAAACGCTGCTAATGCTAATGTTAGATACTGGACTAATTTAGCTAATCAAGCACAAGCAACAATTGATGCTGCTAAAGCTACTTACACTGCTGATTTAAAAGCCTATCAAGATAATTTAGCTACTTTAAAATCAACTGTTACGGATTACACTAAAAATTACACTGACTACACTAAAGCGGTGCAAACTGGTCAAGTAGATGCTAAAGCTACGGCTGATGCAGCTAAAGCAGCTTCAGATGCTCAAGCAGCAGCAGACAAATCAGCAACAGATGCAGCAGCAAAAGCTAATCAAACTCCTCCAACTACTGATACAGGTACGGCTGCTGGTGGAGGTACAGCCACAGGCGGTGGAACAGCTACTGGAGGCGGAACTACAACTGGTGGAACAGGCACAAGCACAGGAGCTGGCGGTACGGGTACTGGAACAGGTACTGGTGCGGGAACGGGTAGCGGTACTGGAACGGGAGCGGGAACTGGTAGCGGAACAGATGCTCTTGGCACAGGAACGGGAACGGATACCTCTAAAGGAACGACAACAACCACACCTACTACGCCTACTACGCTTACTACTCCCCCTGTCACACCTCCTACGCCTGATGTCCCAACTCCTCCAGACGAGCCTAAAGCAAAAGACCCGTATGTGCCATTGCAACCACCAGACGATTGGAATTTACAATTTAGGCTTGGTCCTTTAAATTTGAAAGGTGGTGGTGGCGGTGGTGGTAGATCTTCCGCTCCTGTTTACGCATCTTCAGATCCATTAGCCACTTCTTTATTGGGAACTGGATTAAGCACTAGACCAGATGTTTCAAGCACTGAATCACCATATTTACTGGGTACGGATGAAGCAAAGAAAAATGTTTGGAATACTGAATCACTTAAAAATGCGTTAGGAATATAAATGGCAAACATCAACAAAGCCCTTGGCACAGATTTAGCATCTATTGCTGAGTTACTTCGTTCAAAAGGGCGTGGTAAAGATACTATGTTGGCTCACATCACGCCTAAAGAAGCAGCTTTGCTAAAGCGCAGAGGTGGATCAGGTAGTGTTAATCCTGATACTGGACTTCCTGAGTTTGAAGATTCAGGCTCTTATGATTATTCTCCTCCAGAACCCGTTTCTCCAACTTATGATGTTGTTAATCAACAAGGTCAATTTACACCTACACAAGCTGATACTGGCGTGCCTGTACAAGTAGGATCATCCTACACACCAGGCGGTGATGCTTATGCTCCCGCTGGTCCATCTGGCAACTTACAATCTGCTGACATATTGAATCAATATGGTCAAACTACTCCGTATGTCGCAGGTCAAACTACTATGCAACAAGCAGGTCCAGCTTTTCCAACGGTTACTTCTGCACCATCACCTACTGCTCCTGGAGTAGTTACTCCTGATGGAGCGCCTGGAGCAACCGACAGTGGTAAAAGTATATTGGATAAAGCAAAAGCTGCGATGCCTGAAGATAAAACTACAGACTTCCTTACAAGACTTGGTTTAACAGGTGCTTTAGGTGCTTTTGGAGCTAGTCAAGCTCGTAAAGCTGGCACTCAAACACAAGCTGCAACACAACAACAACAAGCTCTTGCGCAACCTTATCAATCTCAAGGTCAGAATTTAATTGCTCAAGCTCAGCAAGGTTCTTTAACACCTGCAAGCAAACAAGCCTACGATGTTGCTAAAGCACAATTAGCTCAAGGACAAGCAAATAGGGGTGGTGTTGGATCTCAACAATCAGCCAATCAATTAGCTACTATTTATCAAAGTTTGCTAGACAATCAATACAATTACGGCTTGAAAGTAATGCAAATTGGTGACAATATTGCTATGGGCGCTATTAAGAGTGGATTGCAAATGGATCAGCAACTTAACATAGCTACTACCAATTTTTATTCTCAATTGGCTAATTATGTTTCTGGAGGCAATATGCAAAGCTACCCAATTCAGCAAACTCAACCACGAACAGGTCCATAATGGCTATCAATCCAACCGCAATGCCACCAAAGACTGAAACTCCTGCTCCAAAGATTGCTCCAGAAACGCTTACTGGAATGAAGCAGTATCCATTTTTGAAAGAACAGCAAGCTGCGGGTGAAAAGGCTTCTGAAGCAAGTATTAGAGCTAAATTGCTTCAAGAATCTACTGCGCTTGAAGAAAAAGGTAAGGCTCTTGAAAAAATTAGCTCTGAAGATAAGGCTTATTACCAAGACATTAAAGGCAAGATGGAGAAGCCACCTGA
>CAIJLK010000111.1 GCA_903821465.1 uncultured Bacteroidota bacterium | reverse complement strand
TCCAGAAACCGTTTTTTACGTTCAGGCTTCGAAAGGTGGTGCTCAAAACCGCGAAATTGATATGGAAAAAGTAAGTGCTTACGCAGGATACGGAGCGAAAGGAAAATCAGTTAAAAAAGACCAGGTGCCTTTGAATTTTGAAAAAATTCAGGATGGTGTTTACAAAATTACAGCTACCGGATTAAAAGCAGGTACTGAATATGGTTTTGTTAACACTGCACAGGGTGCATCTGGTACTCAATCAACAGTATTTCTTTTTGGTGTAGATCAATAAATTGCAACATCCAAATTAAAAAGCCCGGTAAAATTTAATTTTACCGGGATTTTTAATTTATAGAACTGCCTCGTCCTGAAATAAGTTGACACAAAAGTTGACTTATATGGAAAAGACAAGCACAAGAGACCCAAGCAAAAGGACTCAAAAAGATTACAGTTTAGCCTTTAAACTTCAGATCATTGGAGAGATAGAAAATGGCGTTTTGAGCTACAAACAAGCTCAGAAGAAATACGGTATACAAGGAAGAAGTACTGTATTGGTATGGTTGAGGAAACATGGTAGATTAGATTGGAAAAGTAAACTACCAATGAAGGACAAGGCCCCTCCTAAAAAGAAGATTAATGATTTAGAGGCTAAGATCAAACGTCTGGAACAAGAGAAAGAAATACTCAATCGGGCGATAGATATAGCTGATGATATGCTGGGAACGGACATCCGAAAAAAATATTTGCTCCTGTCGTTAGAAGCTTCCAAACGGGAGGAGCCCAAAGAACAACCACCAAGCGAATAGCGGAGAGCCTGGGCTATAGCCGCCAGTATTACTATAAGCTTAAGAAGGAGGCTACGATGGAATTTGAAAGACAGGTTCAGGTAAAGCACTTGGTAGATAAAGAAAGGAAGTTAATGCCGCGCTTAGGCACCAGAAAGATATATCATCGGATAAAACCTCACTTAGATGCTGCGGGTCTCAAGGTTGGCCGGGATAAATTGTTTGAATGGATGCGCTTATACGGGTTAATGATACAGCCGAGGAAGAGATACGTTCAAACAACTATGTCGAAACATTGGATGAGGAAGTATCCAAACATAATAAAGGATATGGTTATTGAGCGGCCGGAGCAGGTTTGGGTAAGTGATATTACTTATATCAAAACGGAAGAAGGAAATTGCTATTTAAATATGATTACTGATGCCTTTAGCCGCAAGATTGTCGGATATACTCGACGATAATATGGAGGCATCAAACATGGTAAAAGCACTAAAAATGGCTCTAAAAAACAGAAAGGATAAGCAGTCAGAAATCATACACCACTCAGATAGAGGAAGTCAATATTGTAGTCAAGATTATGTTGAAGTAGCAGTCAATAATGGGATAAAAATCAGCATGACAGAAAATGGTGACCCATATGAAAATGCGCTGGCAGAAAGAATGAATAGAACTATTAAAGAAGAGTTTGGATTAGATAGCATTGTTAAGACTAAAGCCCAAGTATCACAAGTTGTTGAAGAATCCGTAGAATTGTACAATCATTACAGACCGCATCTGGCTCTAAAAATGAAAACACCAAATCACGTTCATTCTCAAACAAAAATCCCGATCACCTGAGGCAATCGGGACCTTTTAAAATCCGTCAACTTATTTTAGGACGTTACAAGCGAAAGCTTTTACTTCTTGATGATCAGTTTAAACCCGGTTCCGTGAATGTTTAGTATTTCAACATTAGGATCCTCTTTCAGGTACTTGCGAAGCTTGGCTATATAAACATCCATACTTCTTCCTGCAAAATACGAGTCGCTACCCCAAACAGCGTTAAGTGCTACTTCGCGTTCCAAAATGCGGTCCGAATAAACTGCAAGCATCTTTAGCAATTCCGATTCTTTGGTGGTTAATTTAACTTCGCTAGTGCCCGCTTTAAGAATGCGGTGGGTATTATCAAAATCAAACTTGCCCAGTTTAAACTGGTTTTGATTGCTC
>CAIJLK010000110.1 GCA_903821465.1 uncultured Bacteroidota bacterium | reverse complement strand
GAATCAATTGAAATATCGCAAGGGTCAATTCCGTAGAACCATCCTCTCCAGAACCAATCCAGATCTTCTGCACTGGCATCTTCCATTGTACGGAATAGATCAGCTGGTGTTGGATGTTTAAATGCCCAACGACGTGCATATTCTTTGAAACTATAGTCGAACAATTCGCGGCCCATAATAGTCTCGCGAAGAATGTTCAAACCAGTAGCTGGTTTGGTGTATGCGTTTGGTCCGAATTGAACAATATTTTCACTATTGGTCATTATTGGTTCCAATTGGTCTTTTGGAAGACGCATATAATTAGCAATCTGATAAGCTGCACCCTTACCTCTTGAAGGATATTTATTATCGTATAATTCTTCAGTAAGGTATTCAACAAATGAATTCAATCCTTCGTCCATCCAACTCCACTGACGCTCATCGCTATTCACGATCATTGGGAAGAAATTATGTCCCACTTCGTGAATGATCACACCAAGCATGCCCAGTTTAGATGATTCGCTATAAGAACCGTCTTTTTCTGTACGGCCATTATTAAAACAGATCATCGGATATTCCATTCCGTTTGAAGCTTCAATACTTTGCGCTACAGGGTATGGATAAGGGATTGAGAATTTAGAATATGACTTAATAGTATGTGCCACTACTTTGGTTGAAAACTTACGATACAAACCATAAGCTTCTTTCGGATAGCCACTCATGCACATTACTTTCTTTCCTTCTACATAAGCAGGCATTGCATCCCAGATCATTTTGCGAGAAGTGGTCCACGCGAAATCACGTACATTATCGGCTTTGAATACCCAAGTTTTCTTAGCAGTGCTCTTGCCTTTTTCTGCAGCTTTTGCTTCAGCTAAAGTAACGATCTCTACAGGCTCTTTGGCATTGTTTGCCTGATTCCAACGTGCTAATTGTGCAGGAGATAAAACCTGTGCATAGTTCTGACCTTCACCAGTACTTAAAATAGTATGATCTGCAGGAACGGTCATAGCCACATTAAAGTTTCCGAAAGTAAGAGCGAACTCTCCACGGCCGGTGAACTGATGGTGCTGCCAACCCTGAAAATCGCTATACACGCACAAACGAGGATACCATTGTGCCATCGTAAAGAAAGCGTTTCCATCTTCTGGGAATAATTCATATCCACCGCGTCCACCCAACACCATTCGGTTAGAAACTTTATAATGCCAATCAAGGTTGAATACAAATTTCTGACCAGGCTTTAAAGCAGCAGGTAATTCAACACGCATCATTGTTTTATTGATGGTATATTTTAATGACTTACCAGCCACATCTGTTAATTTGGTAATGATATCACCATATCCATTATCCTTGCTTGCATCAAGCAAATTATCAACCTGTGTTGTTGAAAGTTGTTTACCCATTGCTGAGGAACTTTGATAACCAGCGTTATTAACGGTACTATGTTCGTTCTCATCTAACTGCAACCATAGATAAGTAAGTACATCAGGTGAATTATTAAAATAAGTGACTGTTTCACTTCCTTTTAAAACTAGATTGGGTTCATCTAATTCACATTTGATATTGTAATCAACCCTTTGTTGCCAATACTTCGGGCCTGGGGCACCGCTGGCTGTGCGATACTCGTTTGGAGTGGGTAGTATCGTACCCAATTGCTCGAACTTGTTTCCATGGTTCGATGTAGGATTGTTCTTAATGTCTTGTGCCTGCAAACTGCAAACCAAAACCAGGAACAAACCCATAAATCCTAATTTTCTCATAGCTGTATAGTTTAAAAAATTATAAACTGTGAACTCGATCCAATGCCATATTCAATGCCAAAGCAAATACGGCT
This sequence comes from uncultured Bacteroidota bacterium, assembly GCA_903821465.1. GTDB lineage: Bacteria > Bacteroidota > Bacteroidia > Chitinophagales > Chitinophagaceae > Sediminibacterium. Next base: position 19,252 of record CAIJLK010000110.1, on the reverse strand, counting down.
GCGCTTACAAATAAAAGATATTCTCTCCTATTTAGTTTGATTAACCCAACAAAAATAAACGACACCATTAATATGAGGAACACGATCAGAATCTGACCTAATTCCAATCCAACATTAAAGGCCAATAATTGTGAAACAATATTCTGATCCTTACCTAAAATGCTTTTTAAATAATTACTAAATCCCAAGCCATGTATTAAACCAAAGAACAAAGCCATATAATAGATTGGCGGGAACTTTGATTTGAATACAAACTTCTTGACAAATATATTGCTAAATGCAGCGATTAATATGGTGATAGGAATCAAAAATTCGATCCAATTAACCGAATAGCTAACAATATTCAAAACACTCAACGCAAGAGTAACACTATGACCAATTGTAAAAGCAGTGACAAGAATTAAAATTTTTTTCCAATCGGCAAATTGATATCGAATGGTAAGTGCCATTAGGAAAAGAATATGATCGCTCGTTGGGATACTGGCGAGCTCCTTAAGCAGAGAAGCATTTCCGTGCCAATTTGCAATATGCTGAAAGCCAGTTTCTAAATAAAGTCTGAAATCATTCATAAGAGAAGTATCAAATTAATCATGACATTTGTAGTGTAAAAAAATATAGTGTTGAATGGCAAATAGTATGTTTCAATGGCTTATGCTGGCTTTTATGTCGCTAATGCACCCTTTTTATGTTTCTGTTATAGATATTAATCATAATACGAAAGAGCATACTGTTGAGCTAAGTATTCGAATTTTTACGCCCGACCTAGAGCAGACTTTACAGAAATACAGTAGTACAAAAGTGGATATTGCCAATCCGAGGGACAAAGTCTTGCTTGATAAACAAATCAGTTCTTATATCAACCAGAAAATTCAGTTAAGAATAAATGGACAGCCAGTTGCCATGAATTATTTGGGCCATGAAATTCAAATGGAAAGTGTATGGATCTATACCGAAGTTCCAAAAATTGGGCAATTAAAAAAGTTGGATATAAACTGTAATTTATTATACGACTACAAAGATCAGCAGAGTAATATCTTTCATGTAAAGTCAAATGGAAATGAGCAGAGTTATAAATTAGATTATCCTAAAACCACAACCAGTTTCGATTTCTAAAACTCTTTTTCTTCCACTCTTCACTCTTCACTTTTATCTTTTATCTTTTATCTTCTTCTTCACTTTTATCTTTTATCTTTTATCTTTTATCTTCTTCTTCACTCCTCACTTTGGTTCAACGTCAGTAGTAACAAGTAATTTGTCAATCCTATGATGGTCCATATCAACTACTTCGAATTCAAAAATTTTCCAGGTAAGCTTCTCTCCTGTTTGAGGAATTTTTTCCAATTCATGAATAATGAAACCAGCCAGTGTATCGAAGTCCTGATCGCCTTCTTTCATCCATTCGGCTTTGTCGAAATAACTTAAGAAATCGTAAAATGGAATTTGCGCATCAACCAGGTAAGAGCCATCTTCTCTTTTAAGAATTTCGAAAGACTCATCTTCTGGTTGTGGTATATCGCCCACAATTGCCTCGAGGATATTATTTAATGTGATCATTCCGAGTACTGTACCATATTCATCAACAATAAAACAATGGTGAATTTTAGACTGTTTAAATTTTTCTAAAACCTGATATGCCGTATTGTTTTCGGGCACATACATGGCAGGTTTCATAATATCTTTTACCAGTACCGATTCATCAGAAATAATAAAATCCTTGATCGCTACTACGCCCACAATTCTGTCAACCTCACCCTCACAAACCGGATATACAGAGTGAACAACTTCACCCATGATCTGTTTAATCTCAGCAACAGATTTACTATTATCGATCCATACAATATCGCTTCTATGCGTCATCAAAGAAGTAATATTCCGATCACCCAAATGAAAAACTCTTTCAATAATTTCTTGTTCAGCTTCCTCAATGGCACCATGTTCTGTTCCTTCACTAATAATGGCTTTGATCTCTTCTTCAGTAACCTGGTTCTCGTTGGTTTTAACATTGAATAAACGAACAATCAAATTTGATGAGCCCATTAAAAACCATACAAAGGGATGCGTGATCCATGAAATAATACTCATCGGCCCTGCAGCCTTCTTTGCGATGCCTTCAGGATTACTTAAGCCAAGTCGCTTCGGAACCAACTCTCCCAATACTAGCGATAAATAGGTAATTATAATTAGGATGATGATGGTTGCGATGCTACTACTGTAGGGTTTCACCAGATCAATATTTGCCAGCCAATCTTGCAAAGGTTTTTTAAAACTATCCCCAGAATAGATACCTGTTAAGATTCCGATCAAAGTAATTCCGATCTGTACAGTTGATAAAAAGGAATCTGGGTTATTGGCCAATTCCAGTGCTTTTGCAGCATCTGGATCGCCTTTTTGAGACTGCGCCTCTAATCTAGCTTTACGAGCAGAAACCAATGCGATCTCTGCCATAGAGAAGAGTCCATTGAGAAAAATCAGTCCTAAAATGATAAAAACTTCTGTCATGTTATATTTCAAATCTAGCGAATTGCTTTGAATTTATGGTTTCCCATCCAAATCAACAATCACATAATATTTCATCCCTAATTCCCGAGTGGCCGGATTTAAGAATTCAGGAGTTAACATACTTACAGGGAAATCGGGGCCTTTGTGTAATACTAATAAATTGGGAAATTTTACTTGAAGAGAGGAAATACTATCTCTGGAAGCAATTAAAATATCTGTAGGAGTTGCCTGGGTACTTGAATATCGATGTGCAAAAATATGCTGACTATAAAAGTTTAAAGAACGACTATCTAAGGTTCCATATACATAAATAGCATCTTTACTTAAAGTAGATTGATTAATGAAGTCAGCTGCCATATTCCCCATTTGATATTTCAGCAAATTGGGATAGAAATTGGCACTCAGAAGAAAGTTTACGCCGATCACTGTATAAAAACTAAGCCATAACAAAGCTGACATTTTAAACCACTTAGCACCCTTGATAAGCACTACGACATATACAACCAAACCAATAATTGAAAGTATAAAAAACAGGAATGGAACTTCTTTAAAAGGAACGCGCATAGCCACGATTGCGGCAATCCATAGAAGGATAAAAATAAAACCATGTAATACTTGTAAAATATTTCTTAGCACTTTAAAATCTTTCGTAAAAAATATTTGATATAGAAAAACACCTGTTACAATCGAAGCTAACGGGAATACTACAAAAATATAATGTGGCAGTTGAGCCTGACTTCTTGCCAATATACAATAGGTCAAAACAAAACCACCCACACTGATCCATTCCTGATTTGAACCAAGCCAGAAGCGGCTGAGCAAAATATCTTTAAATCGAATAATTAGGGCCACTAGAAAAAATACGATCCATGGAAGAAAACTCCAAAGCATATTTTCTAACAGAAAAGTAAAGTAACTCATCTCATGAAATACATTCTCGCCCGTATACCTGCCAAAACTCTGAGTCCAATAATAAAAACGCAGACCCGATTTTATTGGCACCCCATTAATTATTTTGCCCGGATGCAGATCATATTGTTGATACAGACCAATACTCATGGGAATTAATAAAATGGCGATAATGAGCAAACCAATCAAGTATTCCCATCTAAAAAATTGTTTCCATTCCCGTCTTAAAATAAAATGCGGAACAAATGCCAATACAGGTACTATTAAAGCAATCGGTCCCTTCGTCATCATGCCCCCTGCAATAGCAACAAATGCAATAATAAAATTCTTCCATTTACCAGATTCAAACCATGCTGCCAATTGCCAGATACTCAAGATCACCCAGCCCATCAACATCGTATCGCAACGAACATCGTGCGTAATTAAAAAAATGGCTTGTGAAGTAGCTAATATCATGGCACTTAACTGAGCCACCGTTTTTTGATAATATAGAATGGTAAGGCGATAGGTTGCATAAACAGCCAGCATTGCAAAACCTAGCGAAGGCAAGCGATAAGCCCAGTCATAAATCCCGAAGATTTTTAAACTAAGTGCAGAAATCCAAAATAACATGGGCGGCTTATCTAAATAATCCTTCCCGTTTTCAAATATTTGCAGAAAAGAATTTCTTTCCAGCATTTCTCTGCTAATCATTGCATATTGTGCAGCATCTATATCCATTAATGGAATTAAGATTATTCCCGCAATGCATACGATTAAACTGAAAAATAAAACGCTATAAAAAAAACGGTTCGAAATCATTTGATTGATTTTATGATAGAGTAATAATTCCTACTCGTCGATTAAATATTTGTGAGGTAGCAAATCCAATAGAACTTCCTAATAATGCTCCAGAAAGAATATCTAACGGATAATGAACACCAACATACACTTGCGCATAACTTACGGTAGCAGCCCAGATCAAAAAGAGCCAGGTCCATTTTTTAAAGACCGACCTTAATGTTATAAAAACATACACTGCAAATCCAAAATGGTTGGTGGCATGAGAAGAGGTAAAACTATATCCTCCCGAACAATGATCTAATAATAATCGAACATGGCTGATCATGATAGGATCATTACAAGGTCGAGGGCGTTCGAAAAAGGGTTTGACTACACTACTACTGATCTGATCTGTCAAAACAACCGTGAGTATGGCACCCAAGATCCAGAATAACGACTTTGTTCTGAAGTTCACGACTGAAAACACAATCAAAAAAAGATAGAGCGGTACCCAAGTATTTGCATTGCGCCATAGCGGCAAGACATGATCGAATAAGGGATTGGTGAATACAGTATTGAGCTTTAAAAACAAAGCCATATCCCAGGCATTCAGCCATTGCCAAATCTGTTGTATAAATGCATTCATCAATATCAATTTAACCTATTTTCTGTGCAATGATGATTAATCTAGGGGAATTCTGCAAATCGTATTTACCCAATTGATAATCACCAAACACTTCTTTGATTTGAAGATGCTGATAAGAAAGCATTTCGGTAAAATCGCCTAAAGAAAATTTTGCAACCCTTTCAGTATGCAAATGCTTGGGATTTTTATTATTACTGTCGGTGATTTGAATCTGTTTAAAGAAGTGATGTTCATCGTTCCATTTACTGATACGAAAATGAACATCTTCTACAATTTGAATGCTTGTTGATTCTTGATTTTTAACGGCAAAATGCACATTTAAATAATCAATTACGAGTATTCCACCCTGCTTCAAACTTTGCGCCATGGTTCTGATTGCATTATCATGTTCCCTTTTAGTTTTGAAATAACCGAAACTGGTGAACATATTAAACGCATAATCATAGTAATTGATCCAGAATGGCAAACGCATATCGTGCGTATAAAAGTGCAGATTATCAGATTCCTGTTCCATTGCTTCAGAAATTGATTCTTCAGAAAGATCAATTCCTGTAACATCGAACCCCTTATCAGCCAGTGCTTTACTATGTCGTCCCTTGCCACAGGCCACATCCAACATAGTTGCTCCAGGAATTGGATTTAGATGCAAAATAAGCTTCTGAATAAAGTTAAGCGCCTCCTGCTCATCTCTATGCTGATATAATAAGTGATAATAATGCGAATTGAACCAATCTTTAAACCACGACTGCTGCATATGCCTGTATTAGTGCACAAAAATAGGATTCCGAATCAAACAATAATTTGAATTATGTTTGCACTGAGCAAAACAAAGTAAGAAATGGCATTAATAAAAAGTATTTCAGGGATCCGAGGAACTATCGGAGGCAAGCCTGGTAACACTTTGAGTCCCCTTGACGTGGTGAAATTCACAGCTGCTTATGGAACTTGGTTAAAAAAGCAGAAAACAGAAAATACGGTAGCTAGCAACCCAAAAGTGGTAATTGGCCGCGACGGTAGAATTAGCGGTGAGCTGGTACAGAGATTGGTAATTAGTACTTTAAACGCACTTGCCATTGACGTAATTGACCTTGGTTTAAGCACTACCCCAACTGTAGAAATGGCTGTGGTATTTGAAAAAGCAGCAGGAGGCATTATATTAACCGCCAGCCATAATCCGAAGGAATGGAACGCCTTAAAATTGTTAAATAATAAGGGTGAATTTATTAGTGGAGAGGAAGGCGCTTACATTTTACAAGTTGCAGAAGCGGAAGACTTTCATTTTGCAGGTGTAGATGAATTAGGTACCCATTTTCAAGATCAGAACGCAATTCAAAAACATATTGAAGCAGTTGTTAATTATCCATTGGTTGATAAGGCTGCCATCAAGAAAGCAAATTTCAAGATTGTATTAGATGCGATCAATAGTACGGGAGCTACCGCTGTGCCTGCTTTGTTGAGGGCACTTGGACTAACTGAAATTATTGTGCTAAATGGAGAAGTGAATGGACAGTTTGCCCATAACCCCGAGCCCTTGCCGGAACATTTGAATGAACTTTGTAATGAGGTAAATAAAATAAATGCTGACCTGGGAATTGCAGTTGATCCGGATGTTGATCGCCTGTGTTTTGTTTGTGAGGATGGAAGTTTATTTGGGGAAGAATATACCTTGGTTGCTGTTGCAGATTATATTTTGAAAAACAGAAAAGGCAATACAGTTAGCAACCTCTCTTCTACCCGAGCTTTGAGAGATGTCACTGAAAAATATGGCGGCATCTATTACCCTAGCGCTGTAGGTGAAGTTAATGTGGTTAACAAAATGAAAGAAGTGCATGCAGTAATCGGTGGTGAAGGAAATGGAGGCATTATTGTACCAGACTTTCACTATGGTAGAGACGCATTGATCGGTATCGCATTATTCCTGACGCATTTAGCAAAAGAGAAAAAGACCGCTAAGCAATTAAGAAGCAGTTATCCTGATTATTTTATCAGCAAGAATAAAATCGAATTGAATGAAGGTGTTGATTTGAAAAAAATCTTCGCTGTCATTGAAAAGAAATATAAAAAACAACCGATCAATACAATTGATGGATTGAAGATTGAATTTGATAACGACTGGGTTCATTTAAGACCCAGTAATACAGAGCCAATCATTCGCATCTATGCTGAAAGTAATTTACAAACCACTGCAGCTAATATTGCGAAACGTTTGATGCAAGACATTAACGAAGCGCAATAAACAGGCGATTGATCTGCCTTATTTTATGAAAAGACCAAGGAGGTCCTGCTAGTCAGGATTTCTTTATTTTACGCAATTATGGAAAGAATATATTTAGATAACGCTGCAACAACTGCTCTTGACCCATTGGTACTTGAAGCAATGATGCCCTATCTTACTTCTCGATTCGGTAACCCCTCTTCTATTTATAGTTATGGAAGAGAAAGCAGAATGGGTATAGAGAATAGCAGAAAAACAGTTGCTAAACTATTAAATGCGCACCCTGCTGAAATATTCTTTACAAGTGGCGGAACAGAGAGTAGCAATGCCGCTATCACTGCAGCTGTTAGAGATCTTGGTTGCAAACATATTATCTCTTCAAAAATTGAACATCACGCAACACTTCATACTGTAAATTATCTGCATAAAAATGGAGAAGCTGCTGTAAGCTTTGTAAAATTATTGCCAGACGGACATATTGATTTATTGCATCTAGAAGAGCTTCTAATTAATAATACAGAGAAAACTTTGGTCACCCTCATGCATGCCAATAACGAAATTGGCAATAAGATCGATCTGCATGCAGTAGGTACGATCTGTAGAAAACATAAAGCCATTTTTCATAGCGACACGGTGCAAACTGTAGGTCATTTCCCGTTCGACCTTCGCAATACTCCGGTTGATTTTATTACGGGTTCCGGGCATAAGTTTCATGGACCAAAAGGGGTAGGCATTTTGTATATCAATGAGCAGATCAAGGTCAAGCCCTTTATCCACGGAGGAAGTCAGGAAAGAAATATGCGCGCTGGAACAGAGAACCTGTATGGCATTGTTGGTTTCGCCAAAGCATTAGAATTAGCAACAGAAAATCATGTGGCTGATAAAGAAAAAATAGAGGGACTAAAATTTTATATGATGGAGGTTCTTGAAAAAAATATTCCTGGCACCAGCTTCAATGGAGATCCTAAGGGAAATTCTTTATATGCTGTGTTGAGTGTTAGGTTGCCTAAAACCGAAAAAAGCGAAATGCTTTTATTTAACCTTGACATCAATAATATTTGTGCCAGTGGTGGTAGCGCATGCACTAGTGGCGCAGAACAAGGCTCACATGTAATAAGAGCATTGAAGGATAATCCTAACAACGTTACCGTTCGTTTTTCTTTCAACAAACACAATACCAATTCAGAAATTGACCATGTAGTTGAAAAGCTGAAAGAGATGATTTAAAAATTGTACCCATAATAAAAAAAAGATTTACTCGGCTTATTTTTATTGGAAATCAATATCATCATCATCTGCATTTAAATTCAGCTGACCAAGATTGATCATACTTCCCATTAAGTCTTTGAATTCAATGCGACCTTCCAATGTTTTCTTACTGATCATAGAGAAGGATGATAATCCATGCAATACAAATTCCATTAAAAGAGCGGACTCATTTTCGCTCGCATGCGGATAATGTTTTTTCACAAAACCGTATAAACCATCTACCTGATATAATGCAGCGATCTTGTCTGCATCTTTCATGTCGAGCAATAGATCCAAATGTTGCCCGCCGTCAAACCAACGAATGATCGATTTATAAGGATTCTCTACTTCTTTCTCATCTGCCGATTTCTTACCCGTAGCTCTTTTCTTTTTCGCTTGTTCGGGATTAGGAAAAAACTGCACAAACTGAGAACGAATTGATTTGTCTAACAATTGTACAGCTACCTGATAAGGCCCTTCCTGCTCTCCTTCATACACAAGTTCAATCTTTCCAGTAATCGCTGGAATGATGCCTTGTAGATCGCTGATCCAGACCTGTGTCTTATCTTGATGATGTATGATGGCTCTTCTTTCTGCACTGCTCACTGCATTTTCAAATGCAGCAATAGTTAGCCTTGCACTTACGCCACTCTTCTTATCTACATACTCATTGTTTCTTGCTTCAAAAGCAACTTGCTCTACCAACCTTTTAATCAGATCACTTACACTTACTTTCTCCTTTTGCACATCTAGCAAATTCGATTCTTGTTCCGTAATAGCGAGTGATGTTTCTAGGTCTTTCGGATAATGCGTTAAGATCTGACTTTCAATTCTATCTTTCAAAGGCGTAACAATGCTACCACGATTGGTGTAATCTTCTGGATTTGCAGTAAATACAAATAGAATATCTAAAGGCATTCTTAACTTAAAGCCCCTGATCTGAATATCGCCCTCTTGTAAAATATTAAATAAGGCAACCTGAATTCTTGCCTGAAGATCGGGTAACTCATTGATCACAAAAATGCCGCGATTGCTTCTTGGAATAATTCCGTAATGAATTACTTCTTCGTCAGAAAAGCTCAACTTTAAATTAGCAGCTTTGATTGGATCGATATCGCCGATCAGATCTGCTACACTTACATCGGGCGTAGCCAATTTTTCGCCATAGCGCTCTTTACGATGCACCCAATGTATGGGTGTTTCATCGCCAAATTCTGTGATCTTATCTTTTGCAAATTTGCTCAATGGACTCAATGGATCATCCATGACCTCACTTCCTGCAATGATTGGGATGTACTCATCTAGCAAGTCAACCATCTGACGCGCCATTCTTGTCTTAGCTTGTCCGCGTAAACCTAGGAACAAGATATTATGTCTACTTAGTAAAGCTCTTTCTGTGTCGGGGATTACGGTATCTTCATAACCTAGAATTCCTTCAAATGGATTTTCTTTCTGCTGCATGGAAACGATCAGATTTTCTCTGATCTCTTCTTTAACAGATCTTGTTTGATAGCCGCTCTTGATCAATTGTCCGAGTGTAAATATTTGTTCTCTATTCATTGCCATAAATAATCTTAATTAATAAACTGTCTTGCGTTTTCCGCTTTCAAAATCTTTAAAAATAAACGCACCTAAATTATCCAATGAAGCAAAATAAGCTTTGCCGTTATTAGTTTCTGTGAACTCTTGTACAAAATTTTGCAGATACGGATCTGAAGCGATCATAAAAGTAGTGATGCCAATTTTCAACTTCTTGCATTGTGCCGCTAAATTGATGCAACGATTCACCACTTTTCTGTCTAATCCGAAACTGTTCTTATAATATTTTTTCCCGATCTTCAAGCAAGTAGGCTTGCCATCAGTGATCATAAAGATTTGTTTATTGGGATTCTTTCTTTTGCGTAATAGTTCCATTGCCAACTCCAATCCAGCAACGGTGTTAGTATGATAAGGACCCACTTGTAAATAAGGAAGGTCTTTGATCTCAATGCTCCAAGCATCATTGCCAAATACTACAATATCCAAAGTGTCTTTCGGGTATCGAGTAGTAATGAGTTCGCTCAATGCCATGGCCACTTTCTTTGCAGGAGTAATTCTATCTTCCCCATACAGGATCATGGAATGAGAAATATCGATCATTAACACAGTAGATGTCTGTGTTTTAAAATCGTTTTCCCTGATATGCAGATCCTCTTCTCGCATCTGAAAACTTTCTACCCCATGATTGATCTGCGCATTGCGAATACTCTCTGTAAAATCTATCTGTTCCAACATGTCACCAAACTGAAAGGGACGGGTGTCAGGATTAATTTCGTCACCCTGCCCTAGTTTAAATGTCTGATGATTCCCTTGCTTTGATTTTTTAAGTTTTCCGAAAATTTCCTCCAGACTTTTTTTGCGAATGGTTTGTTCTGATTTGCTGGTTATTTTAAAACTTCCATCCTGCTCATTCTCCTTGATATAATTATGCTCTTTGAGCTCATCAATAAAATCGCCCATGCCATAAGCATCATTGGTTAAATGATACTGTTTATCGAGCTCATTTAGCCACGAGAGGGCCTCAGCGGCATCTCCGTTGGTGTAAGTGAGCAGCTGCGTAAAAATGTCGAGTAATTGCTCGAATTTGGACTTAGCCTCCTCGTTCGGGTCGAAATGTATAAAACGGTGTCCTAGCATAAGCGGAATCTACTATAGAATTTGAGTGATTTCAATTAATAACAAGTATTCTACAAATAAGTTCTAAAAAAGATGCCCAGATTAGATCCGGGCATCGTAGAGATTTATCTTTTTTGAATTTTGAATTTCGAACTTTTACTTCTTCCCCGAATCTGCTGCCATCATTTTTCCGGGAATTTGAATCCTTGTATTATACATTGCTTGAATCTGATCAAGCCCTTTTAAATAGCTTTCTGCCATTCGCTTCTCGTCTGACATCTGATCGGCTTTATCGCCTGTTAATGAATTACAGAATTTAACTTGTTGCTGTAAATCTTTCTTAACTGATGCAGCTACTTTTTCTGCCAATGCTTTATCATCGGCCATTAAACAAGCTTCCAAGAACAAGAGTGAATTTTTATTGTGCATGTTACCGCGACTAGCCATTCCATATGCAAAGTTTTCTTGTAACATCATTTCATCAGCCTTATCCAATACTTTTCTAGCATCTTCTTTTCTGTTTTTAGCAGAAAGATCAATCGCTAATTCTGCGTACGCATTTCTGATGGTATTCAAGTGACGGCGATTTTCTTCGTCGTAATAAACCCCTTTCACATTTGCATTTCCAGAAGAGAATACGTTAAGCGATCTAGAGAGCATCCAATCTGTGTTAACGCGACTATTTGCAACAGGAACCAAATGGTAACTCAAACCATCTCTACGCAAAAACTGATCAAATCCTAATTTTAGATCATCAGAAGTAAAGTAAATTGGTCTAACCCATTTGTTTGCAGCGATAATATTCAACACAGCAAGATCATTCTTCATCAATGATGTTTTTGGAACATCAAAACGGAACTCTTTCATAATGCTATCATCTGCATTTACCACTTTATTCTTCAACACAAAGTTTGCATCAACAGGTACAGCAAATTTACGAACAGGGAAACTGTTCAAGGGTTCGGAACCACGACTAGCATCCATTTTATCTGCATCATCACTTCCTACATAATTTTTCATCACATCGTACAAATCATAGTAACGATCCTCAGGAATATTTGGTCTAGGACTATACACTACATAATCACGTTTACCAGCCTCGATCTGATCAGGTCTCCAGATCACATCGATTGAATCACTCTGGTTTACTTTGTAGCGCAATTCATTAATATACCAATCGATTCCTAATAAACTATAGTTGATCACCCGAATATCCGGTCGAATGCCTTCCACTTCTTGTGCATACCACAAAGGATATGTATCGTTGTCACCGAATGAGAATAGAATGGCATTTGGTGCACAGCTCTCTAAATAATCTTTCGCCAAATCGCGAGACAATTGTTTCTTACTACGATCGTGATCGTCCCACTCCTGTTGTGCCATCAGGGTTGGTACAGCAAGTACACAAAGTAAGGAAGCCAATACAGCCGCAATATTTTGAGAAAGGAATTTAGTAAACCAATCTCTCACTTTTAGCACACCCAAACCAATCCATACTGCAAATGCATAGAAGGATCCCACATAGGCATAATCACGCTCACGTGGTTGGTATCCTGCCTGGTTCAAGTAAATGATGATAGCGAATCCTGTGAAAAAGAACATCAGGAAGTTTACTACCCCATCATCGCCTCTATGTTTGAACTGATAAAATAGTCCGATCAATCCCAAAATAAAAGGCAACAAGAATAATTTATTATTTGCTTTATTATTTTTTAAACTATCCGGCATGGCACTCTGATCGCCATATAAAAGGGTATCAATAAAAGGTATACCAGTGATCCAGTTACCATCGCGCACATTGCCTATGAACATACCTTGCACATCGTTCTGTTTACCAGAGAAGTTCCACATGAAGTAGCGGAAATACATCCAGTAAAATTGATATCCCACAAAGAACCTTACATTATCTGCCTGATTAGGAGAACGTTCGTATCCACCATCTTTTAAACGATTGATATTTAAGAAATAGGCATAGTAATCTGCGTGGTTTTGATCATTACTTGGATCCCAAACACGAGGGAATACCATTTTATCTTCTGGTTGATAGAGGTATCTACGATCTGGTCCGATTTCAATATACTTGTCACGGGCTTTCTCATATTTCATACCACTTGCTTTTAGATCAACTGGTTGAGCATTAAATTTTTGTCCGTATACCAATGGGAAATCACCATATTGTTCACGACCCAAATAACCCACCAAACTCATTGGATTATCTACATTGTACATATCCACAGAAGGATTCGCATTACTACGGATCATGGTGGTGATATAAGTGCTATATCCTAACAACATAAATGCTAAAGACCAAATTCCTAAGCGCATATAGGCCCAATCTTTCTTAGCGGCAAATTTTAAACCATACCAGATGGCAACAGCCAGCAACACAAAGAATGTTGCAAAGCCACTGAAGAAAGGCAATCCAAAACTATTTACAAACCAACGGTCAAAAGTTCCAGCCCCTTTAATTGTGTATTGGATCACACCAACCTGCACTAATCCTGTGATCAAACAACCAATCACAAAGAAAATATAGATGCCACCATTGTGATCTTTCTTTTCTTTATTCCATTTTTCAATGATAAATAAAAGTCCGATTGCAATGATCGTTCCTAGGATCATTAAGCCGCCCATAGTTGGGTCGAGTGTTAATCCGCGATCTTCATTTACTTCTCCATTCGCCATGATCAAAGCACCTATAAAAGCAAGCCCTCCACCAACTGCAACGATGCGAATAAACCAACTGCGGATCACTGCATAGTTGAATGTAGATTTTCGTTTGAAATAATAGACCATTACAATAGCCGGAATGGTTAACAAGTTCAATAAGTGAACCCCAATAGAGAGTCCCATCATAAAGAAAATGAATACAATCCATCTGTCAGCATCAGGCTCATCGGCATGGTTCTCCCATTTCAGAATAGCCCAGAATACAATAGCAGTAAAGAAAGACGACATGGCATACACTTCGCCTTCCACCGCACTATACCAAAATGAATCGGAGAATGTATAAGCAAGTGCTCCAATAACGCCGGCACCCATTATCGACCAGATCTGATAACTACTCAAAGAATCAGAAGTTTTTACCAACATGATCTTACGGGCAAAATGTGTGATGGTCCAGAACAAAAACAGAATGGTAAATCCACTTGCTAATGCACTCATTACATTCACTGCTTTTGCAGCAGTCATCGGATTATCGCCAAATAAAATAATAAAGAATCTACCTAGAATTACAAACAAAGGAGCTCCTGGCGGGTGTGGAATCTGTAACTTAAAACAGCTACTCACAAACTCACCACAATCCCAGAAACTACCACCGGCTTCTGCGGTTAAAACATAAACGGTACAAGCAATTAAAGCTACTGCCCATCCAACAATATTGTTAATCCGATTAAACTGCATATTGGTTTTGGTTTTTTAAGACTGGCAAACATACCTCAATAATCCTAAAATCGAAAAAACAGTAGCCCATTTTATTAGATTTAAGAAAACCTTTACGGTTATTAACATTCAATAAGGTTGCTTAGTGGGAATTAGCTGATTATCAATCACTATCAAAATCATCTTATTTGCAATCGCAGGCCCATTCCACACCCAGATCAATGCAGGTTACTACGGTCATTTCATTACCGCAGGGAGCAAAAATAACACGAAGCCTTTGGCCTTCTTTGGTGGGACCCTCCACTGCAAATTTTCTTCTACAGAGGTCGCCATTCAACTGACTTTTCCGAAAATTGATGGCCCCTTTTTCAAGAATCTCTTTGATCTCCGTTTCATCAATATGCCTGCAACCCATTCTACACTTGGCATGTTTAGAATAATGAATATGCAGCGGGTGGCGATTTAGTCCGGAATCATCAACAGCGTCTTGTTTGTCTGGACCCTTTAAATTTTGTTCCCTTGCCTGAGGTATCGCTGGCTTTTCGGAAGGTTGATGACAATTTTCGAAGCTGATTATTAGCAATGCCAATAAAAGCATCCGAAAACAAGTGTTTATATTTTTGATTGACATATACTGATCTTGAATACAAGTTTACGCTTTTCGATAAAATTTGTTCGCTTATTTCAATGAGTCACCCAATTAGTTGCAAGGCATTATCTTTGCCCACTTATGGAAAAGAAGCGTTCGGTAGCCTTTCATACACTGGGTTGTAAATTAAATTTCTCGGAAACATCTACTCTATCTAGAATGATGGAAGAAAAAGGTTTTGAGAAAAAGGATTTCGACGGCTTGGCAGACGTTTATGTGATCAATACTTGTTCCGTAACCGATAATGCCGATAAAGAATGCCGCCAGCTAGTGCGACGCATTCAAAGAAAAGCGCCTGAAAGTTTCGTGGTAATTACAGGTTGCTATGCGCAGCTGAAACCAGAAGAGATTGTCCAGATCCCTGGTGTTGATCTGGTATTGGGTGCTTCTGAGAAGTTTAATATCATGGAGCATATTGCACAATTAACAAAGGGCGATGCTGGTAAGATCTGTAGCTGTGAAATTGAAGAGGTAACGGGGTTTCATGCATCTTATTCCATGAACGATCGCACCAGAAGCTTTTTGAAAGTGCAGGATGGATGTGATTATAACTGTTCGTTCTGTACCATTCCAATGGCAAGAGGAAAAAGCAGGAGCGATAATGTTGCCAATGTGGTACAACATGCCAAAGATTTGGCAGCAGATGGGGTGAAAGAAATTGTATTGACTGGTGTTAATCTGGGCGATTTTGGAAAAGGGCCCGATGGCGATTTAAAATATGAGGAAGACTTTTTTGATTTGATTCAGGCGTTGGAAGAGGTGGATGGTATTGAGCGATATCGGATCTCCTCTATTGAGCCTAATTTATTAACCGCAGAGATCGTGGAATGGGTTTCGAAAAGTAAGAAGTTCATGCCTCATTTTCATATTCCTTTACAGAGTGGAAGTAATGAAATTTTAAAAGGGATGCGCAGAAGGTATCAAAAGGAACTATACAAAGAGCGCGTTGAATTGATCAAGCGTTTGATGCCGCATTGCAGTATCGGAGTTGATGTGATCGTTGGATTCCCTGGTGAAACGAACGAGCATTTCGAAGAAACATTTCAGTTCCTACACGAATTAGATGTTTCCTATTTACACGTATTCACCTACTCTGAAAGGCCCGATACAAAGGCACTAGAGATCATGCCTGTGATTCCAATTCATATTCGAAACACAAGAAATAAAGTCTTAAGAAACCTCTCCTACCAAAAGCTACAATATTTCACCGCCCAACATAGTGGTGAGACCAGAAAAGTATTATTCGAAAATTTTGAGAAGAATGGAATGATGGAAGGATACACTGATAATTATATACGCGTATCTGCATCGTATAAAGCAGAGTGGACAAATCAAGTCATCGATTGGAACTTGTAAGATAAAAGATAATAGATAAAAGTGAAAAGATAAAAGTGAATAGATAAAAGTGAGGAGTGAAGAACTGATTAATCTAAAGGCGATAGATATTCTATTGGAAATTCAACAACCATCACCTGCCCCAAACTTTCTAGCTTGACAAAAATTTTCTTCTTCATATTCTTCAGCACCGTGCCCACTTTTCCCATGAACACCCCATGGTTTACCTGAATCTTGGTGGACTCTTCAAAGCCCTCTTTACTGATCAGGGAAATTTTTACATCTTTCTCATGAAGATAATGTTTGATCAGATTGATCTCTTCTTCCTTAATTACTGCAGGCTTTCCGAGGTAGTGAACAAAATTTAGAATGCCATCGGTCTGAAAGACTTTTGTTTTTTCGCTTAACCCGATATGAACAAAAATATAGGACTTGAACAGTGGCTCTTCAATGATTTTTTTACGATCACTCCACTGTTTTTCAATTTTTTGCAAGGGACACCAGCACTCAATATTCTTCTTGATCAAAGAAGCATCAATTTTTTTCTCCCAACGCGGTTTCGTGTATAGCGCGTACCATTTTTTTTCCTCAATCATGTCCATATCATTCTAGCAACTAAAAATAGATTCTATTTCAACGCCGTTTGTTGTTGGGGGTGAATCATCTCTGAAACCATTTTAACTGTTTCATCTATATGCATATCGGTTCTAATTGCTTTTAACCATGATACATAACGATCTCCCTTTGGCTTATCCGGATTATTATAAAACTTATCATGATCAGCGGCCATAGCCTCAATGGTCATATCTTTTTGCAATTTCAATAAACTATTGTTCTGATTAACGGTAGTTCTGATTTGCTTCTGCATTTCCTTGTATTTGTCAATATTTAAATTGATCGGCTTCTCTGAATTATCAGATAACCATTGAAGATTATTCCTAAGTAAATTCAAGGATTTATTTTCAGCAATTTTTGCATTTTCTTTTTGTATGGTTGCACTGAAATCTGATTTATCCCAGGTATCATAAGGAACTTTTGAGATCTCATCCCAAGGTAAAGCGGCCGCATTATCTTTCTCTCTGAGTTTATAGAATTCTAAAGCATCAGGAATAATCACATCTGGCGTAACACCTTTTAATTGAACAGATCCACCGTTAATTCTATAATATTTTTGGAAAGTTAATTTCACCGCACCATATTCAGTTCTTCCACTAGTAAAATCAATTGGTTTGCCAAATGGAATTGTTTTTTGTACCGTTCCTTTGCCATAAGTTGAAGTACTACCTATAATTATACCACGCTTATAATCTTGAATAGCAGCAGCAAAAATTTCACTTGCAGAAGCACTGAATTCATTTACCATAACAGCAAGTGGACCATCATAAATCGCACCCGGATGTCTGTCGTTAATAGCGCTTGACTTACCATCTTTATCACGAACTTGTACAACTGGACCCTGATTAATAAATAATCCAACCATCTGTACCACTTCATAAAGTGAGCCACCACCATTGGTGCGAATATCTAATACAATCCCCTTTATATTTTCTTTCTTTAATTTTTCTACTTCTTTGGCTACATCTTCAGAGCAACGACTTCCAGATTCGCGTTCGAAATCGGCATAGAATTCAGGTAAATAAATGTATCCAATTTTATCCTCTCCATTCTGTATCACTGCACTTCTAACTAATCCCTCATCCAAAGAAACTTCTTCACGAATCATGGTTACTACTTTAATAGTCCCATCGAGTTTTTTCAAAGTAAGTCGCACTTCAGACCCTTTATTACCACGGATCAATTTTACTGCATCCTGCGTTGTATATCCTGTAATATCAACAGGTTCTTCTTTGCCTTGCGCAACTTTTAAGATAATATCATTTGCAGCAATTTCTCCAGATTTCCATGCAGCACCACCAGTTTGAACATTTGCAATTTTAACTTCCCCATTATCATTTTCAATTAATTGCGCACCGATGCCATAAAACCTTCTACTCATTTCCTCATCAAATGCTCTTTTTTCAATTGGAGGTTGATAATCTGTATGAGGATCCATTAAATTAGTAATCACATTTAAATAGGCATTGAAGCGTTCATCTTCATTAAAAGTACTTTTTAAACGATCATATCTTTTTTCCATGATCTTCGACACTTTCGCTCTTGCTTCACGCTCTAAAGTACTATCTGCTTTTACCACAAAATCTTTTGTGTCTTTATTTTTTTCACGTAGTTCTTGAAACTCAACGAATCTTTCTAAAGTAGAAAACTTCAATTCTTTCATCAAGCGATCTTTTCTTTCCGCATCACTGGCTGCAAAAGGCAGTTTTTCAGCATCAATAATGAAAGTCTCCTCTTTTGTGAAGTCGAATGGATGAGAAAGAATTTCCTTGTACATAGCAATTGTTTCAGGCAACCTTTTATCATAAATAGCACTTACCGCTGGGGCAAATGCAATTGCAGCACCATGAATTTCATCATCAAGACTTGTCTCGTATTTTTTTAGCGTATTGATATCCGCTTGCGTAAAAAGCGTTTTATCTCCATCCAATTCATTCAGATATTTCTTATAAACGTCTTTCGAGAATGCATCATCGATCTTCTTAGGGCTGTAATGTCCTTCTTCCAATAAAGATCCAATGGCATTTAATAAACGCTGTCTTGTAGTGATATTAATAGTCTCATTGCCTGAATCGATTACTTTAAAAGCAAAGAACAATGCGCCAAATAGAACAATGGCGGTTAGAACCAACCCTTTTTTACTCTTCATAAATTGCTTGAATTTTTGCATGACAATCCCAAAAATAGATGAAAAACCCTTTTAGGCCTTACCTTTTATCTCAATTAACAAAGGATTTTAGAAAGAGTTTTGAAAAAGAATGAAAATTCCGTTTTGAAAAATCACTAATTACCCTATTTTTGCAATCCTTTAGAAAATTAATTTTTTCTAAAGAGT
>CAIJLK010000109.1 GCA_903821465.1 uncultured Bacteroidota bacterium | reverse complement strand
GCTACAGAAGCAAAGAATATAAAGCCGAATTGGGAGCACAACGGGCCCATTGTGTCATCTGATAAACAGACCCCTTTAATCCCTAGAGCCAAACGACAGGAAAAGTATAATCCAGACCAACTGAAAAGACCATGACAAGAAGCGAATAAACGGACACATAGTAGTTGTAGAATAGGTGCGTAAAGGCCCTAAAAGGTTAAGTACATCAACGATGTATAAAGTTCGTGTGGGCAAGGTAAAACTTCAAAAGAAGCCGTCCCGCAAACGTCCGAAACACTCAGCACGCAACCTATCGTTGCCGACAAAAACATTGACAATTTCCGACAGTCCCAAAGAAGGTGAGCACAATATTGAGGGCTTAGGGCCATAGGCTGTGCTGGTCAAAGTGAAGCGCATCGATTATGATGCGTGAATGATGCGCCACCTAGCGACGGCACATCCTATGCACTTAATTCACTCGACGTTCTCGCGCCATATTCACGCAACAAAAACAAGTGGTCTGGTCGCCTTTTGTTATATTTTATTGCCATTTTATCAAGCCACAGAAGCCAATCATCCTCTGTATCAGCTATCAGCTCTGTGCTGGGTTCTTCGGGAAATTCATTAATATCCCAAATATGCAACGCATAATCCATTTCAGCCCAATCATAAAGCGATTGATTTTCGCCATAAGCAGTGAAAATGTTTGGTTTTGCTCCAGCTTCGAGCAAAACCTTAATCAACTTGGTATCCATTGTCAATGCTGGATGAGTTAGTACGCCATAGCCATCTTCATCAAGTTGGTTTGGATCTGCACCCAAATCCAGCAATAACTTTACAATTTCACATCTTTTGGGCGACAGTTCATCGTAATTATTTTTTTGTGGCGTGTCATCGTAGACGTTGGCAATGTTTGTAATTACTTCTGTTAACAGTGATTCACCACTTTCATTGGTTGTCGATAAATCAAAACCCTCCGCAACCATTGTGCGAATCGTTTCTAAATCACCGTGAAGGGCGGCATTAACAAGCTTATCGAAATCAGTCATGGTTGTAATTTTAGAAAGTTAAGATTAGAGACACAATAAGGGACAGACAAGAGTTCTTGAAAACCCATGCTGGTAAATCTGAGCGCTGATTTTCAGATGAAAGTAGCATATATTCGACGCAGATTAAAAATAACGGGGCAGCCCCGCTTGCCTTTCTTGGGATTCAAGACCGGAGATGGGCTGTGATTGTAGCAGTGCCAGGATATTGATCATAATTGAGCTCGTAAAGGAAAAAAACCCAGCACTTGTTTAAGGAATATTTCACTCTGTGGATCATCGCCACCACTTTGCACAGTAATATTTAGAGCTTTCATTGGAGTCGTGTTTAGCCAAGCGCTTAAAGCGTGTTGCCAGTTCATGTCAGGATGTAAATGTAGCCAAGGTTTTTCGATGCGTTGAGCAAAAAGACAGGCGAGACGGCTACGACCGGAAAGCGTGTTTTGCATCGTGATGATCAATGCAGCATCAGCATCACGGATATTAGCCTTAGTAGCGAATCGATAGCCGGGAAATACTAATTCAACCAGACCATACTTGGCGTCAATCAAACCGTATTCTGCTTTACGACCAATCGGGCATGAGCCGCCATAAATCAAGCCATTTTTAATCGCCCATTCCACCACCATAACTTCTTGGTTTGATTGGCAATCACTGATAATTCGTTCGATTGAAACAGTGCGTGGACGGTTGCTTTCCAGCCAGGCATCAAGCTTGCTAAAATC
>CAIJLK010000108.1 GCA_903821465.1 uncultured Bacteroidota bacterium | reverse complement strand
TTTCAGTTATTACCCATTGTAAACGCTGCAACATGCAAAGTAGCTGGTCCGAATACAAGTGGTGAATCGTTGATCTCAAATTACCCCAATCCTTTTACCAATAGCACCACCATCCAGTTTACAACTGCCGGAGGTCATACCTTGATCCAAATAATGGATGGAATGGGAAAAGTGATTCGAATATTGATCGATGCAGAATACCCAACTGCAGGAACTTATAAAGTAATATTCGAGACTGCAAATTTAGTGGCAGGCGTATATTATGCGCGCTTTCAAAATCTTTCAATACAGCAAGTGCGCACAATGGTGAAGGTTAAATAGCATCTGCAAAATGCTGAAGATCTTCATTTGTATGTAATGCATTAAGAACTGCCCTGTTTATTTTTTTTCCAGTCGGATCGGGATAGGCAAATGAGGAAATGATAATTCCCCGCTTTGAAAAATAATATTCATCAAGTTCCTCTGGAAGAACGAAAACAGGAAGGTCTACATGAAAATGAATAGCTTTTTTATCGGCAACTAAATTTTGCAACGCTGTTTTTAATTTGTTCAACTTTTCACGCTGTTGTTGATAGATATTTGCAGCGTTACAAAAAGCATATAAGCTTGCTGGCGATGGGGGAGTAACGGCTGTATACCAACTGGTCTTTCTGATTTTATCAGCCGTTTGTTTGCAGGTACAACTAATGGCACCAGCCGGAATATTCAGGGCTTTTGAAAGTGAATAGGTAATGATGTATTCAATATTTTCATTTCTTGGTAATCGGGAACTAATTCCTTCTCCATTGGATCCTAATAATCCTATTCCATGACTATCATCGATGATGCAAATGATCTTTTGTTGTATTTGATTTAAAAAAGAGAAATCATATACTTCGGCAGTTAGCTGGTTCAATGAATCACTTAGAATAACAGGTCTGCTGCTAAAGCTATTATTGTTGATCGTTTGAACAGTTTCATTTGCCCATTCTGAAAATGATAATAAGGAATTGGTATTTACACGAATAGCAGGATGGCAGAAAGGAGATTGGAAAATCTGAGATCCCAATTCAATTATTTCTACGGCCGCTTTTCCTGCTGTAAAACCGCTTTGAAATAAAACAGTATCTGTTGTTTGCGTAAGATCAGTTAATATTTTTTCTGATTCAGTATATAATTCTAATGCAGTATTTGAAATTCTAGAACTTGGAAATACAGCACCAAACAAATCAATTCCTTCATGCAGCAACTGTAAAAATCGAGGCTCCTGATTCATACCCAAATAAGAATATCCAGAAAAAAACAAAAGTTCTTTGTTCTCTACCGTGGCAGTTCTTCCGGGCGTTTGATGCAGTGAAAACATAGGATTATTTAATTCTCAAAAGTTTTCATATTTCTATTGTCACTTAAAGATACTATAGAATAATTTAAATGTTCTTACTGACTTATATTGCATTTTATTGGCCTGTAGTAATTAGTTAATGTTGTTTGACACAGATAAGATGATAGGTATGATAGCCGTATAAAAAATAATGACCAGTGGAATATATCCAATCATCATATTGTCCAGAGGTTTGATAGTTAATCTCCCAATTTCCATTCACAAATTTTCCAATTCCACTAGAAAATTGAATATTATTCCATGTTACATCCAAAAGGATTGTATAAGAATTTTGAATACTTAAAATATTATTCAAATAATTAGCTTTTATAACTGTATCACCTCCTCTAGGTCCAGGGAAAGAGTTTACAAAAATTATACCTTCATTGAATATCATACCAGAAAAACCAGATACTTTATCGAAGTTATCATGATAAGGTCCAGATAAATAAATTCGAGTTGAATCTGAAGTTAACTTTTTAATACTTATTTGGCCAGAAACCTGATGAGAGTAGTTATTAAATTTCGAGTGAAAGCCTGAGGGATAACTTGAAGCAATTGGGGGAAAAATAGAGTCGATTACTTGAACAGAGTCATAAGCTATTCCTGTATAATTAAAAATACCAGTAGTAGAATCATCGACTCTGTAAAAAGAAGGTTTTAATGTAATTGAATCAATAATTGGACCTCCTGATGTTCCATTCTTTGTGCATCCAATGATATTGTATATCAACAGAACCAATACTCCAAAAAAGAATAGTTTCTTTTTCACAAGACAAATTTGTCATGATCAAAATAAATTCCAAAATAGTAACCTTGGGGAGGAAGTACTGGGGCTATAAACCAATCACCACCCTAATTTATTAAAATAATTCTGTTTATAAAACTTTCTAGCCTTCCAGTTTTTTGGTTATTGATACTCATTTGTTACCCAATTTGATTGTGAAAGGGTCAGGTTTGGGTCACATCCAGTATTTTAAATATCCTTCAACAAACTAAAATTTTGCTCTTACACTTGCTGCATCTACATTTGCACCTCCATGGGGGGTTAGCTCAGTTGGCTAGAGCGCTTGCATGGCATGCAAGAGGTCGACGGTTCGACCCCGTTACTCTCCACAGCTTTAAAGTCCCGAAAGGGGCTTTTTTGTTGGATGCATGTAATGTTGATTTCAAATGATTTAATTTTTTTTTAATAATCTTGTAGACCTCAATTGATATGATCACATAATAATTAATCCAGTTCCTATATTAAATGTCATTGTCATGGCAATAATCGCAAGGAAACCACCAATGATTGCAGCGACCCCAAATGAGCTTAGGATATGATTTTGACTTGTTCTATTGTGGTCCTTCTTATATATGTCAATTCTACTGATATCTTTTGAAGCTATTTGAATATGGTTCGTGTTTTGGATGTTAGATTTTAATGCAGTATAAATATGCACTTCGTTTAACACTGCTGATTCATATCTTTTTTTATAACTATTAGAAGAACTTTCGTCGGGATTTAAATAAAGGATATGTTCTGGTATTTCAATTTTATTTATTTCTCCCTCAATGCTTTCTTTTGTTATAGTATATTTTGTTAGCTCAAGTGGTTGATCACTGAAATGAACAATTATATATTTATTAGGATCTTCATTTACATTTTTAGCATCAATATTGCCAAGACTATTTTGTGAATTTGTGAGATAGAAATTCTTAAAGCAAGAAGATGTTAATAGGGTTATACTTATTAAAACGACGAAGGTTTTTGAAAAGTTGTTTTTCATGATGTGTTTGTTTCCCTAAAACTATATTGCTCATGAGCCTTATTATAATTGATTCCTAAGCGGGTGCTTTAAAAAGCTGCAGATTCTATTGTTTTAATAGCTGGGGAGTTCCCTTCTAATTGAAAATCGCGGTTGTAAATGGGAATAGGGACTGTTTTTAGTGATTTTTACTAAAATAAGTCTTGGTCTTATGATTTATCGTGGAAAGTTTATCGGAATCTACAGCTGTTGAAGATGCGCTTCGATGATCCTATTTAATATCGGCTGATCAATGGGCTTTAATAGGTAGTCTTTAATGGTAGGATAAGTTTTTGCCTTGCGCTTATCATCTTCTGCAATAGAAGAGGTGGCAATATAGATAGAGATCTTCTTGGTTATTTTTTCAAGTAAGGGTAGGAATTCATCGAGAAATTCCCATCCATCCATGATTGGCATATTGATATCTAATAAAATAATATCTGGTAAGTTCGCTTGGTCATTTATTGATTGCTTTATAGCATCAAAAGCTTCTAATCCATTGCTGAATGCAGAAATGTTTTTGGCCAATTCATACTTCATGATTGTTTTCTTAACCAATAACAAAAACAAAGGATCATCGTCGATAATTAAAATACTTTTTACCTGTGCCATATAACTTTTCCCATTTTCTAAAATGTCGCCCATAAAGATAAATGGTTGTGATTTAAGTCTCCTACAATAAATTTGAATGCACTAAAATTGGCTTAAATACTTAACAAATCCATAATAATTCATTGTTTTTTGTTTAACCATTAAGACACAATTCCGTAACATAGCCAGAATACTTTTGCTCCCACAACAACTAAAATAACTAGTTTATGAAGCAAAAGAATGGCTTTTTAAGCTTATTACTATTTCCATTAGTGATATGCTTATTTGTATTTCAAGCACATGCACAAAACGCTACAATTAGCGGAAAAGTGTTGGATGCTGCTACCTCAACACCAATCGAGGGCGCTATCATTTCAAATGGTAAACAACAGACAGCATCAAGCGTAACAGGTGCATTTAGTATCACAGCTGCAAAAGGTAGTCAGTTAACCATAACTTTCGTTGGCTATGCAACTAGAAAAGTAACTGTTACAGGTTCTGATTTAACAATCAGTTTAAATCCATCAACTGATCAGTTGAGTGAAGTAGTGGTAACTGGTCTTGGTGTTAGAAAAGAAACCAAGAAATTGGGTTACTCAGTACAAGAAGTGAAAGGGGCTGATCTTGTAAAAGCAAGAGAAGTGAATCCTATTAACGGATTAGTTGGTAAGGTAGCCGGATTGGATGTGGCGATCAATCAAGAAATGTTAGCAGCTCCAAACGTATCATTGCGTGGATATAACATTAGCTTGTATGTAGTAGATGGTATTCCTATTTCTTCTGATACCTGGAATCTTAGCCCGGATGATATTGAAACCTACACTGTTTTGAAAGGCCTTGCTGCAACTGCCATTTATGGTAGCCGTGCACAGAATGGTGCGATCTTAATTACTACAAAAAAAGCTAAGAAAAACGATAAAGGTTATACTATAGAATTTAACTCTAGTACTCAAGTAAACAAAGGATTTATTGCATTGCCTAAAACACAAGCAATGTATGGGGGTGGAGATTACTCTCAGTATATTTTCGGCGATGGTAAAGGGGGTGGATTAAACGATGGTGACTATGATGTATGGGGACCAGCTTTAAACGGCCAATTGATTCCTCAATATAATAGTCCGATTG
>CAIJLK010000107.1 GCA_903821465.1 uncultured Bacteroidota bacterium | reverse complement strand
GATCTCTGAATGATCTCCGCGATCTAAAATACCATGAACACGTTTATTGGAGAGTTGATCTGCAGCAAATACACAACGATAGCAAAGAATGCAACGCGTCATGTGTAACTGAATATATTTTCCTAGATCGTGTTTTTTAAATGTTCTGCGTTGAAACTCATAACGCGTACCATCTTTACCATGTTCGTAGCTTAGATCTTGTAAATGACATTCACCCGCTTGATCACAGATCGGACAATCTAATGGATGATTCAATAATAAAAATTCAACAATACTTGCTCTTGCGTCTACTACTTTCGGACTGGTAATATTTTTAACCTCCATTCCATCCATCACAGTAGTTCTGCAACTAGCTACCAGCTTAGGCATGGGACGAGGATCTTTTTCAGAACCCTTGCTCACTTCAACCAAACAAGTACGGCATTTACCACCGCTACCTTCTAGTTTGCTATAATAACACATAGCAGGAGGAGCTACATCGCCACCAATTTTTCGAGCAGCATTCAGGATGGTTGTCCCTGCTGGCACTTCGATGGTGATATTATCGATCGTTACTTTAAATAATGTTGTATCAGACATATGTCAAAATTCTAAAATCAAAAATTAGGTTGCAGGAACATGTATTGGATCTGCATAATGCGCCAATCCATAATTCCTTGTTTGAGCTTCAGCAGCATGTGTTACATGCCATTCAAACTCATCTCTAAAATGTCGAATCGCAGCCGCCACCGGCCATGCTGCAGCGTCGCCCAAAGGACAAATGGTATTACCTTCAATCTTGCTTTGGATATCCCATAGCAAATCGATATCACTTATTTTTCCTTCGCCTTTTTCTAAACGTAATAACAATTTTTCCATCCAACCAGTTCCTTCTCTACATGGAGAACACTGACCGCAACTTTCGTGGCGATAGAATCTGGCTAATGAATAAGTATTTCTTACCACGCACTGGTCTTCATCTAACACAATGAATCCACCCGAACCCATCATCGAACCTGTTGCAAATCCACCATCACTCAAACTTTCATAGTTCATGTAACGTGTTTCGCCCTTTGCAGTTTTCAATAATAGATTCGCAGGAAGAATGGGAACAGATGATCCACCTGGAATACAAGCTTTTAATCTTTTCCCATTTGGGATACCACCGCAATATTCATCGCTATAAATAAATTCTTCTACAGAGATGGTCATATCAATTTCATAAACACCCGGCTTATTAATATTACC
This sequence comes from uncultured Bacteroidota bacterium, assembly GCA_903821465.1. Classification (GTDB taxonomy): domain Bacteria; phylum Bacteroidota; class Bacteroidia; order Chitinophagales; family Chitinophagaceae; genus Sediminibacterium. Next base: position 11,718 of record CAIJLK010000107.1, on the reverse strand, counting down.
GCAAGCAGAAATTAATTTGGTACCAGTTGATTTACCTACCCCAATCTTTGCAAACTCTTCCCCACCTTCATTAATAATGGGAACAACTGCTGCTAAAGTTTCTACGTTGTTTACAACAGTTGGTCTACCCCATGCTCCTTTGATTGCAGGGAATGGAGGTTTGATTCTTGGGTTGCCGCGCTTGCCTTCTAATGATTCTATCAAAGCAGTTTCTTCACCACAGATATATGCGCCAGCACCGCGATGTACATAGATCTCACAATCAAATCCAGTTCCTAAAATATTCTTTCCTAAAAATCCATTCGCTTTTGCTTCCGCAATTGCTTGCTCCAAAATATCCGGGATCCAAGCATACTCGCCGCGGATATAAATATAAGTATCATGACTTCCTAAAGCATAGGAAGCAACAATTAATCCTTCAATTAATAAGTGCGGAATGAATTCCATTAAATAACGATCCTTGAAAGTACCAGGTTCACTTTCATCTGCATTACAAACCAGGTGACGAGGAACGCCTTCTGGTTTTGCGATAAAGCCCCATTTCATACCTGCAGGGAATCCGGCGCCACCTCTACCACGAAGACCACTCTTCTTCACTTCTTCCACGATCTCTTCTTGTGTCATGGTTTTCAGGGCCTTCTCAACGCTGCGATATCCACCTTCTCGGCGATACACATCGAAATAACGAATTCCTTCAACATGTGCTTTTTCTAGTAATAATTTTCTTCCCATTGTATTCAATTGCGTGGCTTTCGCCATTCGTTGATTTAAATATTTTTAAACTAATTATTTGCAGCTGCAGCAGTTCTGCATTCTGCAATAATTGCGTCCACTTTTTCTTTAGTCAGATGCTCTCTATAATGTTTACCCAACTGCATCATCGGTGCATATCCGCAAGCACCTAAGCACTCAGCAGTTTTTAAAGTAAACAAACCATCAGCAGTTGTTTCGCCAGCTTTGATTCCTAAAGTCTGACTGATGTAAGCGATGATATTATCACTTCCGTTTAGCATACAGGGACCAGTCTGACAAACTTCAAAAACATATTTACCAACCGGTTGGGTATTATACATGCTATAGAAGGTTGCTACTTCATAAACTTCAATTGGTTCGATCTGTAACAAAGTAGCTACATAATCCATTGTTTCAGCACTTAACCAACCACCGAAATTCTCTTGTGCCAAATGCAATAAAGGCAAGAGTGCACTCTTCTGTTTTCCTTCCGGATAGCGAGCGATGATTTCTTTAACCTTTGTTAGTTTTTCTTCTGAAAATTGTACCATATCAATCAATCATTTTCAATAAATCAATTCAGTTTCTAAGCATCCAACTCACCTGCGATCAAATTCAAACTACTCATTACCACAATCGCATCGCTCAACATACCACCAACAACTAATTCAGGATATGCTTGATAATAAATAAAGGATGGTCTGCGGAAATGCAAACGGAATGGGGTTCTTCCGCCATCGCTTACTAAATAAAAACCTAACTCACCATTACCAGCTTCAATAGAATGATACACTTCGCCTTTAGGCATATCAATCTCGCCCATTACAATTTTGAAATGCCAGATCAGCGCTTCCATTTTTGTATACACGTCTTCTTTAACAGGCAGGTAATATTCAGGAACATCGGCATGAAACACTTCTGCTTCAGCACCTTTGAACTCTTGTACTTTTTTGTAAGCTTGGTTAAGGATACTCAAGCTCTCCCACATTTCTTCGTTACGCACTAAGAAACGATCGTAGCTATCGCCATTTTTTCCGACAGGAATTTTAAAATCAAAATCTTCGTAACTGCTATACGGACTATGTACACGAACATCGTAGTCAACACCGGCAGCACGTAAATTCGGACCCGTAAATCCATAATTTAAAGCACGCTCAGCACTGATCGGACCCGTACCAATTGTACGTTCCATAAAAATTCTATTACGTGTAAATAAGTTTTGTAATTCGCGTAATGCAGCTGGATATTCTTTTAAGAATTTCTCGAGTTTCGTAAACGCTGTATTTGTGAAATTCCTTTCAAAGCCGCCAATACGCCCAATATTAGTAGTAAGACGGGACCCGCATATTTCTTCATATATCTCGTAAATCAATTCACGGAATTGCATGATGTACATGAACCCAGTATAAGCACCGGTATCAACACCCATAATAGAGTTACAGATCAGGTGATCAGAGATCCTTGATAACTCCATAATGATGATCCGCAGATAATCTACTCGCTTAGGGGTTTGAACACCCAATAATTTTTCGCAAGTCAAATGCCAACCCATATTATTCAATGGGCTACTGCAATAGTTCAAACGATCTGTTATTGTGGTAATTTGGTACAGCGGTCTGCGCTCAGCCAGTTTCTCAAAAGCCCGGTGGATATATCCAACGGTCTGTTCTGTAGAAACAATTTGCTCACCATCGAGTTCCATAATATTCTGAAACACACCGTGTGTAGCGGGGTGGGTCGGACCAACGTTAAGCGTAGTGGTCTGTTTCTCTATGGAACCTTCTGGTAATTTAATATGGTGTTGATGATGTTCTGTCATATCCAAACCCCTTGGGGCTTATTTATTTTAATTAATCAGCTTTTATTAACCTCTGCCAAACATCTGATCGTCTTTATCGATACGTGTTCTTTCTTCTAAAGGATATTCTTTTCTTAAAGGAAAATAATCCATTTCATCTACATTCAATATACGTTTCAGGTTATCGTGTCCTACAAAATTCACTCCAAAAAAATCGTAGGTTTCTCTTTCCATCCAATTGGCAGCAGAGAATAATTTGCTTGCAGTAAATACATCCGGAGTTGCAATATCTGAATACACTGTAAAGCGAATTCTTACATTGTCTCTCAAATTGTGCAAGTGATAAACAACGGCTAATTCGCGACCAATTTTGTCGGGATAATTTACCGCAGTTAGATCGGTCATGAATTGAAAATTCAGATCTGCCTCGTCGTATAAAAATTGCAACACTTTCAGATTCTGATCCTTTGGTGCTTCAAAACTGAGCATGCCATAAGGCGTTTCAAAATTGGAAACCAGGTCTCCGAATTTTTCTGTTAGTCTTTGTTGAATATGTTCTTGTGTTAATGCCATTTCGTTTTTATTATTCTATTCCGTAACTATTCATCAACGCTTTATATTGATCGCTATTTCTTCTTCTAATACTTTCCTGACCAACCAATTCCTGCACTTTCATAAAGCCATCTAATACAGCTTCAGGGCGCGGAGGGCAACCGGGAATATATACATCAACAGGAATTACCTGATCAATACCTTGCAACACGCTATAAGTATCAAATATACCACCGCTACTAGCACAGGCACCCATGGCAATAACCCAACGAGGTTCGGCCATTTGGAGGTATACCTGACGCACAACTGGTCCCATTTTCTTAGAAATGGTTCCCATTACCATTAAAAGATCACATTGACGGGGAGAGAATCCAACCCTTTCAGCACCAAAGCGAGCCAAGTCGTAGTGAGAAGCCATGGTAGCCATGAACTCAATTCCACAACATGATGTGGCAAATGGTAAAGGCCATAAAGAATTTTTTCTGGCTAAACCAACAACATCGCTCAAGCGAGTAGAAAAAAAGCCTTCTCCAGCATAGCCTTCAGGCGCTTCTGCCATAGAAACGGCATTAGCTATTTTTGTTTCAACTGGATGAATATTAAATCGAACTGGACGTGACATAAATAATACAAAATTAAAAATTCAAAAAAAACATCGACCTAATCCTCCCACTTTAAAGCACCTTTCTTAATGATATAGATAAAACCTATCAGAAAGAATCCTACAAACATGAGTAGTGCGCTAAATCCAGCCCAACCCAGTTCTCTAAAGTTTACAGCGTATGGATAAAAGAATATTACTTCCACATCAAACAGCACAAATAGGATCGCTACCAGAAAATACTTGATGGCCATTGGCTGTCTGGCATTTCCGTGGGATTCAATACCACTCGTAAAGTTTTCTAATTTGTCTGCAGTCTTGCGCTTAGGTCCAACCCAAGCAGAAAGTCCAATCATGAAGGCTACAAAGCCAGCCGCGAAGATCAATTGGATCCCGATAGGAAGATAATTTGCTGCAGAATTTGATTCATTAACATCGAGTAAAAAGGAAATCCAACTCATGAGAAGCATTTAAATTCATGCAAAAATAAGCCTGTATGGGATATAAAAGAAATACTCCCCAAAAAGGGGAGTATTTTTCTTATTTATTTTTCTTAGGAGCTGGGGTAGAACCCGTAGAACCTTTGTTAGTGCTGCCTTTTGCAGCAGGAGCCGGGTTGGCAATTTCTTTTTCAACTGTAGGCTTTGCAGATAAAGCATATTTATCTTCAGGGTTTACAGCCAATATATGGTTTAGGATCTCTAATGACTTTGGATAATCTTTAGTTACATCATGATAATAATAGGTTAGATAGTAATAAGGTTGCAACAGCAACTTGGCATTTTTCACAGAATCCTTATTCAAAAAGTCGATATATGTTTGTATGGCTGGTATTGCAGTTCCTTTGGTTGTATCAACATCTTCTGCAATTGCAGAGTTTGCGGCAAACCGATAGCCAAACATTTGATCAGGAAATTTGCTTATATACTCAGCACTATATTTTTTGGCATCATCTATACTTTTTGACTTAAGTGCAGCATCGCAAATATAATAGTAGTCGCGATTGGTTAAAGGAGTAGGCAGCACATCTGCTCTTTTCTTTAACCAGAACAATTGCTCTTTGTACATTTTAGACTTACCATAAATTTCAGCTGCCTGATTCATATAATTCAACTGGTTTACTTTAGAAGTATCGTTGCTGATAGCTTGCTCTAAATACCCAACAGTTTGTGCTTCATTACCTGGGAATTTAGATAACAATTTCACTGCCAATTCGTAGTCAGGTGATTGTATATCTAATTTTGCGTTGAAGAATTTTACAACATTATCTCTTGCAGCAACAGAGTCGCCCAAACGATCATAGTTATAAGCATATAATAAGCTCAAACGAGGCACAGCAGCCAATCCTGCAGAAGCTTCAATTTCTTTTGCTTTCGCTAAAGACTCAGTGTATTTACCTGCGCGGAACAAATATTCTGCATAGAAGAAATCATTCAAAGGATCTTTATCGGCATACTTTAAGAACTCATCTAAATAGCCTTTTGCCTTTGCAACATCTCTGTTTGCGTAGTAGTTAAATAGTTCTATATAAGGAGCTGGAAAAGCTGGTTCAGCCTGAATAGCACCATTAAAGAAAAGTTCTAAAGATTCTTTGTTATTCTGACTTTGATAGATCTTACCAGTGCGCCATTTTGCTCTACCGCTTTTAGTATCGCGAAGGTCAGCTTCTTGAAAAGCCTTTACCGCCTCACCACCATTTTCACCACCCAATTTCAAATAACAAACACCCATATTGAAATAGATATCTGGATTGTTAAGATCGATTGTTGCAGCTTGCTTTAATTTTTCAATACCATATAATGGATCACCCAAGGTTGAACCGCCCAATGAATTTGCAAAACCAATGGCATTAAGAATAATAGCACTTGGCTTTCCTTTATTTTTTCCTTTTGTTTCTGTTGTTGTAGTAATTGCTTGCTCAAACTTTTGTTTAGCAGCATTTATATTGTTACCATCCAAGATATCTAAAGTACCCTGTCCCACCCAAATCAATGGATCGTTAACGCCATCTTGTAAAGCTTTTTGGTATAAAGCCCTTGCAGCAGCAACACCGTCTTTCGATAAAACCTCTCTGTTCTTGGCAACATTGGCAATACCTAACCAATAAATCGCTTGCGGGTCCTTTGGATTTGCATCATAGGCTTTTTGTAAGACAGCCTTAGCACTGTTGTTTTTGTAAACGTACTGTAACAGTTTGACACCTTCCTGAACGGACTGTGCCATTGCACACTGTATTAAAAACAGTGCCGTTAACATCATCGATACGATCTTCTTCATTGGTCGAAATTTATAATTGTTGCGTTAATCTGACTCTTTTATTTTTCCTGATCTTACTTTAAAATTCATTTTCGCAGGAACCAGGAGTGCCCTTTTGAAAATTAACTGTCCCCTTTCAAGGCTCAAAAAATTCATAAAACCTGTTCCCAGACCCGCTGAATTTTCTTTTAAAATATAGTACATCGGTCTAGGCAAGGGATACTGAGCGTATGAAATAGTAGCCTGTGAAGGTTTTGCGAACAAACCCTTTTCCACACATCTCACGCATTCAACCAATGCCAACCGAATTTTTTTCAAGTTTTCCTGTTGCTTAGGATCATAACTATCACCTACCCAACTCAATCCCACAAAACCAACTACATTCTCATTTTTAGTAACAATGTCAATCACATCTTCACTATTCTTCGAAGCAACCACATTGGCTCCGAAATCGCCGCCTTTCAAAATACTATCTTTCAAAAATCTTACGGTACTTGTAGCATTTTTTCCATCCATCACTGCAATCCGCTTGCTTTTACCGCTCAATATAGCTTTCAAATCATTGATTGTAAAAACACTGTCGGCCGATTTCTGATTCACTATCACTGCTACGGCATCATAAGCAAGAATGGCAAACTGTGGGCGGTAACCTAAACTTGATTCAAAGATCGATGATTCATTTTTTGATAGCCCCCGAGCGATCAAGATCATTCTGGTACTATCGTTTTGCAAGTCCTTCAAACACGCAACTTCCGGTTTATAACTAGCTATTATATGCGTATTCGGGAAAGAAGAATGATGCACTTTGATTTGTTCTTCGATCACAGGCTTAAAACTTTCGTCAACACTGATCCGGATAGTACCCTGATTCGGTGTGTCTCGATCGTCTTTTGTTTCACCTTGCTTACCCTTACAGGCCGCAAAGAAAAGCAAAACCGCCAGTATCAAAAAACTATGTTTAATCATTCCCTTCATCACTAATAGTCCCTCTTTATACCCCTGTACAATCTAAAACCGCCATACAAAACACAGATGCCACCAAATAGGTATCTAAATGTGTCATCTACGGCCATGATTTGCTCAATTTTAAGTTTCTCAGCAAATATCATCACTACTGCCATTCCTAAAATTAATAAGGCCATCACCAGATCGTAGGACATCCGCATTAAAGTATAACTTTTCTTCTGTCTATCTCTAAAACTCTCTTGCATGTAACATCTAATTGAACAGGGTGGGCAATTTAGTTAATAATTCTATTGAGTAACCCAAAAAAAGTGATCAAATCAAATTTAAAACTCTGATTTATCTTAAGATTCTAAAATTTATTAATTCCATAACGAAAAAACAATAAAAAAACTAATAATCGTTAGTAAAATAGGTGAAGAGATAAAAGATAAAAGTGAAGAGATAAAAGAGAAAAGATAAAAGATAAAAGTGAGGAGTGAAAAATGGACAAAAAATCGGCTGGGCTGACAATATCATATAAAATACCATAACCCCGGCTTTCAAGCCAGGGCACTAAGCATCTTTGAGTTTACTTATATTTGCCCAGATTAGAATTAGTATATGAGCAAACCGAGTTTACCACAGGGCACCAGAGATTTTAGCGCTAGCGTTGTTAGAAAAAGAAATTATATTTTTCAAACGATTCGTTTTGCGATGGAGAGCTACGGATTTCAGCCACTGGAAACCCCTGCCATGGAAAACCTCGATACTTTAATGGGTAAGTATGGCGAGGAGGGCGATAAGTTGATTTTTAAAATACTGAATAACGGACTCGATAATCCCGCCAAACAAGATCAGGCCAAACTCGAATTCGATAAAATTCTTGCTGGAAAAAATACAAAGGGTTTAACTGAACGCGCATTGCGTTACGATTTGACTATCCCTTTTGCTAGATATGTTGCCATGAATCATGGGCAACTGACCATGCCTTTTAAACGCTATCAGATCCAACCCGTATGGAGAGCCGATCGTCCACAAAAAGGCCGCTACCGCGAGTTCTATCAGTGCGATGCAGATGTGGTAGGTAGTTATTCTTTATTGAATGAAGTGGAGTTGGCTAATTTATATGCCACTGTTTTTAAACAATTGGGGGTTGATGTAACTATTAAAATGAATAACCGCAAAATTTTAGCAGCACTTGCTGAGATCTGTGGTGGCGCAGATAAAATGGTGGATATCACTGTTGCGATTGATAAATTAGATAAGATCGGATTAGATAAAGTGAAAGAAGAATTAAGTGGTAGAGGTTTATCTGATTCGCAAATCAATACCATCGAAACTTATTTATTGATCGATGGAACGAATGATGAAAAAATTGTTGCACTCAAAAAAATAATCGGCGAAAACGAAACTGGTAACAAAGGCATTGCAGAATTAGAATGGGTATTGAATTATCACCAGAACAGTTTTGTAGCAAATCATTTGCAGGCTGATTTTACATTGGCACGCGGACTAAATTATTATACCGGAATTATTTTTGAAGTGAAAGCAAAGAATACCCAAATGGGTAGCATTGGTGGTGGTGGAAGATATGATGATCTTACCGGAACTTTTGATGTGCCGAATATTCCAGGTGTTGGAATTTCATTTGGCGTGGATAGAATTTATGATGTAATGGAAGAGCTGCAACTCTTTCCTGCAGAAGTGCAAACAGGTACCAAGGTGTTGTTTTTTAATTTGGGTGATGCAGAAAGTAAAGCAGCTTATACATTAATGCAAGCCTTACGCGATAAGGGTATCGCAGCAGAACTCTATCACGAGAATAGTAAGTTCGATAAGCAGTTTAAGTACGCTGATAAAAAACAAATTCCTTACGCCGTAATTATTGGCAGTAAGGAATTGTTAGAAAATTCGGTGGTATTAAAAAATCTGATCAGTGGCGATCAGCAAAGTTTATCGAATAGCGAATTGCTTTCTTTCGCTTTTTAAATAATACTTAGGATCGATCAACGCAATAGCAGGAACTTCTTTTACGCCTTCTATATGATAACCCATTACATCAATCACAACACCAGTGATTTTATTTTCTGCATTGCGTGTGTATTTTCCTGTTCCCTGATATTCAGGAATAGCAAATGAATCAGCTGCTACTCTTTCTAAAGTACCACTGCCTTTATCAGAACTGAAATTTAATTTTCCGTTTTCTGCAGTTACAGCTACATAAGAAACAATACTTCCTTCTGGAAAATTAAATTTACCAGTATACTGTGCTAAACTGTCTTGTGCTTTTGATGAGAATCCGATCGCTAAAAAAGCAATTAATAAGTAAGTAATTTTTTTCATGTAATTATTCTTTTATGGTGCAAGTATTTTATGTCAATGAAAATAATATATATTTTCTTAACAGCCATACCATTAATAAAACTTTAAAGCCCTTCATAGATGATAGCCGCTCCCTGCCCAACACCCACACACATGGTAGCTAATCCATAATGCTTTCTTGTGCGATACATTTCGTGCAATAAAGTGGTTGAGATTCTAACACCGCTACAACCTAAAGGGTGACCAAGCGCAATGGCTCCGCCGTTTACATTAACTTTATTCGGATCCAATTCCAATTCATCAATACAAGCCAAGCTTTGTGAAGCAAATGCTTCATTCAATTCAATCAAATCGAGATCTTGCATTTTCAGATTAGCTCTTAATAAGGCTTTTTCTGTAGCCAGAACCGGACCCATTCCCATAATGGCCGGATCAACTCCTGCTACACCCATACTTACAATGCGAGCCATGGGTTGTAAATTAAACAGCTTCACCGCTTCTTCGCTTGCCAATAACATAGCAGCAGCTCCATCATTAATGCCCGATGCATTACCCGCGGTAACGGTTCCATCCTGACTAAACGCTGGTTTTAACTGTGCTAATTTTTCTAACGATGTTTGACGCGGATGTTCATCTTCATTGAACCAAGTGATCAATCGATCTTCCGTCATCATTTCAACAGCAGCTATTTCATCCTCCCATTTATTGGCCTGCTTGGCAGCAAAATATTTTTCTTGTGAAGCAAGTGCAAATGCATCTTGGTCCTCCCTGCTGATCTTCCATTGTTTGGCCACATTCTCGGCAGTCTCTCCCATTGTATAGGGGTGATATTGATCAGCCAAAGCCTTGTTCACAAATCGCCAGCCCATAGTAGTATCGTAAGTTTCCACTTTTCGATTCCATGATGAAGCAGATTTTGCCGTTACAAAAGGTGCACGAGTCATACTTTCCACCCCAGAAGCGATATATAATAATCCTTCATTACACATGATGGCTCTTGAAGCATCCATGATAGCCTGCATACCAGAAGCACATAAACGATTAACGGTGGTGCCGGCAACTGAAACTGGCAATCCAGCCAATAATGCGGCCATTCGGGCCACATTGCGATTGTCTTCACCTGCCTGATTAGCTGCTCCGGCAATCACATCTTCAATGGCCAAGGGGTCGATACCCGGATTACGACTCAATAAAACTCGAATCGCATGCGCCAATAGATCGTCTGGTCGAATATCGCTGAGTTTGCCTCCATATCTGCCAATGGGGGTTCTAACTGTATCTATTATATAGCAGGTCTTCATCATATTCTCCTAAACTTTTCTTGAAATTAGCTTGTTTTTACAGTCACAAGTTAAAATTTGTGGATTAAAATTGCCCTTCCTTTCTCAAAAGGTATCTTTGCAACATGAAGGAATCTTTAAAAAATATACGCCACCTCAGTTTGGGTGAGTTGGAAAATTATTTTGAAACTATCGGAGAAAAGAAATTCCGAGTGAAACAAGTACACGAATGGCTATGGCAGAAACATGCGCATAGTTTTGATGATATGACCAATTTGAGTAAGGACCTACGTACTAAATTGGCCCAAGAATTTTCCTTACCTGCATTGAAAGTTAATCTTACACAGGTTAGTGAAGATGGCACGATCAAATCGCGTTTCAAAACATTTGACGGCTATATGGTCGAAGGTGTGTTGATCCCTACAGCCGAAAGAAAAACGGCTTGTGTATCCTCACAAATTGGTTGCAGTTTGTCCTGCAAATTCTGTGCAACTGGAACCATCGATCGCAAAAGAAATTTGACATACGATGAAATTTACGATCAGGTTGTTTTGATCAATCAGGAATCAGAAAAAGTACATCAGCAAAAACTCACCAATATTGTATTCATGGGAATGGGTGAGCCTTTATTAAATTATAATAATGTATTAAAAGCAATTGATAGGATCTCTGCGGCAGATGGATTGTATATGAGTCCTAAGCGGATCACTGTTTCAACAGCTGGTATTTCCAAACAAATTAAACAATTGGGAGATGATAAAGTGAAATTCAAACTAGCAGTATCATTACATGCAGCAACTGATAAGAAACGCAATGAGATCATGCCCATCAATGAAACGAATAATATCGAAACATTGATTGAGTCGCTCAATCATTTTTACAAGCAAACGCAGAATGAAATCACTTTCGAATATATTCTGTTCAAAGGTTTCAATGATAGTTTGAAGGATGCAGAAGAGTTGGTAAAAATTTACAGAAAGGTTCCTGCTGATCTGATCAACATCATTGAATATAATCCTACTGATGCTTTTAGATTTACCAAACCCGATGAGCAAACCACCACTGAATTCATGAACTATCTCGAAAGAAATAGAGTGAACTCAAGATTGCGTAAAAGCAGAGGAAAAGATATTGATGCCGCTTGCGGACAGCTTGCAAATAAATCAGTAAATAAATAATTAGACCTTACAATTCAAACTGGGCGCGCAATTGAAAGAATTGTGAATTGCCTT
>CAIJLK010000106.1 GCA_903821465.1 uncultured Bacteroidota bacterium | reverse complement strand
CCATAAGAAGTTGTAGAATCAGAAATTTGACAGAAATAACTCCAAAAAGGAACATCATGCCATTCAAGATCTTGGTACATCATTGGCACCACACAAATAGGAAAATCTCCTGCAATTCCTCCTCCAATTTGGAAAAACCCTACTCCTTTTCCTCCTGAATTATTTCGATACCAATCAGCCAACCAAACCATATATTCAATACCCGACTTCATGGTTGAAGCTTTCAATTCACTTTTAATGACGTAAGATGCGAAAATATTTCCCATGGTAGAATCTTCCCATCCAGGAACAACAATTGGTATACTTTTTTCTGCAGCAGCAAGCATCCAACTGTCTTTTGGATCGATCTCATAATATTGTTTCAAGTCGCCAGATAATAACATTTTGTACATGTATTCATGCGGAAAGAAACGCTCTCCATTATCTTCTGCATCTTTCCAAATCTTGTATATATGTTTCTGTAATCTGCGAAAAGCTTCCTCTTCAGGAATGCAAGTATCAGTTACACGGTTATAATGATTTTCTAATAGATCCCACTCTTCCTTAGGACTTAACTCACGATAATTGGGAACACGTTTGTAATGAGAATGTGCTACAAGATTCATGATATCCTCTTCGAGATTTGCACCTGTACAACTAATAATTGCTACTTTGTCTTGTCTGATCATTTCTGCAAATGATTTTCCTAGCTCTGCAGTACTCATAGCTCCTGCAAGTGTTACCATCATTTTTCCTCCTTCAAGAATATGTGTTTCATATCCTTTTGCTGCATCTACCAATGCTGCCGAATTAAAATGCTTGTAATGCTTTTCGATAAATTGTGATATCGGACCTCTGTTCATAATAAAATATTTTTGGCAAATATAAGTGAGGCTTATAAATAAAAAAGGAAGCGTTTAGCTTCCTCTTAGTTTATCTGATTTTAACGAACAAAATCATCATGGATAGCTCCTTTGGGCTCTCGAGTCTTATCGTGACGCTCTTTTAACTTCTGTAACAATTGCTGTTTAAATTCTTGCTCAAGAGTTAGCAACAGCGCTACTTTCACTTCTGGCAATACCTTCTTGAATTCTGTTACATACTTTTTGGTAAGATCCAATTCAGATTGCTTTAATAGCAGTTGCTCAGAAATAAATTTACCGGCATCCTGATCAGTTGGAGTATTCTTTGCTTTGAATGTGAGCATATTTTCTTTCATCTTGGCCTTAATTTTTTTTTGCTCTGAAGTGAAATCGTTAAACACTGGCCAAAATAATTTCGCTTCTGTAGAAGTAAGATTTAATTTTTGTGTGATGAAGCCAATTTTCATTGCTTCAACATTATCATTGCGTTGATTGTCTTCTTGGGCAATAACTTTAGCTACCAATGCAATCAGTGCTAAAAAAATGATCATTTTCCTTTTCATAATTGTTCTAATATTTGCTGCTCGTCTGCATTATTTAATATATATTCTTCTTCTTGCTTCTGTAACTTATCTTCAACTTTTGCAACATTGATATGTGAATCTTTGATGTCATCAATATCTACATAATAAATGATTTCCTCATCACTTAATTCAT
>CAIJLK010000105.1 GCA_903821465.1 uncultured Bacteroidota bacterium | reverse complement strand
TGCAGTATTCCATTTGCAAGATTAAGACAGGAAGGGCGGCCAATTAAATTTGCATTCACCAAAATTGGCGGAATAGTTATAAATATTGCAGCAACCTATTTTTTCATCAGCACTATTCCTAATTTTTTAAACACTCATCCAACTCATTGGCTAAATAATTATTATATCCCTAACTGGAGTGTAGGCTATTTATTATTGGCTAACCTTGTTCAGAATTTATTTGTATTACTGCTTTTAAGCAAAGAGTTCTTTGGATTCAAATGGAAATTCGATGCTGCACTTTGGAAAGAATTAATGGTGTATGGAATGCCCCTGATCATTGCAGGTTTTGCAGGAATGATCAACGAGACTTTCGACAGGATCATGCTACAATGGTGGGCTCCTGTTGCTTCTGTTGAAGCCGCTAAAGCAGAAGTGGGAATCTATTCAGCATGCTACAAATTAGCGATGCTTATTACACTTGCTGTGCAGGCATTTAAAATGGGCGCCGAACCTTTTTTCTTTTCTCAATCGGCCGATAAAGATGCTCCAAAATTGTATGCAAGGATCATGAAGTTTTTTGTGATCACCCTATGCTTGATGTTTTTAATGGTAGCCCTATATCTAGATGTTTGGAAACAATTTATTCGCAATCCAGAAATCTGGGTTGGATTAAAAGTGGTTCCTATCTTGCTTCTCGCTAACATGTTCCTGGGAATCTATTATAACCTGAGTGTCTGGTACAAACTTGGAAATAAAACAATGGCAGGTGCATGGATCACAGTTGTAGGTGCTGGTATCACACTTCTCATTAACTATACTTTGATCCCTTACTTTAGTTATATGGCCTGTGCCTGGGCAACCTTCGCCTGCTATGGCAGTATGATGGTGATCAGTTATGTATGGGGACAAAAAGAATATCCCATCCCCTATGCATGGAAAAAAATGGTGGCATATATTGCTATTGTTACCAGCTTTTATTTAATACAAAAAGGGATCCTGTATTTCTACGATCCCTTTTGGTTCCAGTTTGCCACTGGCACTATCTTATTATTAATTTTTATTTGGTTTATCCTGCTAGTTGAAAAAAAAGAATTTCAAAAATTACCAGTTGTAGGAAAATATATTCATTAATTATTTTTCGTTCAATAAAATCTGTTTGGTTTTTTCCAATGCAGCTTTTGTTTCTTTCGAAACATGTGGATAGGCAATATTCAGTTTCTGAAACTGCTGATATATCGCTAACCCAATGAGTATTCTCATATACCATTTATCGTCTGCAGGAATCACATACCATGGTGCATAATCTGTAGAAGTATGGTTAAACATTTCTTCATAGGCATCCTGATATTGATCCCAAAAGGCTCGTTCCTTCATATCAGCTAAAGAAAATTTCCAATTCTTTTTAGGATCATCAATTCGTTCTAAAAATCTTTTCTTTTGTTCATCTTTAGAAACGTGCAAAAAGAATTTCAAAATGATGGTTCCATTCTCACTCAAATTTTTCTCAAAACTATTGATCTGTTCGTAACGCTTTTTCCAGAATTTTTTATTTACATCTTTCACAGATTTGATCCCTGGGATATTTTCATTTAAAATGTATTCGGGATGCACTTTGGTAACCAATACATTTTCATAGTGTGAACGATTGAAGATACCGATCTCGCCCCTGGCAGGTAATTCTTTGTAATGGCGCCAAAAATAATCATGATCCAATTCGGCGGCAGATGGGGATTTAAAACTAGAAACTTTTACACCTGAAGGATTTAATCCACTCATTAAATGTTTGATGGTGCCATCCTTTCCTGCAGCATCCATTGCTTGCAAAACTATCAACACACTAATTTCATTGTGCGCATATAATTTGTCTTGCATATTAGCGAGTTCAAGAATGCCCTTTTGCAACATAGCTTCGCCCTTCTGCCTTTCGATTGGTTTTTTCTTTACGTTGGTAGCAAAAGATTTTAGTTTAATTTTTTTTCCAGCCTTTACACGAAAACCCTCCATGTTGATCAGTGGTTTTGTTGCCATATTTTCATTTTTTTTAAATCGACATAAAAGTTAGCACTAATTTTTTATTTCAAATATCTTTGCCACATGGCAGAAGACTTACAAATAGTAAAAGGAAATAAAGTTGAACAATACCAAAACCTGATCCCACAGATCAAGGGATTATTAACAGGCGAGCCAGACCTGATTGCTAACCTTGCTAATATTACTGCAGCTTTGAAAGAACAATTCGGCTGGTTTTGGATAGGATTTTATATCGTTAAAAACGATGAATTGGTACTCGGGCCATTTCAAGGACCAGTTGCCTGTACCCGAATCAAAAAAGGAAGGGGGGTTTGTGGAACCAGTTGGGCAAAAGCCGAAACTTTGATCGTCCCTGATGTAGAACAATTCCCGGGGCATATTGCCTGCAGCAGCTTATCAAAATCAGAAATTGTGGTCCCCCTAATTAAAGAAGGAATAGTATGGGGAGTCTTGGATGTGGATAGCAGCACTTTAGATCAATTTGACGCTACCGATAAATTATACCTTGAAGATATTCTAGCGCTGATAGAATATTAAACCACTGATTATCAGTGCAAAAGGCCATCTTAACAGGGCATTAATTTTTTTTACCATAGCTTTGTGGCATTCATATAGACTCTCTACCGACTGATTATCTACTTCCGTGACAAAGTTTCATCAAGTCAAATCCGGAAAGGTTATATACCACCTGAGCAATTTCAGGTGTTCATTTTAAATATTTTTTATTTTGTTATTTGAACAATTAAGCCTCATTGAGCCCATACTAAATGCGCTCAAGAACGAAGGTTACACAACACCCACACCTATTCAGGAACAAGCTATTCCAAGCATTTTGGAAGGCCGTGATCTGTTAGGATGTGCTCAAACAGGTACTGGAAAAACAGCCGCATTTGCCATTCCAGTATTACAATTATTATGTAAGGAAAAGTATACAGGTCAGCCTAAAAAAGGCGGCATTAAGGCTTTGATCTTAACACCAACTAGAGAACTCGCTATTCAGATTGAAGAAAGCTTTGCAGCTTATGGAAAAAATCTGGGCCTTAAACAATTAGTTGTTTTTGGTGGAGTTGCTCAAGGTCCACAAACAACCGCTTTACGTAATGGGGTTGATATTTTAATTGCTACCCCAGGAAGATTATTAGATCTGATTCAACAAAGATTTATTAGACTGAATGATATTGAATTTTTTGTATTAGATGAAGCAGATCGCATGTTGGACATGGGCTTTATACATGATGTAAAAAAAGTAATTACGCTATTACCAACTAAGAGACAGACATTATTTTTCTCTGCTACCATGCCTTCTGAAATTAGCAATTTGGCAAGTAGCATTTTAAACAATCCTGTTAAAGTAGAAGTTACTCCAGTTTCTTCAACTGCCGAAACCATTGAACAGGCGATATATTTTGTTGAGAAAGAAAATAAGAAATTATTATTAGCGCATCTTTTAAAAGATAGCAATATTAAGTCTGCACTAGTATTTGCTCGAACAAAGCATGGTGCTGATAAAATTGTAAAGGATCTACATCGTAGTCAAGTTATAGCGGAAGCTATTCACGGAAATAAATCTCAAAATGCACGTCAGCGCGCATTGTCGAATTTTAAATCCGGACATACCAGGGTTCTCGTTGCAACAGATATTGCAGCAAGGGGAATTGATGTTGACAATCTTTCGCACGTGATTAATTTCGAATTACCGAATGTACCTGAAACTTATGTTCACCGAATTGGTAGAACAGGAAGAGCAGGAGCAAGTGGTATTGCTTTTTCTTTCTGCGATCAGGAAGAGAAAGAATTTTTGAGAGATATTCAGAAGTTGATCAGCGTACAAATCCCAATTGTGTCTGAACATCCGTATGCAATGGAAAATACATCTTTGAATAATATTTCTGCCTCAGCAAAACAAAAGCCAGTACAGCGACATTATCAGGCTAAAGAACGCAGATCGTTCAGAGGTGGTGATCCAAGAAGACACTCTGGAAATCAAGCTGCTAAAAGAAACTAAAAATAATAGCCGCTCGGAATTAATCCAAACGGCTATTATACACCATAAAAAACCATCTTTAATAACAACAGGCGCAACAAAAAATAAAATTTTGTTGCGTTTTTTGTTGTTTAGTCTCCTCTATAAGTTATTGTTTAATACTTTTCAAATCAAATTTCAATACAACATCATTTCCTGTTTGTACTGTACCCATCATAAAAGTTGGAGCAGACATTCCGAAATCTTTCATACTGATTTTTTTAGACCCCATTATCGTAATGGATCTATCTGAATTTACTTTACATGTTGCATCAACCTCCTCATCCAAAGTTGTACCCGCTATTGTTAATTTACCAATTGTTTTAACTGAATAAGTAGTTGCATCTAGCTTAGAAATAGTTGCTGTATTGGAAGTATAGCTAAGAACTGGCCATTTATCGCTTTTCATAGCAACGTATGCATTCTTATCCATCGCATCATGACCGCTTTTCAAACTCTCTGCTTTTGTAGAAAAACTTAGTCCATTAACAGTTGTAATAGCTCCAGAACTGTTTAAAACAAAATTTGCTTCAAATGTTCCCAAGGCTGATTTCATATCCCAATCATGCAAAGTTGAAGTTCCACTTAAGGTTAAAGAAATAGTTTTTTTTGCTATGTATTTTGCCTGAGAAAAAGCAAAAAGAAAGAGAAATAAACTACTACTCAAAAGGATTAGTTTTTGAATATTTATTTTTTTTAGCGTAATCATAAATTGGTTTTTTGGTGATTTTAAGTTGATAGATAATGGTGTACTATCAATATAGCTCAAAGGTCTGAACTTTGTTTAATTTTTTAAATGATGAGTGTCAATTCATTATATGATTCTAATCAGAGAATAAACTAACAATTGTCAGTTTATTAATATGCTTTTTGGTGAAATTATGACTTCATGAATAACAATTAAATTATATGCAAATTCAGCTGTAAATCAATTATTATAAAGATTTTACTAATTGAGTGGCAATAGGGATTGTATTTTATGGGCAAATCCCCTACTTTTGCGCTCTGCTAGAAAGTATCCTAAGTAATTTTCTGGTAATGAATAAAAGCGGATGTGG
>CAIJLK010000104.1 GCA_903821465.1 uncultured Bacteroidota bacterium | reverse complement strand
GAGAATAATCATAACCCTTATTCACTCCAGGTGCTTCCTGAACAAATGTGGATGTTTGATAAATAGGCACTGAAACGGCACCTGTTAGTGGGTCTACTGGAATGCTGTGGATCAATTCTGTTGCGCTGCTCATGATTATTTTTTTGAATTTTATTAATCGTCTTTGGCAACTTATCAAGAGAGGGTAGGACTTACTGTTTTGAACTTTCAATGTCGGATGGACATAAAAAAAGCTCATCTAGTAAGTCAGATGAGCTTGAATATATTAATTCCCGAAGGAAGTAGAAACAAACTATTACTCTGACTTATCTCTGTAACGCACAAACGTTACTGGAGTTGGCACCTTCATATTATTGAGTAATAATATGGGTTGCCAAGGCTTCAACGGGCCAAATCCCTCTGCCTTTCTTGATAAGTTATCTAAAGAACTGCTGCAAAGATATAGGGGAAGATTTCAATTTTCCAAATAAAAGTCTATTAAAATTGTAGGGAATAATTTAAAACCCTTTGTGGCAAAGGCTTTTAGCCTTAAAAAAATATTTTGTTAAATTGGAGCGTAATTTATTTCTAATTGAAATGAGCGATTTAAAACTTATTAGAAGGTGCATTGTTTGTACATTTGAAATCCTTTAAATAAGCATGGCAAAGAAAAAATTGGTTGTAGAACCCATATCGTCGATAGCGCAATCATTACAGCAGGAAACTATTGAAGTTTTTGGGGCCCGAGAACACAATCTGAAAAATATTGATATCAGCATTCCAAAAAATAAGTTGGTTGTTTTTACAGGTGTTAGTGGTAGTGGAAAATCATCTCTTGCATTTGATACTATTTACAATGAGGGCCAGCGCAGATATATGGAAAGTTTCAGTGCCTATGCGCGGCAATTTATGGGAGATATGGAAAGGCCTGATGTTGACAAGATAACAGGGTTAAGTCCGGTTATTTCTATCGAACAAAAAACTACCAATAAAAACCCCCGATCTACTGTTGGAACTGTTACCGAAGTGTATGATTTCATGCGATTGTTGTTTGCACGCGTGGGAGATGCCTATAGTTATAATACTGGAAAGAAGATGGTGAAATTCAGCGAAGAAGAAATCGTTGAAAATATTTTTGATAAATATGCGAATAAAAAGATCTCGCTTTTAGCGCCATTAATCAGAGGTAGAAAAGGACATTACCGGGAACTTTTTGAAGATATCAGAAAGAAAGGTTATTTAAAAGTGCGGGTTGACGGGGAGGTGATGGACCTAACAGCTAAGTTGCAAGTTGATAGATACAAGATTCACGATATTGAAGTGGTGGTTGATCGTTTAGAAGTGAGTCCTGATATGAAAGTGCGACTAAGCCAAAGTGTACAACAAACTTTAAAAACTGGTAAGGATCTTTTATTTCTTTTGGTGAATGATACGAATAAAGTAATTCAATATTCCAAACAGTTAATGTGTGAGGATACTGGAATTAGTTATGAAGAGCCTTCACCTAATGCATTTTCTTTTAACTCTCCTTATGGTGCTTGCCCTACTTGTAAGGGATTGGGAAATGTATATAGTATTAATATGAGTGCTGTTTTGCCTGACCTCAGCAAATCAGTAAAAGAAGGTGGGATCGCGCCTTTGGGCGAACAGCGGGATGCTCATATTTTTAGATCAGTAGAAGTAATTGCGAAAAAAAATAAAATCAATTTAGATAAACCCATCAAAGATTTACCTGCGGCATCTTTAAACATATTGCTCTATGGAAATTCGGAAGGGCCTGTTGTGGATGATTTGGAAATAGAGGAGGACCTGATTCCTGGAACGCCTTATGAAGGCGCATTTGAAGGGATCATACCTATGCTCAAAAGATGGTTTGCTGGAAATAGTAGCACAGAAGTAATGCGCGAATGGGTGGAGCAATTCATGGAGCTTAAGAAATGTGGTACCTGTAAAGGAGCTAGATTAAAACAGGAGAGTCTTTGGTTTAAGGTTGATGAGAAAAATATTGCAGAGCTGAGTCATTTGAATCTGAGTGATTTAATTGTTTGGTTCGATGGAATTGAAAAAAGATTAAGTAAGAAACAAAACGCTATTGCGAAAGATATTTTAAAAGAGATCCGTGAGCGTTTACAATTCTTATTGGATGTTGGACTAACTTATCTTTCTTTAGACCGACCTTCTAGAAGTCTTAGTGGTGGAGAGTCTCAGCGAATTAGACTAGCCACGCAAATTGGTTCACAACTGCAGGGGATTACTTATGTTTTGGATGAGCCTTCTATTGGTTTGCATCAACGCGATAACCAACGATTGATTACAGCGTTACAGAATCTACGAAATATTGGAAATAGTGTGTTGGTGGTGGAACATGATAAAGATATAATGATGGCTGCCGATTATCTGGTTGATATTGGCCCCAAGGCTGGTGTGCATGGCGGAGAAATAGTTGCTGCAGGTACCCCTGCCGAAGTATTGTTGAGTAAATCTGATACGGCTTTATATCTTAGTGGGGTTAAATCAATTCCGGTTCCAACAGAAAGACGACCAGGAAATGGAAAATTTTTAGAGATCAATGGTGCCAGTGGAAATAACTTAAAAAATGTTTCCGTAAAAATTCCGCTTGGAGAATTGGTGGTGGTGAGTGGTGTAAGTGGAAGTGGAAAATCTACTTTAATTAATGAAACACTATATCCATTATTATCAAAGCATTGCTATAATAGTCGCGTTACACCGATGGACTATAAAAGTATCAAAGGCTTAGAGCATATTGATAAAGTAATTGAAATAGATCAGTCGCCCATTGGTAGAACACCTCGAAGTAATCCGGCAACTTATTGTGGTTTCTTTACCGAAATAAGGACATTGTTCGCAGCTGTTCCAGAAGCAAAGATTAGGGGCTATAATGCCGGACGTTTTTCTTTTAATGTAAAAGGAGGTCGCTGTGATATGTGTGAAGGAGGCGGTATGCGAACCATTGAAATGAATTTCCTTCCTGATGTGTATGTGCACTGTGAAAAATGTAATGGTAAAAGATATAATAGAGAAACATTAGAGATCCGGTACAAAGGAAAGTCGATCAGCGATGTCCTGAATATGAATGTTGATGAAGCCTGCGAATTCTTTCAACCTGTACCTTTTATTTTTAGGAAAATAAAAGTTTTACAGGATGTTGGCTTAGGCTATATTACACTCGGACAATCGGCTGTAACACTTAGTGGGGGAGAAGCACAGCGTGTGAAACTGGCTACAGAGCTGGGTAAAAAAGATACCGGTAAAACTTTTTATATTCTGGATGAGCCAACAACGGGACTACATTTTCAGGACATTCAACACCTGCTTGATGTTTTGAATAAGTTAGTTGATAGAGGAAATTCAGTGTTGGTGATTGAACATAATTTGGATGTGATTAAAGTAGCGGATCATATTATTGACCTCGGACCTGAGGGCGGCAATGGTGGTGGCAGAATTTTATTTCAAGGAGTTCCAGAACTAATGGTCAAGAATAAAGAAAGTTTCACTGCACGTTTTCTGAAAATTGAATTAGACTTATAAATTCTAGTTATGGATTTAGAAAAATTAAATTTTTTACCCCAGTGGGATGAAAACAGATTTATCAAAAAGATGAATCAGCATGGAGAAGCATGGAAAAATGCTCCCGGTATCATGGCTGCGAGTGATGTGTACAAACAATGGCGAGAAGTATTCGGATTGGTTGTGGCTTTTGCCGAAAACTTAGAAGATGAGAATAATGAAAATAATAGATCCACAACCAAATCTTTGATCTATGAAAATGCACTCATTGTTGCTCCAAAAATTATTGGCGCAGTGAGTGTTGATGCCTATACTATTAAAATGGAAAATGCTGCTATTATTCGCAGTAACTGCAGACAAATGATGGAGCAGATTAATTTTACAGTATTGATGGGCTGGTCGGAAGATGCCTATAAGCGAGTCATTGAAGAATCGCTTGACCAGTTCAAATATTTTTTCCGGATCTGGGTCGCCACTTTTGTTAAAGATGGGGATGAAGATGATTGGGGTCTATTTATTTAGGTTGCCTGATCATTTTGATATGATCAATACCATCTTCATCGTAAATATCACTGCTTTGGATAAAACCGAGTGATTCATAGAATTTTTTCAAATAGAATTGCGCACCAATTTTAATAGGCAAATCTCCAAACAATTCAATGCATTTTTGAATACTATATTCCATCAGTTCTTTACCCAAACCCAATCCGCGATAGTCTTTACTATTCACAACTCTACCAATTGAATGATAGTCGGGATAGGAAACGCCTTTAGGTACAAGTCTGGTGCTTGCTACTAGGTTATTTTGATCCCAACCTAGGATATGATAGCATTCCTGATCCTTATTGTCCTGATCTAAAAACACACAATTTTGTTCTACAACAAACACATCTGAACGAAGTCGCAATAAGCTGTAAAGCTCATCAACGCTAAGTTCCTGGAAGGGTTTACATTCCCATTTGTATCTATTCTCGCTCATAAACTGTTTATTCGGTCTTAAATTAAGTGATTAGGCTGCAAATCTAATGGTAGAACCACCATTATTTTACATCTTTGCACCCTTATAGCAAGTTTTAAATTTACTTGAATCAATTCTATGCAGAAAAAAGTTGCCATCATTGGTGCTGGACCAGCCGGATTAACTGCAGCCTATTTATTGGCTAAGGGAAATCAGCAGGTAGTGGTTTTTGAAAAAGACCCGCAATATGTGGGTGGAATTTCCCGTACAGAGACGTATAAGGGTTACAATTTTGATATTGGGGGTCACCGCTTCTTTTCTAAATCAAAAGAAGTGGAAGATTTCTGGACAGAAATTTTGGGCGATGAAATGTTAGAGCGCCCGCGTAGCTCCCGCATTTTTTATAATAAGAAATTCTTTTCTTATCCATTAGTGGCATTTGAGGCATTAATGAAACTAGGTATCTGGGAAAGCTTTTTATGTGTGATGAGTTACTTGCGTGCCAAAGTATTTCCAGTTAAAAATCCAAATAATTTCGAAGATTGGGTGACCAATCAGTTTGGTAAAAGACTCTTCAATATATTTTTCAAAACTTATACCGAAAAAGTTTGGGGTATTCCTTGTAATGAAATATCGGCTGATTGGGCTGCACAAAGAATTAAAGGTCTTTCTTTAAGTAGTGCTATTTGGAATGCATTATTCAAACCAAAAGCTGCAAAGGGAGATAAAGATAAAGTGATCAAAACTTTGATTGATTCATTCCGATATCCTAAAAAGGGACCAGGTATGATGTGGGAGGCCTGTACGCAGAAATGTATTGCCATGGGCGTACAAGTGGAAATGAACACGGGTGTGAATGGCATTAGTCAGGCTGATGGAAAGTGGACTGTTCAAACCAGCGATGGTAGAACTTTGGATGGGTTTGATTATGTACTTTCTTCTGCACCGATGCGCGAATTAATTCCTGCGGTGCAACCTCAATTTCCTGCAAAACCTTTGGCGTCTTCACAAGAATTGGGCTACCGAGATTTTGTAACAGTTGTACTGATCTGTAAAGACGAAGATGCGTTTAGCGATAACTGGATCTATATTCACGACCCTAGTGTAAAAGTGGGAAGGATTCAGAATTTTAAATCTTGGAGTCCGTTTATGGTACCCGATCCAAGCATGGCTTGTTATGGGTTAGAATATTTTTGTTTTGAAGGAGATGGACTTTGGACCAGCTCTGATGAAACCCTGATCAACCTCGGTAAAAAAGAAATTGAACAGATCGGATTAACCAAAGCATCTGCTGTTGTGGATGGCTATGTTGTTCGTCAGCCTAAAGCATATCCTGTATATGATCATAGTTATAAGCAGAATGTAGAAGATGTACGCGAAGCCTTGAAAGCATATCCTGGCCTGTATTTAGTGGGACGTAATGGGATGCATAAATACAATAATCAGGACCATAGTATGATGACTGCCATGCTCGCCGCCAAAAATATTATTGCTGGAAAAGAATTATACGATCTATGGGATGTGAATGAAGACGCGGAATACCATGAAGGTGGAAATCGTGGGGCTGAGGAGACAGAAAAAATCGCCGAGCGACTAGTACCTATGAAAGATAAGAGATAAGAGATAAGAGATAAAAGATAAAAGTGAAGAGTGAAGAGTGGAAGAAGAAGTGAAGAGATAAAAGATAAGAGATAAAGTGATATTTTATAAACCCTAGTTCCGAGCAATCGGGACTAGGGTTTACTTTTAAAAGGAAGTTGTGTGGCGCTGGAATTTTAACGTTCCAACTAACAAACCTCTTTTCACTTGTATCTTTTATCTAAATTTTTTATCTTCCTGCTATCCCCGGCACAATCGGTAGACTTTCGTTGCCTGTCTCGTTTACAGATTGAACTGCAAAGAAGTAATTGTCTTTTGAAAACGGTAATAGAAATTCTTTCTCTGTTGTGAAATATTTTTTCTGCCAGAATGCATTGGTGGTTTCACGTTGAAGAATATAATAACCTTTTACTTTTCCTGATTTAGGGATATTCCAACTGAGATAAGTATTATTGGATAATTTTTTTACTTCTATTTTCACATCCTCTGGCATTGCAGCTGCTTTTGCTAAGTTGGCCAAGTTGGATAAATTCATTGCGGTGTTTTTGCGCAAATATTCAAAGTCCATAAATTCAGGAAGATCGCCATATTGAATGCCATTTTCTTTTTTTACATCTTTATGTTGGTGGTTGTAATTCTCGTTCATTTCAGAAATTCGAACAGCCGCAAATCCATTTTCAACATAAGGGGTATGATCTCCGCCTCTTAAGAATCGATCATTACGATAAACCATTACTACTTCTAAATTTTCTACATATCGTTCTCCAATTTCTTTTACGTAACGTGCTAATTGTCGGGCTTTACCATCATTCTCTAAACCCAGCTGTCTGATTTGTTTCGCGCTTTTTTCTAATTCATAAGCAGGTAATCCTTCACTAAAAACACGAATCCGCGTGTTGTCGATAATATTGGTTTCATTACTGTTATTACTACCCATAATATCATTATTCAATACAGCTTCGATATTCCAGTTTTCTTTTTTCGCTTTGTTTGCCATGTAATATGCGCCTAATAAACCCTGCTCTTCTCCACTTACTATAACAAAAATGATGCTGGCAGGGAAACTGTGTTTACTCATAATTCTAGCACACTCAATTACAGCAGCAGCGCCACTTCCATCATCATTTGCGCCAGGTGCGTCGCCGATCCGATCAATCGGACTACCACGCATATTATCCAAATGCCCGCTGATTAAAAAAACGCGATTATCATTCGGGTCTGTTCCTTTTAAAGTTGCAACCACATTGCCTAAAAGGGTTGCTGTGTCGATCCTTTTTTTATCAGGCATTAAAGTGGTGGTATCGATAAATGCAGTAAGTCTTCCACTTGATGATTTAGCAAAACTGTTGAACTTATTAAGTGCCCAATTTCTTGCAGCTCCTATTCCACGTTTAGGATCTGTAGCCGCACTCATGGTATTTCTGGTACCATAACTAACCATTTGTAAAATATAGCTCTGTAATGAATCGGCAGAAACCTCTTTTACCATTTGTGCAATTTCAGGATCACGATTGATGGTAGTTTGTGAAAAGCAACTATATGCAGAAAGAACAAAGGTGAAAATTGCGATGCTGATTTTTCTCATGGTGTTGTTAGTTGTGTGCTGATTAATATTTGTATTTGTCTTTCCATTTGTCTTTTAAAAATTTACGGATCTCATTCTCTCGTTGATTGTTTCCGGGATTATAAAACTTAGTGCCTACTAATGGAGCGGGTAAATATTCTTGTTCTATAAAATTGCCTTCACCTAAATGAGCGTACTGATAATTTTTTCCGTAGTCTAGATCCTTCATCAATTTTGTCGGGGCATTTCGAATATGCAAGGGCACAGGCTGATCGCCAAATTGTTGTACTGCTTTTTGTGCATCCATGATGGCTACTACTGCGGCATTGCTTTTTGGTGAGGAAGCTAAGTAAGTAGCACATTGAGTAAGTATGATTCTACTCTCTGGATAGCCTATTTTAGTAACTGCATCAAAAGTGGTGGTGGCCATTAATAATGCATTTGGATTGGCATTGCCGATATCTTCACTCGAAAAAATCACCATCCGTCGTGCAATGAATTTTACATCTTCACCACCTTCGATCATCCTAGCTAACCAATATACAGCGCCATTTGGATCACTGCCCCGCATACTCTTTATAAAAGCAGAAATGATATCATAGTGTTGCTCGCCTTGCTTATCATATAATGCAATTTTATTCTGAGCCACTTTCATTACAAAAGCATCTGTAATATCTTTTGATGCATCATTCGAGGGGAATGAACTTGCTACTAACTCTAATAGATTTAATAATTTTCTTGCATCGCCCCCAGACAATCTGATCAAGGCTTCTGTTTCTTTGAGAATAGGATGCAGACTCTTTAAGGTTGCATCTTTCAACAAGGCATGATGCAATAATTTCACTAATCCATCTTCTGTCAATGCTTTCAAGACATACACCTGACACCTGCTTAATAACGCACTATTCACTTCAAAAGAAGGATTCTCTGTAGTTGCTCCAATCAATGTGATGATACCTTTTTCTACAGCACCAAGTAGTGCGTCCTGCTGACCTTTATTGAATCGATGGATCTCATCAATGAATAATACAGACCCAATATGTTCTTTAGCCGATTCAATGACTTCTCGAACATCTTTCACACCACTGCTGATCGCACTTAATTGAAAGTAGGGTACCTGCATGGTATGCGCAATGATATTGGCAATGGTGGTTTTGCCTACACCTGGCGGTCCCCATAAAATCATCGAAGGTATCCGCCCATTTTCAATGGCAGTTCTGAGTATAGATCCTTTGCCAGTCAGATGTTCCTGACCAAGTAAATCGTCGAGTGTAGAGGGACGAATTCTTTCAGCTAATGGAATAGAGGGATTCACCATTCTAAATTACTAAAAATGGGTGGTTCGGGAATAAGTTCTTATTCCTCTGTGGAAGTTGGTTCATCATTAAAAAGATAGGCGTACTTCTTTAGCAATCTTAGTCCCATTGTTACATGAACTATTAAAAGGAAGGAAAAGAAAAATAGAAAATAAGCTACACCACGCATTATTTTAATAAATAAAGCCGTATTGATATTGCTGGGCATATTCGCTTGAGTTCCTAAAAATTTATCGATGTAGTCGCTCAATTCATGTTGAGGCATATAAAAAATTCCTACAGCCGATACTAAAAATTGAATCCCTAAAAAAAAGCTGGCATAGGCATTCACTTTTACCCAATCCTTCAATGAATGATTTGCATGTTTATTCTGATCGATATGTCTCACCAAAAAAATCAGGCTTGCAAATACATAAATGCAAAAAGTTGCAAGCAAAAAAACCGAAAACAATATAGAGGGGTTGCCAAGTGCACTTGGTATCATAAAAAGATCCATGATGCCTAAGATAGATGCAAAGGGAACTAGTATATAAGTAATGACTCTGTAAAACGACAATTCTTTCATGGCGATGGAACTACTATTGTTGTTGTTGCTGTTGTTGTCCGGCGAAGTTATCAATAATTAAGTCAGCTCCTTCAGATCCGGCCTGTTTTTGAAGTTGTACATCTGTAATTTCTTCAAAAACCTGTCCGTCTTCATAACCCACAGATACATAAACCGAAAGCGATTGTCTTGCAGGTCCTTTGAAAGTTCCTTTGGCAGGAGTACAATCATTGAAATCGCGACCCACAGCCAACTTAACATGGTTATTGGTGGCCCAAACATTATTAGTAGGATCAGTGCCTACCCAACCATAATGTGGAATAAATGCTTCTACCCAAGCGTGTGTGGCACCTTCGCCACGCATGCCGTTTTTATTGGGACAAATATAGCCACTCACATATCTTGCTGGAATACCAATCATGCGTAAAAGTTCAAGCATTACGTGTGCGAAATCCTGACAAACACCAGATTTATGTGCTACAATTTCATCAACTGTAGTTTCAATATTGGTAATGCCCTTGATATAAGTGAATTCGGTAAATATAAATTCACAACAGTCTTTTACAATCTCAGCAATGGGTTTTGTTGGGCTAGAAAATCTTTCAATATAACCACGCATGGTATCGATTGATTTTGTTTCTGAAGTTCTAGCTAATTCCAATAAATGCAAATCTTTATCAATTACAGCAGTAAGTTCATTTGGATAAGAATGAATGGAAAATACAAGATTGGGATCCTTAGAAGTGCGCACTTTTAATTTACTTTCGATCACCATAACTCTGTGGGGTGAAAGCAAATTAAAACTCCCGGTTTTATTACCCCAGTAATCATCATAAATCAAAATATCAGGCTGATCTGTAATGATGATATCGTGCTGTAAAATCTCCTGATCTTCTGAAGCATAAGGAAATATTTTTATTTCGTTCACGCTTTCTTTAACTGGCCTATCGTATTCGTATTTTGTAATGTGATGTATTGTAAAAACAGACATTCTTGGTTTTGTTTAAGAATAAGAGAAATAAATTCTGCCTAAATCGCGGCTGAACTCATTGAGCTCTTTTCGGACATAAATCAAATATTTTTCCAACCCTTCTCTTTCTACTAATTCAATATCCGCAAACTTAACAGAACTATAAAGTCTGCCATAGGTGCGGAGTAACTGAATGCTTCCTTCCACCGGATTAGAAGCTGCAATATCGGTTAAATATTTGTTTGCCCTATCTAAAGAATAATAAAGTGATCGAGGAAAATTTTTGTCGAAAGCTAATTGTTGTAATACGTTGTAATTGTGGTTTTGATTACTATAATTCTTCAAGTGTAATTCGTATCCAGATAAAGCCAACAATAAACTACGCCAATAGATAATGTCCTGCTCATCTTTTAAATTAAAGTTGAGTTTTTTAAAAAATGAATGTGTGAACTCAGCAGTTAATAAACAACGCTCTGTGTATTTACCTAGGTTCATATAGTTCCAACCCTGTCCACGAGGCATAGTACTATCTGAAATGCCACAGAATTGATCGCTAAAATGAATGAATGAATCAATAGTAATGATCGCGTCGGGTCCCGCTAGTTTTTCTTTCAGTCCAGGTTGATTAATTTGATGATACATCTGATTGATCTGCTCCCAAACTTCTTTGGTGATCTGATCCTGCACGCCTCTTGCATTTTCACGGGCACGAGTAATAATTACTTTAAAAGAGTTTCGATTTTTACTTTCTAGAAATAAGTAATACAAAGCAGCAGCATTGTCTTTTTTCAAAAGCTCAATTTCTTCCTTTGGTAAAGAAGTGAAGATCTTTAGAGAAGGTTCCCATGTCATGCCGCTGGCCTGCATTTTATCGAAAGATAAAATATAACTGGTCTTCATTAAGCGTAACATCCCGTCCGCTCTTTCCATGTAGCGGTGGAACCAATATAGTGAGTCTGCGATTCTACTTAACATGTTGTAAGAATTGTGCTTTGTTCTTCAATTAGTTTCCGACAATTTCTGCTTAATCAATTACCCATGTGTCTTTACTTCCACCACCTTGAGAAGAATTAACAACTAAAGATCCTTCCCTTAATGCTACACGGGTTAATCCTCCGGGAACAATATTTATTCCGTTCGGACCGCATAAAGCATAAGGCCTCAGATCAACATGTCGGGGTTGCAATTTTCCATCAATCAAACAGGGAACAGTTGATAATTTAATAATAGGTTGCGCAATAAAATTTCTAGGATTCGCTAAAATATTTTCCTTCGCCTTTTTCAACGCTTCTGCTGTTGCACTATTACCCATGACCATTCCGTAACCCCCAGATTGATTGGTTTCTTTTACCACCATTTTCTCCATATTCTCAAATACATAATTTCTTTCTTCCACATTATTCATATGATAAGTAGGAATATTTGGAAGGATGATTTCTTCATTGAGATAATATTTAATCATGGCTGGAACATAGGCGTAGACTGCTTTATCGTCGGCCACACCATTACCTAATGCATTGATGATGGCTACATTTCCCTTGCGATAAGCACTAATCAAACCAGGAACTCCCAGTGCGCTGTCGGGTCTGAATACCAATGGATCTAAAAACTCATCATCAATTCTTCGGTAGATCACATCAACATGACGAAGTCCCGCTGTTGTTTTCATATATACTTTGTGATCGTTCACTAACAGATCTCGTCCCTCCACTAATTGAATTCCCATCTGACGAGCTAAGAATGTGTGTTCGAAGTAGGCAGAATTATAGATACCTGGTGTCAATAAAACCACCGTAGGATTTGCAATTTGCTTGGGTGCAAATGCAACTAAATTATCGTGTAATAGCAAAGGATAATTGTTCATCATCCGCACGTTACTCTCGCCCAATAAATTTGGGAAAATGCGTTTGGTAACTTCTCTGTTTTCGAGCATATAAGAAACACCAGATGGCGTTCTTAAATTATCTTCTAGGATATAAAATGTTCCATCCTCCCCTCTGATCAAATCGATACCAGCTATATGTACATAAATATCAAAAGGTACTTGTATGCCGAAGACTTCGCGGGTGAAATGGGGACAAGACGCAATTAAATCAGCAGGGATGATGCCGTCCTTTACAATTTGTTGCTCGTTATAAATATCTTTTAAGAATAAATTCAGGGCGGTTAAACGCTGCTTAATTCCCTTTTCAATATGGTCCCATTCTGCACCAGTTATAATTCGGGGAATAATGTCGAATGGGAAGATCCTTTCAATTCCCTCGTTCTCGCTATATACAGTAAAAGTGATACCCTGACTCATGAACAGCTCGGCCGCCAATTTGTGCTTTTGAAGCAAATCGTCTAGATGCAATTGTCGCCCTGTCTCGTAAAAAGAATGGTACTGTTGTCTGATACCCTCAGCGCTCATCATCTCGTCCCAAATATCGGAGGCAATGGGGTATTGGTTAAATAGGGTCTCACCCGTCATAAGCATCAAATTGTATGATCAGTTACCAAAAAAAAGTTGCATGCCAGCCATAATGGCTTAGAAAGCAACTTATGTAAAGTATGAATATTTTTGATTGAACGGGTAAAAATTTAGAAAATATCTATGTTAATATAGAATTATTTGTAAAAAATAACGGGAAACTCGAATAATTTAGAGTTTCCCGTTAATTAATATAAGTATAGAAAATTATTTAATATTTAATTTGATCTGCAATTCTGTGAATTGTTTTTCATCAATTGGTCCCGGTGCATCGATCATCACATCGCGGCCACTATTGTTTTTAGGGAATGCAATAAAGTCGCGGATGCTTTCGCTTCCGCCAATGATAGCGCAAAGGCGATCAAAACCGAATGCCAATCCGCCGTGTGGTGGTGCCCCATATTCAAAAGCGCCTAATAAGAATCCGAATTTTTGGTTGGCTTCTTCTTCGCTCATTCCAAGGGCTGCAAACATTTTCTCTTGCAGTGCTCTTTGATAAATCCGAATCGAACCACCGCCAATTTCATTTCCGTTCAATACCATATCATAAGCATTGGCCTTGATATTGGAATAAGGATGCTCTAAATATTTATCCGCGTTTTCGATCAAGGGATTGTTGTTGATCATGATCTCGATCTCTTCTGGTTTAGGAGAGGTGAACGGATGGTGACGAGCAACCCAGCGATTATCTTCCTCTGCATATTCGAATAATGGGAAATCTAATACCCATAGCATTTTAAATTCATTATCTTTTCTAAAGCCCAAACGCTTACCCATTTCTAAACGTAGCTCACTTGTTGCTTTGCGGGTTCTTTCTTCACGTCCAGCTAAAATTAATACTAAGTCGCCCCCTACCGCACCTGCTGCATCAGCGATGGCTTTTAATTTATCTTCTGGATAGAATTTATCAACGCTACTCTTATAAGTTCCATCAGCATTACATTTGATATAGATCAAACCATTCATGCCAATCTGCGGACGCTTCACCCACTCAGTTAATTCATCAGTTTGTTTACGCGTGTATTCGCTACAACCAGGAGCTGCAATTGCCAAAACAGTTTCCGCATTATCAAACACACCGAAACCTGCGCCATTAATTAGTTCACCAATCGCGCTAATCTTTCCGCCCTTTAAGAATGCAGATTTCAAATTCGCGATCTTCATACCGAAACGAATATCTGGTTTGTCGTTTCCAAATTGCCACATCGCATCTTCCCAACTCATGCGTTCAACCAATTCAGTATAATCGATATTCTTCACGTCTTTGAAAATGCGTTTTACCAAACCTTCAAACATGTTCAAGATATCTTCTTGCTCTACGAAACACATTTCACAATCGATCTGTGTAAACTCGGGCTGACGATCTGCTCTCAGATCCTCATCTCTAAAACACTTTACAATTTGATAGTAACGATCGTAACCGCTCACCATCAACAATTGTTTGAATGTTTGTGGAGATTGGGGTAATGCATAAAACTGACCCGCATTCATTCTTGATGGCACCACAAAATCTCTTGCTCCTTCTGGGGTAGATTTAATTAAGAAAGGCGTTTCAATATCCATGAAATTATTTTCATGTAAATAGTTTCTGGCAGATCTACTCACCGCATAACGCAGTTCCATATTTTTTTTCACTGCGTTTCTACGTAGATCTAGGTAACGATATTTCATGCGTAGGTCTTCTCCACCATCGGTATCATCCTGAATGGTAAATGGAGGCACGGCAGATTTGTTTAGAATCTTGAAACTGCTGATGGCAATTTCTACTTCGCCGGTTGCGATATGGGTATTCTTATTACTTCTTTCTGAAACAATTCCTTCTGCTTGCAACACGTATTCTCTTCCTAATGGATTGGCATCTAATACGGCATTTAAATCTTCACCCATTAATAATTGGGTAATACCATATCGATCTCGGAGATCCACAAAAGTAATCGCTCCAAATTTTCGAACGGTTTGAACCCATCCTGCAAGCGTAACTTTCTTGCCAACATCACTAATTCTTAATTCACCACAAGTGTGCGAACGATACATATAAACTAATTTGAATTTGAAATGCTCGATTTTTATAATCGGGCCATGTTTCGGGTCGCAAATATAACCGATTTGGGTCACTTCCCTCCCCGTCATACCTTTAATTGAATGAATTCGATTACAATCAGTCCCAAAAACTACCGGATAGCGATCGCGGTTTTCTTTTTTATTGCAGGTCTTTGTTTTGCTAGTTGGGCTAGCCGCATCCCTGATATCAAGCATCATTTAGGTTTGAGTGATGGACAATTGGGTCTAATTCTTTTTGCAATGCCTGTGGGTACCATGTTTAGTTTGCCCTTCACAGGATGGATCATTTCAAAGCTGGGAAGCAGAACCATTTTATTATTTGCCGCCTTTTTTTATCCTTCTACCTTGGTTATGATCGGACTGGTACAACAGCCCTGGCACTTAGCTTTGGCGCTATTTTTCTTTGGCAGTTTTGGCAATTTCTTCAATATCTCTGTTAATACACAAGCCATTGCGGTTGAACAGATGTATGGCAAAACCATCATGGCCAGTTTTCATGGTATCTGGAGTTTAGCGGGTTTTACTGGAGCGGCATTAGGAACATTAATTATTGCATTGAAACTAAATCCATTGATTCATTTTCTGATCATTTATATATTAGATGCAGGATTGGTGATTTATTTTTCTCAGGCTACTGTGCGGGATAGTAAAGGCGGTGCTAGTGCTTCTTTTTTCACTAAGCCTGATCGGTTTATTTTGATTTATGGATTGATTGCATTTGGAAGCATGGTATGCGAAGGAACCATGTTTGACTGGAGCGGAGTATACTTTCAAAAAATTGTGCAAGCCCCTCCACAATTAGTTACCCTAGGTTATTTATTATTCATGGGAATGATGGCAAGTGGCAGATTTGTTAGCGATCGCATCACACATAGCGTAGGTATTAAAACCGTTTTAATTGCAAGTGGGATCTGCATAACAAGTGGGTTATTAATTGCAGTAATTTTTCCATTTATATTAACTGCTGGATTTGGATTTATGCTGGTGGGATTAGGAGTTTCCTCTGTTGTGCCGCTGGTATATAGTGCCGCAGGAAAATCAAAAACCATGTCGCCCGGTGCAGCACTTGCTGCTATTTCTACAATTGGATTTATTGGATTTTTATTAGGCCCCCCATTAATCGGCACCATCGCTGAATACTCCAGTTTAAGATGGTCTTTCACACTGATTGCCATACTAGGTTTTAGTATCACTGTTCTGGCAAGCAGGGTGAAATGGTAATTTTTTTTATTGAATCAAGTGTGGAACAAATCTGCTTTTATTATCTGTAATTAAACTATCTGCCTCTCTAATGCCCATGCCTGCTGCTTCTTGGCCAATTATCCAAGAACCGATTACCGGATAATGATCTGCATAATTAGGCAGTGTAAATAACTCTTGATAGATATATCCTTCATTACCATATTGTCCCTCTGTTTTAGCAAGCGACATATTTTTCATCACCAGATCGATATTCGCACCTTCTCTTGATAGGATAGGTTTCTTAACATAGTTCGTTAATTTATCTGCTTCAAAATAAGCGGGTAATAAATACGGACAATCAGGATATAATTCCCATAAAATTGGAAGGATGGCTTTATTCGATAAGATCATTTTCCATGCTGGTTCGATCCACAATGCCCTATTAGAATCGTTCGGAATATTTTTACCAAACGATTCGGCCAGGATCCATTCCCAGGGATACAATTTAAAAATGTTTTTGATCGGCTCATCTTCTAAATCAAGGAATTGTTTTCCATCATCATCCCAACCAATATCATCGATAAAAACTAATTTAGTTTCTATGCCTGCTTGTATGGCACAATCGCGCAAATATTCCGTATTCGTTAAATCTTCCAATGTTTCTTTCAGGCAAGTAAAATGCAAAATACCTGGATTCAAATAATTTTTTAAGTACTTCCAATAGTTGATCAATTTCTCGTGAACACTATTAAACTGGTCCTTGCTTTTATCAAAGTCTTGTAGCCAAAACCATTGTACAATACCGGCTTCATACAAACTGGTTGGCGTGTCGGCATTGAATTCCAGCATTTTAATTTGCCGATCTTTATAACACAAATCAAATCGTCCGTAAATAGCAGGATGATCTTCGGTCCAACTTTTTTCGATCATCTCAATCGCCCATTCAGGGATATTAAATTTGTGGTACAAATTATTATCCATTACATGTTGTACGGCACCTAAACAAAGATCCCATAATTCATTGGTAGCTTTTTCAATCGCCAAAATTTCAGGCATTTCAAAACTATAATAAACCGATTCATCCCAATACGGAACATTGGTACTATGAAAACCAAAGCCTAATTTTTCTACTTCGTTCTGCCAATTATTTCTGGCAGTAATTTTATTTCTTTCCATGATTCTTTGAATAATTTTTTATGAAGAAACGCTAAATCCGCTCCTTCCAAATCCACCCCTGCTTACTGCTGCTTTAAAACCATTCGATCCAATATTGGAACTAGGATGGATGGCACTGGAATAATATCCTGCGCGTTGATAAAAGCCATTGTTATAATTGCCATAGGGTCTGAATGCATAATACCAAAGCAGAGCAGTTCCTATGCCAGCGTTATGATGTACATTGGTATAAGGAGCCGTGCTATCGCTTCGGATATGCATGTTAGAGTTATCTCCCCAATCCGGTTTTTTTGCTTGATTACAACTTGCTAATGCAGCTGTAATCAACACTAGCTGAACATATTTTGATTTCTTCATTTTTGTTTACTTAACAGTGATATAAATTTCATAATCCTTCTTAACTGAAATAGCTTTTGTATCGCCATCCTGATTTTCAGCATAAGTATTATGGATGCCCAAACTAGGAAGGGTATCGCGGTAAACAATATTTTTGATCAAACTATCGTGTGCCCATACAGCATGAGAAGTAACTAGAATATCGTGCAAGCTATCTAAGTGTTCTACTTTCACAGCGCTTTCAATAGCACCAGATTTGTTTACAGTGTTGGTTACATCCTCATTGGGCTGAGGGTCTTGGCAAGAAATTAAATATAATAAGGCAGCGCCTCCCAAAATCGCTAATACGATCGGTTTCATGGTATACATAAATGTCAGTTTTCAATTTTGTTGATACTCGGGCCGTTGATCGACCACCATCAAAATATAGGTTGATGCTAAAGTTAACCCGCTTAATGCTGGTTAGTGCTTTCGGGTGACTAATTTTTTTGATGGATTTCTTGGCTGAATTATAGCCGATGAATTTCTGGTGGGTTTTCACGCTGTCTGCAACGTCCGAAAAGAAATTCCAATAAGTGGTTCATGTGGTTGGGAGACTAGCTCCGTTTTCTTTGATACAGTAAAGATATAGGGTTGGAAGGCCTGCTTCAAAGGGGATACGGGTCTAGCGGGCCACGCATTCATACCAGTGGTAGAGTATGTATGAAGAGTGGTAAAACAGCTAAAAAAGGGTCAAAATTTGCTACATTGTTTCAAGTTCGTTCTTGTGGCGGGGCTTCCAGATGAGGTAGTAAAAGCCCAAGATCAGCAATCCGATGCTAAAAGGAATGATCGCAAGGTGTTTCATAGTGAAACTGCCGAATAAGGGGTGGGTATCAAAACCCACGAATTCACTAATCATCCAATAAGAGTTGGCCGTAATCCAAATGGTAATGGCTAGATTATGGCAGAGTTCAGACATAAATTGACGGGTTCTCCAAGCTATCAGAATCGAAACAATTAAAGTTGGGAAGATCATAACAATTCCAAGTGGTTTCCAAACCATACACCAGGCCACATCTTTGAACAGCCAGAAAACAATGTGCAGGTTTTCCATTTTGCGATAGTGCAATGGAATATTATAAATGGGCTCATTGGGTGCTACAGGAATGGCTGTAACTGTAGGATGTTCATTTGTAGTCATATCAAATACATTTTCATTAACCAGATTACCCATTTGGAATAGTTCAAATTGGAAGTTGGAACTAAATTAAATTTTTGTTAGGAATTAGCGACTTAAAATCTTCTTGAAGCGATTTATGTCAACCAGCGGCTCCATCGGTGTTTGATGAATTAAGTATTCTGAAAACTGTTTGGCAAAGTAAGGAGCTAAAGAACAGCCCTTGGTACCCATACCATTGAATAAACCGACGGACTGATGGATAGGATGCAATCCAACGAATGGCCTTCTTTCCATATTCGCTGGTCGCTCAGACGCGATATGATCCACAATTTCGAAAGGTAATTTTAGCCAGTGATATAATTGGGTTTGTGTATTTCTTCTAAACTCAACTGTGGGCATCAGATCTGTAAAATTCCAATCATAGGTAGAACCAATCCACCAGAGTCCGTCATGCCAAGGAACTAGATTCACGCCCTGTTTATAAATATTGGTTCTGGGTAAACCAGGAATATCTGCAATGATGGCTTCGCCTTTATTTCTTGCGTAAGGTAATAAACTGAAATAGCGATTGTCGAGTCCTTCCGTGCCTTCACAGAAAATTATTTTTTGAGCTTCATGATTTTGATAGGTCACAAGTTCTGGCTCGATCTGACAATCGGTCCATTCAAAACGTTCAGATAATAAAGCATTCGCTGCGATCAGCTTTTTTCTCCATCCCTGCAGCATGCCATGTAATTCAATCAACAAACAAGGATCAATTTCTCCAATGCTAAAAGGAAAATTAAAATAAGTCCGCCATGCTTCCTGGTCTTCTGGTAAACGCAGGTATTCTTTTTCTTCAGGTATTCGGTCTCTGAAGGCAAGTTCCATTTGTGGTGTGGGATGGAAATTAAGAATATTACATTTTCTTACTAATTCTACCCCTAATTCATTTCCAAATTCAGTATATGCATTCCATGCAAAGGGTAATAATTTTTCAATTTCCCAGGTACGCACAATTCTTCTTCCTGTAACCGGATTAATTACGCCACTAGCCACTTTGGTTGAAGTGGAGGGTTGATCATCATCAATCACCAATACCGTTTTGCCCGACGAAATTAAATTCCAACTCAGGAATGTTCCACATAGTCCCTGCCCAACAATGATATAATCAACTTGCATGTGCACGAAATTCGTCAATAATTCTGAATCTTACCAATTAGAAAGGTTTGCCATGTGTAGCATTGATCAATTTTCTAGAGAGTGCGGGAAAATTTTGTATGAATTGCAGAAAGTAATTCGTGATATGTTCGTTACCAAATAGGCGTTGTATTGTTCTGCCAACAAAAATCCTTTTTGCAAATTGTTTTTTCCATTGCTGCTCATAGTTAGTCTCTAAGGCTAATCGATTCCGACCATTTTTGAAATACTGATCAATATTTTGAAAGGCAATTTTGCTGCCATGTAAAGCCATGCTCATGCCATTCCCACATAAGGGTGTAATCATGCCTGCTGCATCACCAACACAGAGCAGATGGTTTTCAATTTGTGATTTCTTTTGAAAACTTATTTGAGAAATAGTAAGTGGTTTTTTGAAGATAAATTCGGCATTGTTAAAAATATCTTTCAATAATGGGTTTTTCCATAGAATTTTTTCTTCCATTTCTCGAATGCTATTTCCCGATTTTTTTAGGTTTTCTGAGGTGGTTAAATAACACAAACAGCATTCTCCGTTTTCTATTTCCTCGATACCGCAATAACCTTGACTGAAATTATGTAATGCAATTTGATTTGTTGGGTGTGGATATCGAATATGGTATTTAACGCCAATAAAATTATTTAAAACATTGGGCTTTGCCTTAACAAATGGGCGGGCTAAATGAATGTCTAGATTACTTCTTTTGCCAAAACTGCCGGCTGCTATTTTGCTGTAATAAACGCTTTGATCAGTTTTGATTTCGAACCCATCTGATTTGAAAATAATGTCCTGCACTTTTGTACCCGTCATTACAGTAACGCCTTTACTTAATGCAATGCAATATAAGTATTCATCTAGTTTATATCTACTTACTCCAAATCCACCAAGTGGTAACGAAAACTGATAGACATTTCCGTTAGGTGCAGATATTTTCAATTCGTTAATGTTAGGCAGGCCCCAAGATGAAATGGGAACACCTATTTTTTCTAAAAAGGGGAGGGACTCATTGCTGATATATTCGCCACAGACTTTTTGAAAAGGATATGTTTCTTTTTCGAATAAAATTGTTCGGTATCCTGCAACTGCACACTGGATGGCCAGACTTAAGCCTGCTAACCCGCCACCTACAACTGCTATGTCAAAATCCTGTTTCATCTAGGGTCCTGTTCATTTACAATTAAGTATCTAAAAGCCCATTTCCAATTCATTTGATAATGAATGATCCCTGCTTTTGAAAATAGCATTTGCCAATCCATTTTTTTAAATCCCCGCGCAACACTTAAGCAGGCATCGTTTTTTACCAAGTATGATTTTGAAAATACCTGTGTCAATATTTTTATTAAAAAATAGGCCAATCCATGCCGGTGCAGATCGTTGATAAAAAATCCTAACCCTGCATTCTGTTGCATCCATTGAAGTTGAAGGATCAGTTCTTCATCAGTAAAATGATGGCAGAATAAACTCGAGAAAATAATATCTGGGTTGTTCTCAAAATGAACTTTTGCATAATCGCTACAAATGAAGTCTGTATTTTCTTTCAAATACTCATTTTGTTTTGCAAAGGCAATGCATTCGGTATTATAATCGATTCCGATACAATGGATCTTGATCTGTTTTGCTTTGCAATATTTTACAATTGCAACCAAGTTATCTCCACCACCACATCCAATTTCACAAACCGTAATTTCTTTCTTTTCTTTCACCAACTGCTGAAATCCATCTAAAGTAATGGCGTGTCCGCCTAGATAAGTATTAATGGTATTTAGCTCCCGCATTGTTTGAGCAATATCGGCAAAAGGGATTTCTTCACCGTCGAGCAATTCTTTTTGATAAGAGCGACTTTTTAAATTCATGTACAATGCTTTTATTTCTTTTTACAAAGAAAAGTTTCCATAGTTAGTCCTGGTCCGAATGCTATTCCAAAAACATGATCCCCAGATTCAATTGGTGAGTCCATAATTTCTTTTAATACAAAAAGTATGGTGGGCGAAGACATGTTCCCATTTTCTGCTAATATTTTTCTTGCATATTTTGTTTGTGCTGCAGTTAATGCTAATTTTTGTTCAATCACATCTACAATCTTTTTACCACCAGGATGAATACTCCAATAAGGGATATCTTGGATGGTAAGGCCTTTTTTCTGAAGCGCTGCAGCAATAAGTAACTCAATATCTTCTTTAATAAGTTGCGGGATATAACTGCTCAATGTCATTAAGAAACCCTTACTGCTA
The DNA here is from genome assembly GCA_903821465.1 of uncultured Bacteroidota bacterium. Classification (GTDB taxonomy): domain Bacteria; phylum Bacteroidota; class Bacteroidia; order Chitinophagales; family Chitinophagaceae; genus Sediminibacterium. The sequence goes on along the minus strand of CAIJLK010000104.1, from coordinate 22,236 downwards.
ATTTCCCAAGCCATATCTTTTTTCCCTTCAAAAGCCACTTGTGAATGAAAGCTTTCGATCTGCAAAGCGTTTAGACTAGTACCATTATTATTCACCAAAACAGCTGCAGAGCCATCTGCAAATAAGAGACTACTTGAGGCACTTTCTAGTGTATATTCTTTTTGAAAGTGCAAGGTGCATAATTCAGTTGCCACTAATACTACCTGCGCATTGGGCTCACTATCGCAAATGAATTTTGCCAATTTTAAACCATGTATGGCAGCATAGCATCCCATAAAATTAATAGAAGTTCGAAAAAGGGTCGTTGATAGTTGCATTGCTTCCATGATCTCGAGATCTAATCCTGGCGCACTCATGCCTGTACAACTTATGGTAATTAAGTGAGTGATTTTGTCAGCAGAAATAAATGGTTCGATACATTTCTTAATGGCTTCTATTGAAATGGGAGCCGCATTGTTTTTATACAATTCCATTCGCTGCTCAATAGAAGGGAAAGCATCTTGATCATTTTTTGGTAAAAAGTTCCAGTCTGCTTGCGTAATACCATAATCAGGAATAACAGAATGCCTTGTTTCGATACCACTATGATGATATAGAAAAGCCAATTTTCTCTTTTCCTCATTATCTAACTGATAGGCTTTTTGCATGTAATGCAGGATATCTTCCTGCTTGTGCGCATAGGTTGGTGAAGCAGTTGCTATAGATACGATATCAGCCAAAATGGTTCAATATTAATAATGTAATAAATGCTAGATTGGTGCAAGTACTTGCCAGCCAAACCATTCGCATGGTGTTTTTGAAATCAGCCTTTTCTGGATTTCTCCAGACCGCTAACATCCAATTCATAAAATATACAACCACTGGGATGAAAAAAAGTTGAACAATCCAAAAATTATGTAAACTAAGAACAGATTGATAATACAAAAAGAGGCATGCAAAAGCTAATAGATATAGGACGGAGCAAAATATAAAAGTGCCCCTTTTGCCTAGTAGCATGGAAATGGTTTTGACCCCGTCTTTACGATCCTGAATGTGTTGGTATATTTGAGTGATTGGGTAGAATCCACCAATTAATAAACCCGCAGCAACAATTAGTAAAAAGGGAACATCCATGGTTAGTGTACTACTAACACCATGTGCGATTGCAAAAAAAACTAAGGAGCCTTGATTGCTAATGACCAGCAAATAGCCTAAAATAGGATATTTCTTTAAACGCAAACCTCGCCAACTATATAACCTAGAGCAAATAATAAAAAAGAGAAAACATCCGGCAAAGACTGTACTTAGTAAAAAGGAAAGTGCAAAACCTACTATATCTAAAGCAAGGGTTATTTTATACAATTGCTTTGTTGGCTGCATCGGATTGGAAAGTCCGCCAATGCTTTCAGTATCCCGATCATTATAACTGTTGTACCCATTGCTGGATGGATAAAGAAAAACATGCAACAAAACGAAAACCAATACAGCCCTGTGCCAATCGATATGATCTGAACTGCTTAGCGCAAACCAAAACACTGGCATCAGAAAAAAGCTAAACGGAATCCGTAATAGCTGTATGGTGGATCTTTGAATCAAACTGTGGGATTGAATCGGGAATATAAACTTTATTCAGCCACGTTGATTCTTATGCCTTCTGAATGACTGTTAAATTCCGGGGCATACATACATTGAATGCTTGCAATACCTACAGAAAAGTTTCCAGTATGCGTGATGTAAACCGGGTATTCGAAAACATAAGTTCCTTTATTCATGTGGCTGATAAAAAAGTTGCTACTAATATCAGTTGTGTTTTCGTAATAACCCATTCCATCCTGCCATTTGTATCCGCTCAATACATTCACTGGCTCCATACCCGCAGCACGCATATCTTTCAAATGCAGATATTCCATATCACGATCTGTTCTGATCAGCATTCTTATCACAACTTTGTCGCCCACTTTCAGCGGATTGTTTAGATCAACTGGAACGAGTTCTTTGCCCTTAGCTGTAACTGTTTCGATCATTATTTTTTTCTGAACAGTTAGTGGTGATGCGGCTTCCGTAATTTTATCGTAGTCCTCAAAGTACTGCCAATAAATAGCACCCCATGCAGGTTGGTTGTTTTTTTGTGCGCCGGCAGTTTTGGTAGTTAGTTTGATCTCGCCCATGGTAGGATCTACTTTTGGGCCATCAATTCTTTTTTCAAAATATCCCGAACCAGCTTCTATTTTTTCATTACTACTGTTGATGACTGTTTTGCCCAATGTTACTTGAACTGTTTTCTGTTGTTTCAGCCAATCAGTTCCATTTAAGAGTAATGCATAGCAAGCATTGGCAGTTTTGATACTGGTTTTCCAGTTATTGGTTTGTTTATTTAAGATCAACCAAGTTTTGATCTCGTCAATTTCTTTTGTTCTTACTAATGAATTATTTTTTTGATTGTATTCAGAAGTCAATTCAATAACCAATGCAGCGGTCTCTATTGGAGAACTATACCAGTCCCATGCAGTTTGTTTCCAATACATGCCCTTCTGTGTATCAGTTACAGCATTCTCAAATATGGATGGAAGCAATGTTTTGCCTACAAATTGTTCATCTTTATTTCTTAATTGAATGAGCCCAATCATTGATTGATAATAAACTGAAAATTGTTTCCAATTTATTTTGCTTTGTTTAAAATAATAGTTTGAAGCAGTAGTTGTTTTTTTGACAATATCTGCAAAGAAACTACGCATGTACAGGTATTGAATTTCCCTGCTTCCAATATGCTTGAGATTTAAATCAATTGAATGACTAATCAGCCATTGATATGCTGAATTTATTTTTTCATCAGCATATTGAATGGCTTTGATGAGCATTGGTCTGAATTGATCAACTTGGTCTGGAGTTAATGCACCCAAAATTTTCAACTTTCCAATACCCGTTAAAATATAAGTGGTGATATATGGATCTTCATAGCCACCTTTAAACCAACTAAATGCACCATTGGGTAATTGCAATTCTTGCAATTTCGCCAAAGAAGATTGGTTTGATTCCGCCAATTTTAATAGATCGAACAGTTCGGCTAAATTCTTTTTCCTTTCAGCTTCCGTATTTGCTGCCAATACCCAAGGCGTTTCTTCTAATAACACTTGTTTTAATTGCTGGTTCTTTTGAAGATTTGATAATAAGGATGCCGTATCTTTTTTAGATTGCTCGAACCAAGTTTTGATGATTGGATTTTTACCTACGATATACGCAGCAATGCTGTTGGCATAAATTCTATTGAAGATGGCTTCCGCACAATTATCCATTCCCTGCTTTAAAAAGGGGAGCGCTTGTACCGCATACCAGATGGGATTACTACTAAATTCAATAATTAATGATTCATTGGTTAGGCTGCTACTGTTTTGGTTTAACAATTTGGTGAAATGAAATTGTTGCGTCGTATCGCCTTTTACTAATATTGGAAGGCTCTCAGTAATTAGTGATCGATTGCTTAAAACTGCCAATACATTTTCTTCTCCATCGCTATAATTGCCAGATTTTGCCACCACTCGCCAGATTAATGGTTTGTTATAGCTGAAAGGAATTTGTATAGGAAACTTTATAGCTTCCGTTTGCTTGGCACCAACTGTGAAATATTGTGTTGGAAAAATATTTTGAAACCAACCATCAACCGAAGTGTTCGTTGTTGCATCTACTAATTCCAGCGTAATCTGACCAGTTAATTCTTTGTCGCTCATATTGGCAATCCGTGTGCTGAATTCCATTTTATCTCCTTCACGCATGAACCTAGGTGCATTGGATTGTACCATGAGGGTTTTCTGAGTCTGAATGTATGCCGATTGCATACCAGAAGATAAATCCTTTGTATGCGCAAAACTCATCCACTTCCATTTGGTAACAGCATCAGGCATAGTAAAACTGAATCGATAAGTGCCCGTACTATCTGCATATAATTGCGGGAAGAAAAATGCTGTTTCGTTGAAATTTTTGCGGATCTGGGTTTCTGTGGTTAAAGCTGTTTTTTGATCAAGGTTATCCTCCAAATTATGATTCACCTTGTTATGATCTTCGTCCTTAAGGGCAGGAGGGGGGGCAGCCATAGGATTGATTGTGTTGGCGCCACTAAGACGTATTGTTTTTGACTGAACACCAGCACCCACAGTCACAATTTCATTCAAAGCAAAGGAATTATCCATTTTCGCTAAAGGATTATAAGATCCAAATCCATAGGGTGAATTAATGAACGGCTTTTCTTTGAGTTTTAAATGATTGTTGTAACTAATATTCCAAAGGTCTTCAAAGTTGTAAGGAATACGATCATAGATAATATCAGTTTCAGTGTTCCAAGAGATATCATGAATAAAGTGTGTGGTGGAATTTTGGTTTCCAACATTAGAATTAAAACTCCAGGTATCATATTTATGCTCTGCGGTCCACCAATTAGGTCTATTCAACTGATGGCTTTTGAAATCATCTAATGAAGCATCGTACATGGTAGTTAATAATTCTGCTGCCGTTTTTTCACCTTTTTTACCACTGATCTCTACCGTCCATTTTTCATCCGAGCCAGGTTCTGTATTATTTCTAAAGCTGGCATATTTGATGGCTAATTCTTTATTGGTAAATGGAACAGGTTTAGTAAAATTATTAACGAAGACCCTGTTTTGAAAAACAGATAACTCCCCAATCTGAATGCCGCCTCGGTCTTGTTCGTTTGCTGAATAAACAAATGGTTCGATTCCTTTTTTTGTATTAATAAAACTATAGGCATCTTTTTGATGCTGTTTTTGAATATGTCGAATCACAAATAATTCTTTTGCCATGCTGCCTGAATAGATCGTATCTTTTTCTCCCGGCTCCATAGGCGAACTATTGCCATACATAAAATGAATATTTCCCGAAGCGAGCGAATTATTTTGTGGATCGAATACCTGTAAATAATTCTTGTATTCTACTAATTTACCCTGTTCATCTTTGGTGCTTGCAATGATTTGATAATAGCCCGATTTTAGTTGTGCTTTATCTATGAAAAATTCATTCTTATGCTTTGTATCAATTGTAGTCTCTATGGCAGTTCTTGCAACAGGATAAGTATTAAATTCGTTTTCATTGTCGTACAAATCAAATGGGAAACTTTTAATATAGTCATCCTTACTCATTACAAATTGATCGGGTCTGCTCCAATAACGATCTCTGATCAATCTTTCAGGTGCTTGCAGTTCCACTAATTTAATATTCACTAAGGCGGACTGTATTTCTTCGTTGAGGTTGGAAGCAGTAATGCCAATCTTTGTTTCTTGATTGGCATTGATTATTTGAGGATGGGATACTTGTAACAAAAGCGATTGATAGCTGCAGCTAATTTTCTTAGTCGTTGTTCTTGTTTCTCCAGAAGGATCAGTAACAGTTGCATCAATCGTGTAATCAAAAATAGGATTCGAATTTGAATCCATTCTCATGTCTGGTAATGCTTTGAAACGGATGATAAATGCACCCTTGCTATCAGTTTGTAAACTGCCTTGGCCTATTTCTTGGGGGGGACTATATCTGAAATTATTATACCGTAAATAGAAATACATTGGCCTCGCTTTTCTTACTATATGGTAGCTTACTTTAGCACCTGTAATAAAATTTCCGGCAAATGCTTTTGCAATTCCCTTCACTTCTATCGAATCGTTTAGTCGATAAGGTTTGATTAGTTTTTCGAAACTAGCTGTATAGGTTGGGCGTTTATATGCTTCTACTGAAAACATTGCCTCACCCTTTAATGCTTTTTTTAAACTGAGTGTAAAATTTCCAGTTAATAATTTTTCAGGCAGTACGAATTTTCCGGTAAAGCTGCCATAATCATTAGAGGTAAATTTCAAAGAATCGACAATTCTATAATTAGCGTCTTTTAAATAAACGGTAGCAGTAGAATGTGCAACAATTTTGCTTCGATTTGTGGCTTTTTCTAAAGTAGTTACAATTGATTTAAATAAAACTGTTTGTCCAGGTCTATAAATACTCCGATCAGTGAAAAAGAATGTTTTTTCGTTCTCCATTTCATAAACTTGATTGTCTGTATTATCAACCGGTGATCCACTAATAAAACTGTTATTAAAAATTCTAAGTCGATCATTTTTCGATTCAATATCAAATCGATAATAGTTGTTGTTTGATGCTGTTGTTAATTTAAAATAGCCATTTTCATCAGTAGTTGCTTTTGATTCGGCATTCCAGGGTAAGTTATATTGATAGCTAGTTTGACTAAGAACATTAATGGTAGCTTTAGGAATGGGCATACCAGTTTCTCTGTTTAGTACAAAAAAATTATTTTTGTTTTGAACTAAACTAATATTTGAGATCTGAAAAGGTTGGTAATTTAAAATATCGGAATCCTTATTAAAGTCCTTCCCCGAAGAAGTAAACAAAATATATTCACCATTCAAAAGTGGGTCAAGTTTAATTTCAACACGATGATCCTGATGGTCATCGGTATTTGGTAGCCAATGCTTAAAGGAAATCATTGGTTTGGAATTGCATAGACGATAAATGATGGTATCACGATTATTATAGGCGCTAGTTTCTTCCAAGGCTATCGCAATAATTCTAATAAAAATAGTGTCAACATTTTTAAATTTAACCAAAGCTCTAAATGGCTTTCCAGGAATATTCACCATTTCAGATTCCGTACTTAAACTTTTTCTAAGGATATCTTGCTTTAGATTTTCTAATGCATCTTTAACTGGATTTTCTTTTTGATATAGTTGTTCAATTTTCGCTATCAGGAGCAACGCTTCTTGATAGCTAAATCGGTTGGTCGTATCAATATTTGCGATAAAGCTCTCCGCTAATTCTGCTTTGTCCTTCGCTAGTTGTAACATCGCATGTGCCGAAGCCGGATCGCTCTTGAATGCTGTAGCAATCGAATGTAAGGCAGCCGCTTTTAACTGCTTTTTGTTTTCAAATGTTACTTGCTGACTAACCCAGTTGATGCGGTCCACATCTACCAGAATGAGTGCCGCTTTATTACTATCGCTTTCATGAAAACGGATCAATTCTTGAAATAGTTGCAAAGCTTTAAAGGCGTGTGCGCTGCTGTCGCTTGTATTTAGTTGGGTATTAGAAAAAATAGTATAGCCACTGAGTGCTTCTCTTTGCTGAATGCTATAATCATTTATTGGTCTGGTTTTAGATCCTTCTCCTGTTTTAAAATAATCCAATGCGTCGTGTGCAATCAGGTCAAAAAGAGTAGGGCGCAGGTATTCGGCATCTCCTTTGTAAAGTAATACATCAAATTTTGTAACGGAAGTTTTTTTGAGAAGAGCTTTATTTTTTAATGAAAGAAAATATTCTGTCTCTATTGCTTTTAGAAAGTCATCGGCCGACCAGCTAAGTATATCTTCTTTTTTTGCTAAGCTTATATTCGATCGCTGATACAATTGCCAGCGATGGTTATTGAAATATTCTTGATACTGTTTAGCGATCAGTACATGTAATAATGCTTGAATGTCGGCATCCTTATTCTTGGCCAATTCTTTTTGTAAGGAAGCTGTGTTTCTATTGATATCAGTTTCTGTAATATCATTTTCAAGTGCAACCCGATATAAAAGCGCTTTTAGCTGATGTACATTGTTTGATTTTTTCTCTGCTAAACTGTACACATCCTTTACTTTAACTAGGGCCGATTTGGGCAATTTGCTAACCCCAATTAAACTATCTATTTCTATCCATTGTTTAGAAAAGGCAGTGTCGCGCAGCTGAGCAAACAAAGTATTCCCAAATAATAACGCGCATCCAACTATTAATTTTTTCAAATTCATAATGCTAACCATTAGTGCGGTTTCAGTTTAGATGCAATTTCGCAACCAATACATAAACGAATTTACCTATTAACAAAACCTTTTCAACTTATTGCTAAAAACAAAAATCCCGGTCAGATGTCTGACCGGGATTATATAGTAGTGTGATTTCTTATTTTTTCAATGCTGCAATAGCTGCTGCCATTGTTTTACCAATATTTGCTGGACTAGCTACTACTTCAATACCGCATTCAGCCATAATCTTCATCTTAGCTGCTGCTGTATCATCTGCGCCACCTACAATGGCTCCAGCGTGACCCATTCTGCGACCCGGAGGTGCAGTTTGTCCAGCTATGAAACCAACTACAGGCTTTGTTTTATGATCTCTAACCCAATAAGCAGCTTCTGCTTCCATATTACCACCAATCTCGCCGATCATAATGATACCGTCAGTTTCAGGATCGTTCATCAATAATTCAACTGCTTCTTTGGTAGGAGTTCCAATGATTGGATCGCCACCAATTCCGATTGCAGTGCTAATACCAAGGCCAGCTTTCACTACTTGATCAGCCGCTTCATAAGTTAGGGTACCACTTTTTGAAACAATTCCAATTCTTCCTGCTTTGAAAATAAAGCCAGGCATGATACCTACTTTAGCCTCATCAGCAGTGATTACCCCTGGGCAGTTTGGTCCGATTAAACGGGTACTGGTTGTTTGCAAATAGTTTTTCACATTTACCATATCCTGAACCGGAATGCCTTCAGTGATACAAACCACTAGGGCGATACCTGCTTCAGCACTTTCTTTGATTGCATCTGCAGCAAATGCAGGCGGAACAAAAATGATACTTACGTTTGCTCCTGTTGCTTTAACAGCGTCAGAAACGGTATTAAAAACGGGCTTGTCAAGATGGAAGCTACCACCTTTACCTGGCGTAACACCACCTACTACATTGGTACCGTATTCGATCATCTGAGTTGCATGGAATGTACCTTCTGTGCCGGTAAAACCTTGTACGATGATTTTAGACTGTTTATTTACTAAAACTGCCATGGATTACTTAAAATTTGGCGCAAAAATAGGTTAAAACGGACTAGTATTCTTCGATAAAACCCATTATTTCAATTTTTTTCTTAGAGCTTGTAGAAAATCTTGCTGTCCTTTCCGGATTTTGAAACTACTCTTAAGAAGTAGGGACCATGGTAAAGATTGCTGGTAATTACCTCGATAATATTGTTTCCTCTTGAAAGTATTTTTTTCATTGTAGATTTTAATGTGCCATAAATATCATAGACATCTATTTCACATTCAATATCCTTAGCACTACTGAAAATAGTAGCTCGGAAATTATAAATCACTGGATTTGGATTGATAGCTAAGATTTTAATATAGTCATTTGGAACTGTCGGAACATTTGCTGTATCCTGAACCACTACTTGCTTACAGGTATCTGCCTTACATCCATTCAAAGTTACTATTTGAAGACAGGCTGTATAAATACCCTGTGTTGGATATTCTCTTTCTAATTGTATCGTATTTCCTTGCAAGTAGGTATTGTCACCAAATTTCCAAGTACGTTGAATGATGCTGTCGCCAAGTTGAACTGTGCTCAAATTGCTATTAAAGTGCACTTTCTTCAAATTAATTTTTTCAGCACTGAAACTTGCTTTTGCAGTACAAACCACTTTCGAAATGATGAGCGTATCGGCATATCTACTTTCACAACCAGATTTTGTTTTGATATATAGTAGCACAATATATTTTCCTGGCTTTGCATAAGTATGGCTTGGATCGATAATATTCCCTTGTATAACGCCAGCAATACTTGTTGTTTCACCAAAGATCCAATAGCGACTAACAATCACATCACTATCATTTGCGGCTTTAGAATCTGCGCTGTTAAACTTGACCAAACCATCTGTAATTGTTTTTGTGAAATATGCTTTACAAGTTGTTGGTGGGGCTGGTGCTTTAATGGTAACTGGTGCAGTGAATTTACTTTCACAACCCAATTTTGTTTTGATCACAAGGTATACTTGATATGTGCCTGGTTGCTTATAAGTATGGGATGTATCAATTATATTTCCAGTAATGGTTGTATAGTTTGGATTACTGTCCATAAAATACCAAGTGCGACTAACAATACTATCCAATGCTAATCCCGGAGTAACACTTGCTTGAGAACCAGTACTATTAAATTTTGCAATAGAATCCGTAACTATACTTGTGAAATATGCTTTGCAATTTGTAGGTATCACTCGCAGCTTTGTTTCAAAAATAAGTTGATAAGAACTTTCGCATCCACTCTTTGTTTTGATTGTTAATGTAACAGTGTGTTTGCCAGCATATTTATATATATGACTAGGATCAATCCTATTGCCAGTAAGGATTGTAGAACTATCACCAAAATTCCATGTTCTACTGATAATGCTATCAGGAACAGCTCCAGGGATTGATCCTGCATAGGATTCTTTACTATTAAATTGCACTAGACTATCATTCGTATTAAAAGCAATTACTGCTTTGCATCCAGGGATGGGTTGTGCTGATGTTGGTTTGGCACAAACAATAAAATTTACTTCTACTACACCTGTACTATTTACTGCTGGGTCTCTTGTGAGTTTTGTGCCATCGCAGTTTTCTACAATGATATAGAGTTTTCGAATATCTCCAGAAGTGCATCTTAATGTATCGATATAATATCCATTTGGGTTGGTATAAACATTATGAGAAATGATACAACCTCCATTGGTACTATCAGTACTATAAATTTTAACTAATCTGTTTGCGAGATAAAAATTACTGCTGTCTTTAATAGTTCCTTTTACAATTACAATATTTGCTGAAACTATTGATTGAAAAGAAAGGAATAGCAGAACGAATAGAAGACGTATATCTTTTTTCATGTGTTATTTTTTTGATTAAATGCAATTCGCCGATAGCCTTTTTATGAGAATAAAAATTTATTCAGGCCCATTTCTAAAAACAAAGCTTTGTTCAATAAGAGATACCTTACTTTTTCTTATTGCAGCTTTTATTGGAGATTTTTTTTTAATGAGTTACGATTTTTTGCTAAATCTTAAATGCTAGGAGGATAGAAAAGCCGAAAAAAATAGCTAGGATTTGGCTGTCAATCCCTACTTTTGCGCCTGCATAAAACAGTCTAAAAATTAATAATTATGGCAAATACAGCCGACATCAGCCGTGGAATGATTCTGAAACTGGACGGAAGTTTGTATTCAGTTGTGGAATTCGGTGAAAACAAAACAGCCCGCGCAGCAGCGAAAGTTTGGGCGAAATTGAAAGGAGTAGACAATAAGCGTTCTATCGAAAAAACATGGAATAGTGGTGAAACCGTATATCCTATTCGTGTAGAAAAGAAAGCTTTTCAGTATCTATACAAGGATGAGAGTGGTTATAATTTGATGAACAACGAAACTTTCGAACAAATTACCTTGGGCGAAGAAATGATCGATGCACCTCAGTTTTTGAAAGATGGTTCTGAAGTTTTTGTATTTATTAATACCGAGACTGAGCTTCCAATTGGGGCTGAACTTCCAGAGAAAATTGTGATGAAAATTACCTATTGTGAACCAGGGTTAAGGGGTGATACAGCAACTAGGGCTTTAAAAGCAGCTACTGTTGAAGGTGGTGCTACCGTAATGGTTCCTTTGTTTGTTAATGATGGAGAACTGATACGTGTGAACACAAAATCAGGAGAATACCTAGAAAGAGTAAAGGACTAATCAAGAATATCAATATTTCAGAAATGGCAGCTTTGAGCTGTCATTTCTCATTTTAAGGGGTATTGAACGGCAAAACCTAATTGTCCCCATTTTAAAGAAAATCGCTGTTTTTACTAAAAAAGGGCTATTTTGCCTCCCGATTTGACCTAAATTAACCGTTTTTTACTAAAAACCTCCCGTTTATGGACTTGAAGCAAATTCACGAATTAATCAAGATCGTCAATAAAAGTAATATTGGTGAAATCAGTATAGAAGACAAAGATGGTAAGGTTACTATCAAACAAAAAGAAGAGCCAGCCATTACTGTAGCAGCTCCTCAACACCAAGTGTATACAACAGCACCGGCTCCTGCACCAGCAGCAACTAGTGCCCCTGCGGCTCCAGCAGCTCCTGCTAAAGCAGATAACTTGATCACCATCAAGAGTCCAATGATCGGTACTTTCTATCGAAGACCTTCGCCAGATAAACCAATTTTTGCGGAAATTGGAACAGAAGTTGCTCCTGGTAAAGTGGTTTGTATTATTGAAGCAATGAAACTTTTCAATGAAATTGAAAGTGAGATCAGCGGAACAATTGTGAAAATATTAGTTGATGATGCTAGTCCAGTTGAGTACGATCAGCCTTTGTTCCTTGTTGAGCCTGCATAATTTTTTTCTCATTAAACTGAATCCATGTTTAAAAAAATATTGATTGCAAATAGGGGTGAGATAGCTTTACGCGTAATTCGTACCTGTAGAGAAATGGGTATTAAAACCGTTGCAGTTTATTCCACTGCCGATAAAGACAGTCTTCACGTAAAGTTTGCAGATGAAGCTGTATGTATTGGTAAACCCCAAAGTGCAGATTCTTATCTTAATATACCACATATAATGGCTGCTGCCGAAATTACCAATGCCGATGCAGTGCATCCTGGTTACGGTTTTTTAGCAGAGAATGCCAAGTTCTCTCAGATCTGTGCCGATCATGGCATTAAATTTATTGGACCAACTCCCGAAATGATTAATAAAATGGGGGACAAGATCACAGCTAAAGAAACCATGATTAAAGCGGGGGTTCCAGTTGTGCCAGGTGGTAAAGGTTTACTTGAGAGTATTGAAGAAGCAAAAGAATTAGCTAAAGTTGTTGGTTATCCAGTGATTCTCAAGGCAACTGCTGGTGGTGGTGGTAAAGGAATGCGTGTTGTTTGGAACGAAGAAGAAGTTGAAAAAGCATATACTACTGCAAAAATTGAAGCTGCAGCCTCTTTCAAAAATGATGGAATCTATATGGAGAAATTCGTAGAAGAACCTCGTCATATTGAAATTCAAATTGCAGGTGATCAATATGGTAATGTTTGCCATTTGAGTGAACGTGATTGTTCTATTCAAAGACGTCACCAAAAATTAGTTGAAGAGTCTCCGTCTCCATTTATGACGCCTGAATTGCGTCAGAAAATGGGGGAAGCCGCTATTAAAGCCGCATCTGCTATTAACTACGAAAGTGTTGGTACTATTGAGTTTTTGGTTGACAAGCATCGTAATTTCTACTTCATGGAAATGAATACTCGTATTCAAGTAGAACATTGTGTTACTGAAGAAGTAGTAAGTTTTGATTTGATCAAAGAACAAATCAAAATTGCAATGGGAGAAAAAATTTCAGGTAGAAATTATGAGCCTCAAATGCATGCTATTGAATGTAGAATTAATGCAGAAGATCCTTATAACGACTTCCGCCCATCTCCGGGTAAAATTACAAATTTGCATACTCCGGGCGGACATGGAGTTCGTGTGGATAGTCATGTATATGCCGGTTATGTAATTCCTCCCTATTACGATTCAATGATTGGAAAATTAATAACAGTGGCACAAACCCGCGAAGAAGCAATTGATACTATGTATAGGGCTTTGAGCGAGTATGTAATTGAAGGGGTAAAAACAACTATTCCTTTTCATTTGCAATTGATGCAGAATGAAGATTTCAGAAAAGGAAACTTTACCACTAAATTCTTGGAGTCATTCAAGATGAAGTAGAAGAAAGGGAAAAGATAAAAGATAAAAGATAAAAGTGAAGAGTGAAGAGTGAAGAGTGAAGAGTGGAAGAAGAAGTGAAGAGTGAAGAGTGAAAAAAGGAGAATCAATCGTCTTGTGACAATATTTTTTTAATCCACGGCTTGCCGTGGATTTTTTTTAGGGAGAAGTGTATTGCATAAAAAAAACCTTGGCGTCGCCAAGGTTTAATCGTTTAGAGAATGCCTGTCCACTCTTCACTCCTCACTCTTCACTTCTTCTTAGTTGGCTCCGCCGCCTTGACGTCCGCCACCACGAGCAGGGATTGTTTCAATCACTTTCTTCGCAAGATCAGCACCTAGCGCATTTTCTAATCTTTTGTTTCTTGCTTCGGTAAAAGTTTTCATTGCATCCTGACGTTGCTCAGGTGTCATGTCCTGAAAGTTACCCATAGCTGGTCTCTCCGACAAAATTACAACAGCTGAATCCTGTTGAACTGCAGTAAGATTCAATGGTTTTAATCTTTCAATAAGCATTGCTTTACGCTCTTCTGGAGTCTGACGTTGTCCACCACCTGGAGGTTGAGCCATAATTGTGTTGAAAGATGCTACCAGAATAATGGCAATCATTGCAAGTAATTTTTTCATTTCTATCTATTTTAGTTTTTAAACAACTATTAAGTTAGTAATTACCTGATTCTTTAAAATGATTATCGGTGAAGCCTTTTAAATTCTCGGCATTCATTTGTAAAAAAAAGCCCCATTCCGACCCCGATCCCGAGAACACGGGAGGGACGGAACAGGGCAATAATTGCTCGGTTAAAAAAATTATCTTAAGAACAACATCTCACGATACTTAGGTAAAGTCCATATTTCATCATCCACCAAAGCTTCCAGTTTATCAACATGGTAACGAATGGTATCGAAATAAGCAGCTTTAACTTGACTTTCGTAAGCAATTGCTTTTGTACGCGTATTTTCAATATTGTTAGCAATCTTACGAGCATCCACCATTGCATGAACTTTCTCATGAATTACTTGGATATGCTCACTTACTTGCTTCAATATAGATAACTGACTTGCATAAGCAGCTTCAGGTAAACCAGCTTCTTTCAAACCATTTATATTTTTCAACAATTCATTTTGATATTTGATAGCTGCAGGAATGATATGATTTAAAGCTAAATCACCCATTACGCGACCTTCGATCTGTACTTTTTTCAAGTAATTCTCTAATTCTATCTCATGACGTGCTTCCAACTCAACGTGGTTGTAAATGCCATTGGATTCGAATAAGTGTTTTGCTTTATCAGTAGCCAATGCATCGAATGCCAAAGGAGTTGTTTTAACATTTGCCAAACCTCTTCTTTGAGCTTCATGAGCCCACTCTGCACTATAGCCATCACCTTCAAATAATACGTTTTTGCTTTCAACAATATAACGTTGAATAACGTGCATGATAGCGATCTCTTTTTTGTCGCCTTTTTCAATTAAACCGTCTACGTCTTTTTTGAATTGCTTCAATGTAGCAGCAATGATAGTATTCAAGGCAATCATAGGATTCGCACAGTTTGCGGTTGAACCAACTGCACGGAATTCAAATTTATTACCAGTGAATGCGAAAGGTGAAGTTCTGTTCCGATCTGTATTGTCTAATAACAATTCTGGAATGCTACGATGTAAATCTAATTTCAAGATCGCTTCGTCTTGCTCATCAAATTTATCGCCTACTCTTGTTTCGATATCAGATAATACTTTAGCTAAATACTGACCAACGAATACAGAGATAATTGCAGGAGGAGCTTCGTTAGCACCTAATCTGTGATCATTACCTGCAGAGGCAATAGATGCTCTTAAGATATCTGAATAATCATGAACTGCTTTGATGGTGTTTACAAAGAAGGTCAAGAACATTAAGTTAGTCTTAGGAGTTTTACCAGGAGCTAACAAGTTAACACCAGTATCAGTTGCCATACTCCAGTTATTATGCTTACCGCTACCGTTGATACCAGCAAATGGTTTCTCATGTAACAATACACGTAAGCCATGTCTTTTTGCAACACGACTCATAATATCCATCAACAAAGTGTTGTGGTCAACCGCAATATTTACTTCTTCAAAAATTGGAGCACACTCAAATTGAGCAGGTGCAACCTCATTGTGACGAGTACGTAAAGGAATACCTAATTTATAAGATTCAGTTTCGTAATCGCGCATGAAAGCATATACTCTTTCTGGGATAGAACCGAAATAATGATCTTCTAATTGCTGACCTTTTGCAGGAGCTGCTCCGAATAAAGTACGACCAGCTTGTATTAAATCAGGACGACAATTAGCCAAACCTTCATCAATAACAAAATACTCCTGCTCCCAACCTAGGGTAGCAGTAATCTTTGTTACGTTTTTGTCGAAATAGTTAGCTACTTCAACAGCTGATTTATTCAATGCTTCCAATGCTTTTAACAAAGGAGCTTTATAATCTAATGATTCACCAGTATAAGAAACGAAAATAGTAGGGATACATAATGTTTTACCATATCCAATTTCAATAATGAATGCTGGAGAAGATGGGTCCCAAGCAGTATAACCACGGGCTTCAAATGTTGCACGAATGCCACCATTCGGAAAAGAAGATGCATCCGGCTCTTGTTGAATCAAAGCTGCGCCGTCAAACTCTTCGATTGCAGTACCATCACTTTTTAATGTGAAGAAACTATCATGCTTTTCTGCAGTGGTACCTGTTAATGGTTGAAACCAGTGTGTAAAGTGTGTAACACCTTTAGCTTCAGCCCAAGCACGCATCCCATTTGCAATGGTACCAGCAGCACTGCGATCAATTTTTTTGCCACCTTTGATACTAGTTACAAGACTTTTATAAGCTTCATCGCTTAGAAACTCTCTTGCAGTTTTAACGGTGAATACGTTTTCACCAAAAATACTAGTGATTTTACTACTTCCGATGGAACTTCCTGCACCGGATTCTGCTTTCAGTGAACCAATTGCTTGAAATCTAAGTGACATAATTTTTTTGATTTAGTCCTACGAAAATACAGAAATCCTTTAAAAAAAATTAGATAATTCAAAAAAAATCACAAAAAAATGCCCGAAATGTTGAAAAATGTTAGTATTATAATTATTAAATATGTTTAATCCCTTATAAATTTTAATAGGTTTTAATGGAAACTTAAGGAATTAGAATATAAAGGCTCATATATCTATTTTATATTAATGTGATTTTCTTTTGTAGAAAACTTAGCCTTGCCCCTTTGAGCTACTTTCTTACCTTCGCGCTGTTATGGAAATTACAGTTAAAACCGCCCAACAACTTCGGATTACCGAAGAAGAATTTGAACTAATTAAGCAAAAACTAGGCCGCACCCCCAATTTTACTGAGCTATGTGCCTTCAGTGGAATGTGGAGTGAGCATTGTAGTTACAAAAACAGTATCAAATGGCTGAAAACCCTTCCCCGTGATGGTGGTAGGATGCTCGTTGCGGCAGGTGAAGAAAATGCTGGCCTGATGGATATGGGTAACGGATTTGGTGTTGTATTTAAAATTGAAAGCCATAATCACCCAAGTGCTATTGAACCTTTTCAAGGTGCTGCAACTGGTGTTGGAGGTATCCAAAGAGATATTTTTACCATGGGTGCTAGGCCAATCGCCACTTTAAATAGCTTACGTTTTGGTAATATCCAGGATACGAAAACGCAGCGCCTGCTTGCCGGTGTTGTGCACGGAATTGGACATTATGGAAACTGCTTTGGTGTACCTACTGTAGGTGGTGAAGTCTATTTTGAAAATTGTTATCATACCAACCCACTTGTTAATGCAATGAGTGTGGGTATTATGCAATCAAATAAAATGATCAGTGCTACCGCTGCAGGCATTGGTAACCCAGTATTCTTTGTAGGAAGTGCCACTGGTAAAGATGGGATTGGCGGTGCTAGTTTTGCCTCAGCAGAAATTACCGCTGAAAGCACCGAAGAATTACCTGCAGTGCAAGTAGGTGATCCATTCCAAGAAAAGAAATTATTAGAAGCTTGTTTAGAAGTGATCGATACGAATGCCATTATTGGTATGCAGGATATGGGTGCTGCTGGCATTATTTGTTCTACAGCTGAAATGAGTGCGAAAGGTGGGGTAGGAATGCGCATTGATTTAGATAAAGTACCTATGCGTCAACAAAACATGAAAGCATGGGAACTTTTATTAAGTGAGAGTCAGGAAAGAATGCTGATAGTTGTTGAAAAAGGAAAAGAAGCTGCGGTCTTAGCCGTATTTGATAAATGGGATTTAAGCTGTAGTCAGATCGGTGAAGTTACTGGCGATGGCTTGTTGAAATTCTATATGCACGGTGAATTGGAAGCTGAAATTCCTGCCTATGAATTAGTGCTTGGGGGAGGTGCACCACAATATACAAGAGAATATACCGAG
The DNA here is from genome assembly GCA_903821465.1 of uncultured Bacteroidota bacterium. Taxonomy (GTDB): domain Bacteria; phylum Bacteroidota; class Bacteroidia; order Chitinophagales; family Chitinophagaceae; genus Sediminibacterium. The sequence goes on along the minus strand of CAIJLK010000104.1, from coordinate 4,319 downwards.
CCTAAATATTTTGAAAAAATAAAAGCATTTGATATCAATAGTATTGATGATACAAATGATATCAAATCTGTTGCAGAACAACTAATTCAAATACCCAATATTGCATCAAAGCGTTGGGTATATACACAGTATGACAGCATGGTAGGTGCAGGTAATACTTCCACTAATGCACCAAGCGATGCGTCCATTGTATTAGCAAAGGGCACTGGAAAAGCTTTGGCGATCACGGTTGACTGTAATAGTAAATATGTGTTTGCAGATCCTTATCGGGGTGGAATGATTGCAGTGGCAGAAGCCGCAAGAAATATTGTTTGCAGCGGAGCTGAACCCATTGGTGTTACGAATTGCTTGAACTTCGGAAATCCCTATGATCCAGAAGTGTACTATCAATTTGTAAAAGCAGTTACCGGTATGGGTGATGCTTGTAAGAAATTCAATACACCAGTTACAGGTGGTAATGTGAGTTTTTATAACCAGAATCCAGATGGTCCAGTGTATCCAACACCTACAATTGGTATGGTAGGAATACTCGATGATTTTGAAAATAGAATGACACTCAACTTTAAAAAAGAAGGAGATGTTATTGTATTGATTGGGGACCAAAAAAATGATATCGGTTCATCTGAATATTTACACAAATTAAAATCAGTTGAATATTCTCCTGCTCCTGATTTTAATTTGGATCATGAATTTAAAATTCAATCTTTTGTAACTAATATTATTAAAGATCGATTGATTCAAAGTGCACATGATATTAGTGAGGGTGGTTTAGCCATTACGCTTTTAGAATCTGGATTTACAAGTGATCTTGGATTTGTTGTAAATGCTACTGAGCCTGAAAGAAAAGATGCTTTCTGGTTTGGTGAAGCACAGAGTAGAGTTGTAGTATCGGTTGCAAAAGATCTATTGGCTGCTTTATTAAAAAAAGCAAGTGTTGCGGGTGTTACTGTAACTGAGCTTGGCACTGTAACTGCTGGAGAGATCAACGTAAACGGAACTGACTGGGGAAATATCAGTGGTTGGAAAAATAAATATGATACTGCTATAGAAAAACTATTAAACTAGATGCAAGAATCAGCAACCATTGTAGTTACAGGTGCAGCCGGATTTATTGGCTCATGCATGGTGCAATCACTCAACGAGAAAGGGTATGAAAATCTTTTGTTGGTTGATGATTTTGGTATTGAAAGAAAAAGAAAAAATTGGGAAGGCAAAATTTTTTTGGAAGTATTGGAACGCCATTCTTTTTTTGATTGGCTCGAATTGCATAAACCTAAAATTGATCTGATCATTCATTTGGGTGCTAGAACAGATACAACCGAATTCAATTATGCTATTCATGAAGCATTGAACGTTGAATATTCTAAATCAATTTGGAACTATTCTGTAGAACATAAGATCCCATTAATCTATGCATCTTCTGCGGCTACCTATGGTGCAGGTGAATTGGGCTATAACGATGATCATGCGGTTGTAGAAAAATTGAAGCCGCTAAATCCATATGGTGTTAGCAAAAATGAATTTGATAAATGGGCATTGCAACAAAATGAAACACCTGAATATTGGACCGGATTAAAATTCTTCAATGTATACGGTCCCAATGAATACCATAAAGGAAGAATGGCTAGCGTGATTTGGCATGCTGTTAATCAGATTAAAAATAATGGCTTTGTAAAACTATTTCGAAGCCATCGCCCCGATTTTAAAGACGGGGAACAATTGCGCGATTTTATTTACGTTAAGGATCTAATGAAAGTGATTGATTGGATGGGTGATCATATGATGCACAAAACTTGGCGTAAAAAAAATAATGGAATTTATAATTTAGGAACCGGACAGGCCAGATCGTTTTATGATTTAGCTGTGGCCAGTTTCAAAGGATTAGATCTTTCTCCCAAAATTGAGTTTATAGATATGCCCCTTGATTTGAGAGAAACCTATCAGTATTTTACTGAAGCAAACATGCAAAAGCTGCGAAATGCCGGCTATACGAATCATTTCTATACACTTGAAGAAGGCGTGGATGATTATGTACGCTTTTATTTACGAACACTGAAATATATGTAAGAATAATTACCCTAGTGAGCTGGGGAAATTGTTTATTAATTAAGATTACCATGAACAAGAAAATTGCCATTATCGGAGGGGGAAATTTGGGTTCTGCAATTGCAGAGGGACTTATCAATAGTGGCTTTGTGTTGCCCTCAGATCTTATTGTAACAAAAAGAAATATCGACACACTAAAACCGCTTGCCGATAGGGGTGTGCAAATTGGCAATAATAATCTGGAAGCAGTAAGCAATTCTTCTTGGATTATTTTAGCGATTAAACCATTTCAGTTTAAAGAAGTGCTTTCACAGATTCAACCTGCTTTAGATGCAACAAAACATTGCATCATTAGTGTGGTAGCTGGAGTTTGGATAAAGGATATCCAAGAAATAGTAGGAACCGATTTCCCTATTTTTAGAGCAATGCCCAATACCGCTATCGCTATTCAAGAAAGTATGACTTGCATTTGTTCTTTCAATACATCAAATGAGCAAACTGTTTTCGTCTCAGAAGCTTTTGATCAATTAGGAAAAACTGTATTGATCGAAGAAAAATTAATGGATGCTGCAACTGTATTAGGTGCATGTGGAACTGCGTATGCCATGCGATATATCCGTGCCAATATTCAAGGAGGGATCGAAATTGGATTTAGCGCCAAAGTTGCTTCCTTAATCGCAGCTCAAACTGTAAAGGGTGCAGCCGAATTATTACTTCAAAAGAATACTCACCCTGAACAAGAAATAGATAAAGTAACTACTCCGAAAGGTTGCACTATTTCGGGACTAAATGAAATGGAACACCAAGGATTTAGTTCTTCTCTCATCAAGGGTATTATTACCAGCTATAAAAAAATTCTTAGCGATATGTAATGTTGTATAACATTAATGAATTTCACAATCAAATTATTTAAATGCCATTAAAGACCTATTTATTATTACTGCTTTCTTATCTGTTTTTAGGACATGTAAATGCACAAACAGACTCCTTGCGAAATAATAATGCGAGTCTTTCAAGAACTGTTTCTGAAATAGACTTAAGTGATTTAATAAGAGGGGTGGAGAAAAAAGACAAACATAAAATCTTACACCCGAATGATACTTCTGAAAATAAAAGTAAAAAGCAATTCAGTTTTATTCCTGCAGTAGGTTATTCTCTTCAAACAGGCTTTGCAGGTATTTTGAGTGCGAACCTTGCTTACTATAACGATTCTGCTGCAAATCAGAAACTATCCAGTATTTCAACAAGTGTGACCTATACTGAATACAATCAGATTCTGGCGCCGTTAACAATTAATATTTGGACCAAAAACAATAAGTTTAACATCATTTCAGATAATCGGTATATCGATTATCCTTCCAATATTTATGGGTTAGGAGGTAGAACAGATCCTAATAAAGGGCACCAGATTGCTTTCTATGGTATTAAACTGCATGAGACCATTTTAAAATCAGTTGCATCAAATTTTTTCGTTGGAGCTGGAATCTATTTTGATAAAAATTGGAATATTTCTGTTCTTGATTCAGTTACAACAAGACTCAATAGAATTATCAATCGCCAACTTGGGTCTACTGAAACTGCTTCAAGTATAGTATTGAAAGTATTGTATGATAATCGACTAAATCAAATCAATGCAAAAAATGGATGGTATGTCAATACCGTTTACAGAGATAGCCGAACATTCTTAGGAAGCGATAATAATTGGCAATCACTTTTAATCGATGTACGTAAATATTTACCGTTCCCAGCGCACTCAAAGAATACACTGGCTTTGTGGAGTTATAATTGGTTGACAGTAGGGGGAACACCACCTTATTTACTAATGCCAAGTACCGGTTGGGATGATCAATATAATACTGGACGTGGATATATTCAAGGTCGCTTTCGAGGAAACAATATGTTTTACTTTGAAAGTGAATACCGTTTTAATATTTCAAGGAATGGTTTCTTAGGTGGGGTGCTATTTGGAAACCTGCAATATTTCACGCCTGAAATTTCGCCACAGTTTCAGGTAATTTCACCTGGGTATGGGGGTGGACTTCGTTTAAAACTTAACAAACATTCCGGAGCGAACCTTTGTATCGATTATGGATTTGGGAAAGATGGATCGAGAGGATTCTTTGTTAATCTTGGGGAGGTATTTTAATAAGTGAAAAGTGAAAAGTGAAAAGTGAAAAGTGAAAAGTTAAAAGTTAAAAGTGAAAAGTGAATAGTGAATAGTGAAAAATGAAAAGTGAATAGTGAAAAATGAAAAAGCCCGTCACGAATGATCG
>CAIJLK010000103.1 GCA_903821465.1 uncultured Bacteroidota bacterium | reverse complement strand
TATTAAAAATAAACTACAATTAAAAACGGTCAACGTTATTTAGGCACGGACAATTTTTCACTCTTCACTCTTCACTCTTCACTTTTATCTTCTTTTTCCACTCTTCACTCTTATCTTTTATCTCTTATCTTTTATCTCTTATCTCTTATCTTATTTTCGTATTTTTAAATATGAAAAAGATCATTCAACTCATAGTATTGCTGTGCTTTACTGCAACGGTATTTGCACAAGACAAACCTGCCTATATTTTGTACAATGCCAAAGGCAAAAAAGTATCTTTCGGCAAAATGTTCAACAAAATAATTGATAGCGATATCATTATGTTCGGAGAGCTACATAATAATGCCATTGGACACTGGTTACAGCTTGAATTGATCAAAGATGCAAAGGAAAAACGCGCCCTGGTTTTAGGCGCAGAAATGTTTGAGCAGGATAATCAAGAGGCATTGGATATGTATGTACGTGGAGAAATAAAACAAAAAGCGTTAGACTCAATGGCTCGCTTATGGAAGAACTATCCAACCGATTACGCCCCATTGGTAAATTTTGCAAAAGAAAATAAAATCGCTTTTGCTGCTGATAATATTCCAAGAAGATACGCTTCACTTGTTGCAAAAGGTGGCTTCCCTGCGCTTGATACTTTGAGTGCAAAAGAAAAATCCTGGATCGCACCTTTGCCAATTGCTTATGATCCTGAATTACCAGGATATAAAAATATGATCGCGATGATGGGCGGACATGGTGGAGATAATCTTCCCAAAGCACAAGCCATCAAAGACGCAACCATGGCGCATTTCATGTTGAAATATTATCAAGCAGGCAGTTTATTTATTCACTTCAATGGTTCTTATCATTCTGAGAATCATGAAGGCATTGTTTGGTATTTGAAAAAAGCAAAACCTGAACTGAAAATTGCAACGATACAAGTTGTTTCTCAGAAAGATATAAAGCAACTACTCGCTGAAAATAAAGGAAAGGCAGATTATATTATTTGTGTTGATGAAGACATGACCAATACTTACTAATAATACCTTCCAATCGCAGCACTTTCAACAATAATTTTCTTAAGCTCAGCAGGATCTATTACCCCCTGCTGGGCATATAAGATTTTACCACTAGGCTCTACCACAAGCGTATAAGGAATTGCCCCCTGCCACTTTGGATCAATAGCTTCGATTAATTGATATTTATCTTCACTATTAAATATATAATTGGTTGCGGAGGCTTGTTGCTTTTGTAAAAACTTCAATACTTTAGTTTGCTTATTAGGTTCATCTGCACTGATGGTTACCCATTCAAAATCTCTGCTCCGATACATTCTATTGATGGTAATAAAATCTGGAAATTCAGACACACAGGGTCCACACCAGGTTGCCCAAACATTTATGACACGTAGCTTATCTGTTTTATTCTTTATCAATTTTTGGATGCCATAAACTCCAATGGTATCAATAGTTACCGGTTCTTTGGCCCAATTGATTTTTGCCAGATCTATCCAATTACTTTTTTCAGCCCACTTAATGGAACAGCCAAATACTTTGGTAGTAGCAACTGTGGGTTGTTCGCCAATTAACAATTTATCTAAAGCATCTCTTGTATCAAAATGATGAGGTGTGGCAGTTGGTTTTTCCAAATCATCAATTCTTCCAGAATATCTTAATACTCTATTCTGATCAAAAATAAAAACATGCGGCGTTGCTACTGGTCCATATGCTTTAGAAGTTGCTTGTGAATCCCCATCGAACAAATAAGGGAAATTGAATCCCTTTGTCTTTGCGCGGATTTTCATATCCTGAAATGAATCTCCAACATCGGTATAATTCAATTCATCTAATCGTATTGATTTTGGATCATTGGGCATGATCGCTACAATTGCTACCTGCTTACTGGTATAATCTTTTGTTAACTGAATAATTCTGTTCTCATAAGCCTGTGCCGTTGGGCAATGATTGCAGGTAAAAACAACTACTAATAATTTTGCAGCGGCAAATGAAGCCAGGCTATATTTTTTCCCATCAATCCCTGGCAGACTAAAGTCAGGTGCTTTAGCGCCAATTGCTAAACTAGGGTGTGGTTCTTCGTTTCTGGCATTCGCAGAATTAAATTGCAGTCCAAGTAAACAAATGAAAAAATAAACCCATTGCTTTTTTGCCATAGTCTTTCAATTAGGGTTAAAAGTTAGTAAATTTATGCATCACTTAAATTATGATTTGCCATGTATCCATTTTTATTAGGTACGATTGTAAGCGCTTTTATAGCTATTCATCCTAATCCTACCAATCAACCTTATTCAAAAAAATCCAGCGAAGATCCTGGAAAGAAAAAAGAGCCAAAAGTTACAGTATACACTACAGCCGAGAACAGTAATTACCGACTCAGTCAAACTGCCGTATTAAACTTTAGTGCTTATGGACAACCATTTGAAACAGAACCCGCCATTTTTGTTGATCCAAACAAGAAGTTTCAAACTTTTCTAGGTATTGGGGGCGCTTTAACCGATGCATCAGCAGAAGTTTTTGCCAAATTACCGAAGTCGAAACAGCAGGAGCTATTAGAAAAATATTACAACAAAGAAAAAGGGATCGGCTATTCTTTAGCGAGAACCAATATTCATAGCAGTGATTTTTCTAGCGACAGCTATACCTATGTGAAAGAAAACGATACAGAATTGAAAAGTTTTAGTGTTGCACATGATCAACAATTCCGTATTCCATTGATCAAACAAGCCATTGTAGCAGCAGGAGGTAAATTACCGATGTTTGTGAGCCCATGGAGTCCACCAGGATGGATGAAAGACAATAAAGACATGTTACATGGCGGAAAATTAAAAGCAGCCTATTACCAAAGCTGGGCTAACTATTATATTAAATTCATAAAGACCTATCAAGAAATCGGGATCCCTATTTGGGGCTTAAGTGTACAGAACGAACCAATGGCAAAACAAACCTGGGAGTCTTGCAATTATACTGCCGAAGAAGAAACCAATTTCATCAAAAATTATTTGGGACCAACTCTTGTAAAATCAGGATTAGGAGATAAAAAATTAATTGCATGGGATCATAACCGCGATCTGTTGTATCAACGTGCCAGTGCTGTTTTAAACGATCCTGCTGCGGCTAAATATGTATGGGGCATTGGTTTCCACTGGTATGAAAGTTGGACCGGTGGTGGCAATATTTATGACAATGTTCGTCGCGTTTATGAAGCTTTCCCAAATACACACTTAATGTTTACAGAAGGCTGTGTGGAGAAATATGATGCAAGCAGGGTTAAAGAATGGAGATATGGTGAAATGTATGGCAGAGCAATGATTAATGATTTCAATAATGGTACTGTGGCATGGATCGATTGGAATATTTTATTAGATGAGAAAGGCGGACCAAACCATGTTGGTAATTTCTGTTTTGCACCAGTACATGCTGATATGAAAACCGGTGAATTAACCTATTTGAATTCATTTTATTATATCGGACACTTCTCTAAATTTATACGACCTGGTGCAAAACGTATTATTAGCTCGGCCAGTAGAGGACAATTTATAACTACCGCTTTCCAAAATACCGATGGATCGATAGTTGTAGTTGTAATGAATGCAAGTGCTGATACCATTCCTTACCATATGAGCATTGGAAATAAAGCTGTTGAAGTTAGTAGCTTACCTCATTCTATTCAGACCTTGGTGGTAGAATAATTTAAAAAATAATCGGCCAATATCCATTTGGGTATTGGCTTTTTTGTGCAAGGAATTTAATTTTTTGATCAAATTGAGAAGATTTCATTCAACAGTTTATCGTGGTTTGCATTAAAAAAACTATTTTGACTCTAGATTGACTGAACAAATACCTTATATGAAAAAACTATCTATTGCGTTTGTATTTCTAGCCGTCCTGATCAGTAGTTCTTGTAGCAAGGGTTCTGGTGGCGGGGGAACATCTACTCCCACTGTTGCATTACCAATAGCCACAATCAGTGATATTAGTAATGACCGTAGCAGCACCAATACTAAGTTTCAATTTAATATATCAGTTGATAAAGTAAGTACCACTGCGATTAGCATTAGTTATACAACTGCCGATGGTTCGGCAGTTTCAAATACAGATTACAAACCAGTATCAGGCACTTTATCTATTCCTGCAAATACTCTTTCTGGAATCATTGAAGTGGAAGTTATTGGCGATAGCACAAGAAAAGCTAACCAAACATTTAGTGTACAATTATCAAGTCCTTCGGGATGCACGATTTCTAATAACAAAGGAACAGGCACGATTGTCAATGAAAATTTACTCTCCTATACTGTTGATAATACTGGCTATAGTACCCCCATCAGTTACCCTGGAAAAAACTTGGTATGGAGTGATGAGTTTGATGGGAATACCATTAACACAGCCAATTGGGTTTTTGAAACTGGAGGTGGTGGCTGGGGAAATGCTGAATTGGAAAATTATACAGCCAGAACCCAAAACGCCTTTCAATCAAAAGGAAATTTAATTATTGAAGCGCGCAGAGAGACAGGTAATAATTATACTTCCGCTAGAATGATTACCAAGGCTAGAAAATATTTTACCTATGGCAGGATTGATATCCGCGCAAAAGTACCAACTGGAAAAGGCATATGGCCTGCCATTTGGATGCTAGGTAATAATATAGATCAAGTTAGCTGGCCTGCCTGTGGTGAAATGGATATCATGGAATTATTGGGACAAGAACCCAATAAAATTTATGGCACTTTACATTGGGGCGCAAGTTCCACCTTGCACCAGTCTAAAGGAACTAATTATGTATTAAGTACTGGAAGTTTTGACCAACAATTCCACGTGTATAGTTTAGTGTGGGTAAAAGATCAGGTACAAATTTTAGTGGATGATATTTTATACAATACCATCACAGCATCGAATATAGCTGGAAGTAATAATCCATTTAATAGTGATTTCTTCTTTATCCTAAATGTGGCTGTTGGGGGCAGTTGGCCTGGCTCGCCAGATGCAACTACTGTATTTCCACAAAGAATGGTGGTTGATTATGTTCGAGTATTTCAGTAGACTATTGTTTTCTATTGGTTAGAATTTTATATTTACAAGAAATAAAACTCGATGCCAGTCATAAAAACAGTAATTCTTTCTTTCGGAATGTCTGGAAGGGTTTTTCATGCACCTTTTATTGAACTTAATCCTGCATTTGAATTAGTAGGTATTTGGGAAAGAACCCATTCTGCTTCTTTAGAATTTTATCCCCATATTAAAATCTATCGCTCACTCGATGAAATTCTAAACGACCCCAGCATTGAACTTGTGATCGTTAATACACCAATTAATACACATTACGAATACACAAAGAAAGTATTAATTGCAGGCAAACATGCTGTTGTAGAAAAAGCATTCACTACAACAGTTGAAGAAGCTATTGAACTTGATGAATTGGCAATTTCAAAAAATCTCCAACTTTCTGTCTTCCAAAATCGCCGCTGGGATAGCGACTTTACTACCGTTAAAAAAATAATTAAAGACGGATGGCTTGGTGACATTGTAGAAGCAGAAATTCATTTCGATCGTTTTAAAACATCCCTCAGTCCGAAATTACATAAAGAAATAGCCGGACCCGGCGCGGGGATCTTGAACGATCTTGGTCCGCATTTAATTGACCAAGCGCTGCACCTATTTGGCATGCCGCTGGCAGTATATGCAGAACTGCGTATCACTCGGCCTCATTCTGTAGTAGATGATTATTTCGAATTGCTTTTGACTTATTCCGATAAAGTAGTTCGCCTTAAAGCAGGTTATATGGTGAGGGAACCAATTCCATCTTATGTGATTCACGGAAATAAGGGAAGCTTTCTTAAATCTAGAGCAGATATACAGGAAACAGCTTTACTAGCTAATCAAAAACCCAATGTCTCCAATTGGGGAAGAGAACCCAAAGAAGAAGAAGGGTTATTACATACCGAAAAAGATGGAATTGTGATTAGACAAAAAATGCCAACTGAACTTGGTAATTATGCAAAATATTATGCTTTGGTTGAGAAAGCCATTCGTGAAAAAACGGATATGCCAGTGACCGCGAAGGAAGGAATTAATGTGATGAGAATTATTGAATCTGCTTTAAAAAGTCATACTTTAAAAAAACAAATTTTGTTACCTTACTAAAAACTCCATTCGTTTAAATTCTCTCATGCATCCATTTATTGAACCAGTATATCATGCTTTTACCAAAGAGGCCGATCCTTCAAATGCATCGTCCATGAAAGCTTATATGCTTAATAAATTTGAATTCTGGGGAATTAAGACAGTTGTTCGTGACCAAATTGTTAAGGGCTATCTGAAAGATCACACACTTCCAGATAACATGTCTTTGGAAGAAGTGATTAAAGAACTATGGGAGCAACCCCAAAGAGAAATGCAATATTTTGCCATTGATTTATTTGTTGCACATAAAAAATTATGGTCAAAAAGTTCCATCAAATTAATTGAGCATTGTATTACGAATAAAAGTTGGTGGGATACAGTAGATGGTATTGCTAGCGATTGGCTTGGTGCCTATTTTAAATTATTTTCTGAACAAACTTTTCTCATTACTTCACAGTGGAATAAAAGCAATAATATTTGGTTACAAAGAAGCAGTATATTATTTCAGAAGTCTTATAAAAAAAATACTGATACAGCCTTACTAGCTAGTCATATACTGCATTGCAAAGACAGCAAAGAATTTTTCATAAGAAAAGCAATTGGCTGGGCTTTAAGAGAATATTCAAAAACCAATCCCGAATGGGTAATAACATTTGTAAGCAATAACAAATTATCTCCTTTAAGTGAAAAAGAAGCACTGAAAAGAATCTCTAATTAATACAAAAAAATGCCTCCCAACTGGAAGGCATTTACTATTCGCAAATAAATTAATTACATCTTTTTAGCATCTTCTAAAAACTTCGCCAAACCGATATCGGTTAAAGGATGTTTTAACAATCCAAGAATTGAATCCAGTGGACAGGTGCAAACATCAGCACCAGCTTCTGCACATTTAGTAATGTGTAAAGCATTTCTGATTGATGCTGCTAGTATTTCTGTTTTAAATCCTTGTATATCGTAGATCTGACGGATTTGTCTGATCAATTCTATTCCATCCCAACCACTATCATCGATCCGACCAATAAATGGAGATACATAACTAGCTCCCGCTTTGGCAGCAAGAATAGCCTGACCAGCAGAAAATATCAAGGTACAATTGGTTCTAATTCCATTATCTGAAAACCACTTGATGGCTTTAATACCATCTTTGATCATGGGAACTTTTACCACAATATTTGGATGGATAGCAGCTAGCTTTTTTCCTTCTTCAACCATTGATTCGAAGTCAGTCGATAAAACTTCCGCACTAATATCACCATCTACTAATTCACAGATAGCTTTATAGTGTGCTGCAATAGCAGCTTCTCCTTTAACACCCACTTGTGCCATCAATGATGGATTGGTTGTAACCCCGTCTAATATGCCTAATTCACTAGCTTCTTTGATCTGTGCTAAATTACCTGTGTCGATAAAAAATTTCATCGTATTATTTTTTAATATTTTAAATGGGGATCCTGCTTGTTTTCTGTATTAGTAGGCTTTTAGAAAGCCTAATTCAATATTTATCAATCGCCATAATGGCTTCACGAATATCTTACACTTATTCGCGAAATAAAAAAAGTGGCAGGCTACTCACATCGCACCGCTCAACCGCCTATCCTTGCTGTATTCCTACCCTGGGGAGATTCAGCAGGAGCTGGTCGTGTAAGACCTGCCGGCGCAAAAGTAAGGTTTGGGCGTTA
>CAIJLK010000102.1 GCA_903821465.1 uncultured Bacteroidota bacterium | reverse complement strand
TTACATTTGCAAAAATTTTATAGGTATGTTCTGGACATTAGAATTAGCAAGTTACCTGGAAGAAGCCCCTTGGCCAGCAAGCAAAGACGAATTGATTGATTACTCTATTCGTAGCGGCGCGCCCATTGAAGTGGTAGAAAATTTACAGGAACTGGAAGATGAAGGTGAAGTGTACGAGAGCATCGAAGACATCTGGCCGGATTATCCAAGTCAGGAGGACTTTATGTTCAATGAAGACGAATACTAAACCTTTCCAAGAGGGACTGAAAATATTATCCCATAAAAAAGCCATCCTGATTTATTTAGGATGGCTTTTTTTGTTTCACTATTTTTTTGGGAAAGTAAATTTGAAATAAAGTAATACGATCGATAATAGTCCAACGATCAGGTTAGCGATGATCACGGGTATTAGGTTCAAATAAAATCCATACACCAACCAAACTACCACACTGATAAAAACGATCGACATTGTGCCGAGGCTAAGATCGCCTACACTTTTTGTTTTCCATGCCTGCCATACTTGTGGCATAAAAGTAACAGCACTTAAGAAAGCGCCAACATAACCAAAATACTCAGTCCAATGCATACTATTTATTTTTATGTGGGTAATAGAATTAAATACAATTTATACTTGCATCATTTCTTTTGCATTTTCTAATGCTGCTACCGAAGGTGTTTCTCCCCCCAGCATTTGTGCAATCTTTACGATTCTTTCTTCATTGCTTAACAAACGCAAATTGGTTTTGATCGTTCCGGTTTGTTCTTCTTTGTAAACATAAAAATGTGCATCGGCCTTACCCGCGATCTGCGGTTGATGTGTGATGCAAATGATCTGTCTGTTTTTTGAAAGGGCTTTCATGATGCGACCCACTTGTTTGGCTGCCTCACCTGAAATGCCCGTATCAATCTCATCAAAAATAAGGGTGGCCAAATCAATTTTTTCTGCTACCAACGATTTAATACAGAGCATGAGCCTACTTAATTCTCCACCACTTGCCACTTTTCGAATAGGCTCGAAACGGTTGCTCTTATTGGCATCGAATAAGAATTCAATCTGATCGGTCCCATACAAATGCAAGGCCGTATCTGTAATGCTAACCTGCAATCGCGCATTGGGCATTCCTACTAATTGCAATAGTTCGTTCACTTTCGATTCTAGTGGAGCTATTTCTTTTTTTCTGGCAGTAGCTAATTTTTTGCCAAAGCATTTGTATCAACTAATAATAAAGCAACCTGTTTTTGTTTTTCTGCAATGGTTTCGTCGATCTGTAATACTGCCTCTAGTTTGTCGGATAATTCTTTTTGTATAGACAATAATTCATTCGTGGTTTTTACTGCATGCTTCTTCAATAATTTATATCCAGCAGCCATGCGATCATTGATCCATTCCATTCTTTTTTCATCGAGATGCACTTTACTATTGAGTTGTTCTAACTCGTCTGTAATATCCTGCAATTCTATCTGTGCACTTGTTAATCTTTGAATCAGCTCTGGTAAACCTGCATGATAAGCTGCAATGCTGGCTAGTTGGTTGATCCATTGTTTGAATTGTGGAAGGATGGGCTGGTCGCTTGTTTCCAGATCGGTATTTACTTTTTGCAGCACTGCTTTGATTCCTTCGGCATGGCTCAATACCTGAAGCTCTGATTCTATATTTTCTAATTCGTTTTCTTTAAAAGATTGTTCTGCTAGTTCATCAAATAAAAACTGATGATAATCGAATTCTTTCTGAAAATTTATTTTACGATTTTCAAGTTCTTCTAATTCTTTCTTAGCAGTTTGTAACTGATGAAAGATCTGTTGAAATTGAAGCAGGGTTTGTTGGTTAGCTGCCAGAGCATCTATTACGGTTCTTTGAAAATCTCCATCACCCAGGGTAAGTGTATCAAATTGCTGGTGCAGATCAACTAGTAAACTCGCCAACTCTTTTAGCTGTTGTAAGCTTGCTGGGGTATCATTGATAAAGGCCCTGGACTTTCCATTTGGTGCGATCTCTCTGCGGATTACCAATTCATTATCTGTATCGAGGTCATTTGCTGCCAGAAAGTCTAATACTGGCTGTTTGTGATTGATCTGAAAATATCCTTCGATCACCGATTTCTTATCGGCGTAGCGCAATACAGTGCTATCGGCACGTTCGCCCAATATTAAACTCAATGCCCCCATCAAAATACTTTTACCCGCACCCGTTTCACCAGTAATGATATTTAACTGCGGTGCAAATTCGATCTCAACCGAATCGATGATGGCATAATATTGTATCTGTAATTTGCGAAGCATCTTTGATTTTTATTCAATGTTCTTTTTGGAACTTCTGCGCAAGATATAGAAGCTCTACCTGTTCAACAAATTGATCCTACTAATATAATTTTAGGAGGATATTATTCGCCCTTGCAACGCCCAATGCCTGATTTAGCTCGTTGATCGAGTGAGTCTTTGTATTCATGATCACCCATATTTAAGCATTTCTGATAATAAGTGATGGCTAAAGCTTTTTGTCCCCTTTCTTCATAAATCTGTCCGATTTGAATAGCCGCCCTTGCCGCATAATATTCTTTGCGATATTCTCCTAACTGAATGGCTGCTTGATATGCTTTGATGGCTTCGTCTTTTCTGCCCAGATCGTCATAGATCCTTGCAACGCGATAAGAGAATTCCAATTTATCAGCATCAGTTGTAAAACTGTCTAAATTTTTTCCTGCAAGTATGGCCAGTGCTTCTTTATGAAAGCCCCCATCACTCAACAATCTAGATCTTAACAGTACTGCGTTTGGCCAAATGCCGGACTTAGCATCTTTCAACGCTTTCTTATCTGCATCAGTATCTGTAGCACCTTTTTTTAGAATTTCATTTCTGGTAGCCATTGCCTTATCCATATTGCTTTGAAGATAGTAGGCATAACTTAATTTCAGGTTCGCATCTTTTCGATAGAAATTTCCTTTAAAATCTTTTTGAAATTGTTCTAAGTATTTGATGGCTTCCGGTAATTCAAGATGATAGAGTTTTACAAATCCCATTTCGAAATCCCAGACCGACAATTTTAAATATTCAGGGGACATATTTCTATTCTGCATGATCTGACCTGCTAATGCCGTCTGTTTATTATTGATAGCCAAATTAGCCGCCATATAGCAGAGTAAATGATTATTAACCAGATCTAATTTTCTTTGTTGCGCAAATGCTACTGCTTCATCTCTTTTGTTTTCGATATAGAATAAAATGAAGGGATAAATAAAAGCAGATTCGTTCGAGTATAATTTAGCCCAGGGGTCGTTACTATAACTGAACTTTCGTAACAAAGCCACGCCCTCAACAATCGAACCTTTTAGTCCCAATAGACTCGCTAACCATTTGTAACCCGATGGCAAAGTGCCAATGATGGCATACAAAGAGCCTGTCATCATTTCATCTAAAATAAAATTCGGGTAATTTTTTCTGTTCTCTTTTAAAAGTAGAAAGGCCCTTCTAAAATCCCAGCCGGCGTTCCAGTTTTGTCCGAATTTAATTTCAATGGCCGCTTTATGAATTTTGATTGAACTGAGACAAAAATTATAATAGGGTGAATTGTGCGGACCCTCAGATATTTTGCTAAAGCGCTCATTAAAAAGCGGCATCATTTTTTCAAAATCACGTGGGTCTTCATTGAAAAAAAGTTGAAAGAAATCAACGTAGTCTTCCAGCATCAATGGAATTAAGTTATCAGGGTTCTGGCTTTTTGCTTTGGCAATCAATGCGATTCCAGTTGCCATTTTCAGTTTGGTGATTTCCTGATAGGCTTGCTGGCAGGTACTATTATAGTCAAACACTTTTTCAGCAGATGCGAAAAAGGAAAATAATAGTGATGCAAATACTAGTATGATCGGTTTCATTATAACTTAAATAATAAAGGGCCGCTAAATGCAGACCCTTTATAAATTTCTATGAATGATTTACACTTACTTTATTTCAATGGTATCGTTCAGGTCAGCGTCTACTAGAATTCTACCGCAGTTCTCACAAACGATAATTTTCTTGTGTAAGCGAATTTCGCTCTGACGTTGAGGTGGAATCGAGTTAAAGCAACCGCCACAAGCATCTCTTTCAACAGGCACAACAGACAAGCCGTTGCGATAACTGTTACGGATCCGATCGTAGCTATACAATAAACGTTCGTCGATATGACCACGTGCATCTGCACTTTGTTTTCTGAATTGAGTTTCTTCTTTTTCAGTTTCAGCGATGATCTTTTCGAGTTCACTTTTCTTGTGATTCAATACACCTTCTTTAACTGCTACTTGCTTTTTTGCAACATCCAAGTTCTTGATCTTTTCGGTCAATTCTTCGTTTGCATCGCGGATATGCTTTTCAGCTAGCTTGATTTCAAGCTGTTGCATTTCGATCTCTTTATTGATCGCTTCGAATTCACGGTTGTTCTTTACGTTCTCGCTTTGCTTTTCGTATTTAGCAATCAAGGCTTCACTTTCTTTGATGGTGTTTTTCTTTCCCTCAATGAATTCTGAAATACCGTTGATTTCTTCTTCAATACGTGTTTGACGACTATGCAAACCTTGGATCTCATCTTCGAGGTCGCTTACTTCCATTGGCAATTCGCCTCTCAACACTTGAATCTCATCAAGTTTGCTGTCAATCTTTTGTAACCTAACTAGGTTTAACAGTTTTTCTTCAACAGAGAAATCTTTAACAGATGCCATATCTAGTATAAAATTTGGAGTTTGTATTGGTTCACATTACTGCAGACCTTAATCCTCTTACAGAAAATAGTTCACCGGATTGGTTTTTATTACTGATTTGAGGACGGCAAAGGTAGGGAATTTAGCCTGTAAAATATCAATTAAAAGACCAACCGTAAATTGTTCACTTTCCCGGTGACCGATGTCGGCTACCACAATGAGCCCTTCTGCATCGAAAAATTCATGGTATTTGAAGTCCGCACTGATAAAAATATCCGCCCCAGCGGCAATTGCCTGTTTTAGTAAAAAGCTGCCGGCACCCCCGCAAACTGCCACTTTTTGAATGTGTTTGTTTAATAATGGGGTATGTCGGATCAGGGGTAAATCAAAACTTGTCTGGAGCATTTGCAGGAAGCCAATCTCTTCCATCGGTTCGGGTAAATCGGCGATGATTCCGGAACCAACAGATTGATTATCAGTTGTTAAGTTCTGGGATAGGGACGATTTAGGGGATAATATTTTCGTATTTTGCAACCCAAGTTTATCAGCCATTGTATTACTTACGCCCTCTATTACATTATCGAGATTGGTATGTATGGCATAAATAGCGATATCATTTTTAATAGCGGTGATCACTGTTTTTTCAACATAATTCTTGCCGGTGAGCTGTTTGAGTCCCCCGAAAATGATGGGGTGATGGGCAACTACTAAATTACAACCAGCCGATTTAGCCTCAAGTATTACTTCTTCAGTTGCATCCAAGGTGCAAAGCACGCCTGTACAATTCCAGTTCGGATTGCCAACAAGTAGACCAGAATTATCGTAAGATTCTTGATAAATAGGGGGAGCAAAAGATTCTAAAGCCTGTATGATCTCTAAAATTCGCATAAGTATAAAATATTCATATAGTGATTGAAAAAATCGATTAAAGCTATTCAAAATGGACCCAAAACTCTTAAACTAACTAATTGTAATAATAATTTAACAGATATATAATTATTTTCTTCTTTTTTGTTTAATTTTGCAACGTCTAGCTTCTTATCACGTTGATAAGGAACTAAATCTAAGCAAGTAATAAATCAAAAGAAAAACATGAAAAACTTAAAATTAATGTCTTTAACTGTAGCAATAATAATGTTAGCTACAACGGCATTTTCACAAACCGCCAAACCGAAATATAGTATTTCTGGAGGTTTAGTGGGAGGGTTAAACTACACAAAATTCAGAATGAAGGATGCTCCCCCAGTAGACTATAAGAGTGATTTCGGATTTGCTGCAGGTGCGTGGCTTAATTTTCCAATAAATAGCTTTTTGTCATTCGAGCCTCAAGCTCAGTTTACTTGGTTAAAATATTCGCTTAATACTAACACATCGAATCTTAAGCAGTTTGATGGTACTTTACAGTATCAGTCTTACCCTTTGTTGTTCAAGATTCAAACTGGTAAGAATTTTGCTTTGTTAGTTGGACCACAGATCGACTTCACAAACAAGATTGCTTCTCAAACTACTACACCTCAGTTCTATAAGAGAATGTTTATTGATCAAAGCACTGCAATTACTGCAGGTTTTGAATTATTCCCTCATAGCACGCTTCAAATCTATGCTCGTTATATCTACGGAATGAGCGACATGAAATATGGTTTGAATCCTAACGTTAATACCAATGGTTATAAATATTATAATAACGGTATTCAAGCTGGTGTGAAACTGAAATTATTCGGTAAAGTGAAAACTCCTCCAGTTGTTGTACCTCCTCCAGCTCCAATCGATACGGATGGTGATGGTATTATTGATAGTCTGGATAAATGTCCTACTGTTCCAGGTTTGGCTAAATACCAAGGTTGTCCTATTCCTGATACTGATAAAGATGGTATCAATGACGAACAAGACAAGTGTCCTACCGTTCCAGGTTTAGCTAGATACAATGGTTGTCCTATTCCTGATACAGATGGTGATGGTATCAATGATGAGCAAGATAAGTGTCCTACTGTTCCAGGTGTTGCAGCTTACCAAGGTTGTCCTGATTTAACTCCAGTATTGAACGAAGCAGCTAAGTCATTCTACTTCGTAATCAACACTGCTAAATTGTTAGATGCTAAGATTGCAAAAGCTAAATTCGATCCAGTATTAGAATTGTTGAACAAGTATCCTAAGTTACAATTAGGTATCGAGGGTAATACAGATATCACTGGTACTGATAAGATCAATGAACCATTGTCACAAAGACGTGCTGATGCAGTTAAGAAAGCATTCACAGACAAAGGAATTTCTGCTGATCGTTTAACTACTACAGCTAACGGTTCTAGAAAACCACAAGCTGATAACAAAACTAAAGAAGGAAGAAAACTGAACAGAAACGTTACGTTGGTTCCATCTTTTAAAGACTAATTTCAATTTGATGATTGATAGAAAGAGTCTCCCCGAATCCTCGGGGGGACTCTTTTGTTTTGTAGTGGTTAAACTTTTAATAGGGTTTCTTGTTTTATTGTAAACTAATTCATGGCCCCACTTGTAAATATTATTTGGTTCAGACGAGATCTTCGGCTTACAGATAATGCAGCACTATATCATGCGCTAAAATCAGGGAACCCCGTTGTGCCCATTTTTATTTTTGATACCCGGATCTTAGAACAATTAGAAGATAAGCAAGATAGGCGGGTAGCTTTTATTCACGCTGCTTTAAGCGAAATGCAATCCGCACTTATTCAATTGGGTTCGAGCATGGAAGTTTATTATGGAACGCCAGGTGAAGTGTTTGAAAAGTTGCATAAAAAATATGCTATTGCTGCTGTTTTTACCAATCATGATTATGAACCTTATGCATTTGAAAGAGATCAGTTAGTGGCTAACTATTTAGAATCCAGTGGAATCGAATTCAAAACTTTTAAGGATCAAGTGATCTTTGAAAAAAAAGAAGTCACCAAAGACGATGGAACAGCCTATACTATTTTCACTCCCTACAGTAAAAAATGGAAGGCTAAACTTTCGGAATTCTATTTAAAATCCTATCCTACCGAAGCATATTTTACACATTTTTTTAAGCAGGCCCCGCTTCAGATCCCGACACTTGCATCGATGGGTTTTGTTGAAAATGAAATTGCATTTCCTGCAAAAAAATTAAAAATCGATACAGTAAAAGAGTATACCACTCATCGCAATTTTCCATCTCTCGAAAATGGAACATCAAAAATGGGCGTGCACTTACGTTTTGGAACCATCAGCATTCGGGCGTTGGTTAATGAAGTGATGAAACTAAATGAGACTTATTTGAACGAACTTATCTGGCGAGAATTTTATCAAATGATTCTTTGGAATTTTCCGCAGGTAGGCAAAGGCAAATCCTTTAAACCCGCCTACGAATTAATTCCTTGGCGTAATAATGAGAAGGAATTTAAAGCTTGGTGTGAGGGCAGAACAGGTTACCCGATTGTTGATGCAGGCATGCGTGAATTGAACGCTACAGGATTTATGCATAACCGGGTAAGAATGATTGTAGCTTCATTTTTATGTAAACATTTGTTGATCGATTGGCGTTGGGGTGAAGCCTATTTTGCATCAAAATTGATGGACTTCGATTTGGCTTCTAATAATGGAGGATGGCAATGGGCCAGTAGTAGTGGTTGTGATGCCGCTCCTTATTTCAGGGTATTTAATCCCACCCTTCAAACAGAAAAATTCGATAAAGAATTAAAATATATTAAGAAATGGGTTCCTGAATTGGAAGAACTTAATTATCCGCATCCCATTGTTGTGCATGAGATAGCACGCAAAAGAGTATTAGAGGTATATGCAAAAGCTTTGAAAGAACACTAGTGGTCATTAATTTTTTGGTAGACCTCTAATAAAGTATTTACGGCTTTTCTTCCTTCCGCTCCTAAATCAATGCTATAGTTATTTACATAAAGATCAATATGTTGGCGCATGACCGACTCACTCATTTCCTGTGCATGGCTTCGCACATAATCTGTAATCTGTGGATAATGTTGAAATGCATATTCAACAGATTGTTTGATCAAGGATTCGATTTTTAATTGAATAGATTGATCGAATTTATTTTGCATAATAATGCCACCCAATGGAATGGGACAATCTAATTTTTCTTCCCAATAGGCACCTAGGTCCATCAGCTTAATCAACCCCTTATCCTGATACGTGAATCTATTTTCGTGGATGATCACTCCTGCATCTGCATCCCCATTTAACACAGCATTTTCGATTTCGTGAAAGACGAGAAACTTTTTATTTTTCGCATTCGGAAATGCAAGAGAAAATAATAAATGTGCCGTTGTATTGATACCGGGAATGGCAATGATCATTTCATCAACAGCAGTAAGGTGGGACAAAGCTTTTTTTGAAATTAAAAGTGGACCAACTCCCTTTCCCAACGCGCCGCCACTACTTAATAAATTATAATTATTTTGTACCAAGGGCAAGACCCCATAACTAATTTTAGAGATATTTAATCGGTCCGACTTAGCCCAATCATTCAGGGTCTGCACATCTTCTAACTGTGTATCAAAACTAAATCCTTCCGTATCTATTTTTTGATTCACCAAGGCATCGAAAATAAATGTGTCGTTGGGACAAGGTGAAAATCCAAGCGTAAAATGCATACTCAATTCTTAAGCTATTTGATATAAACTGTCGATGTATTTTATTAAGGTTTGATTCAGGTGATCGATGGCTTTTTTCATTTGCCATTTTGATTTATCACGTTCTCCAATATAATTCGAGATCGCCCTGATTTGGATAAAAGGAATAGTTGATTCGCGTGCCACATAATGTAAGGCAGCACCTTCCATGCTTTCGATACCCGGGTTGTATTTTTTGATCAGCTTCTGAATTCTTTCCTCATTTGTACTGATCTCATTTACCGTTAATCCGCTTACTTCCTTTAAGGCTAATAAATTATATTTCTTCAACCATTGATTCGGCAATTTTCTTTTTTCAAATGGATGGTAACTACTCTTCTCTAATTTCAGATCAAATAAATCCTTCCATTTCCCTTCTTCCTCCACACCCAGATCGCCAATTGTTTCTTCATTAACCACCACTACAGTGCCCAAGGGTATTTGCTCATCAAATGTTCCTGCAATGCCTACTTGTATGATCAAATCGGGTTTGTCTTCGATAGCCATTTTAGTGAGGGCAAAACCAGCCGCCAGCATGCCAATCCCCGATTGGTGAAATTGTAGTTTAAGCCGTTGACTTTCGCCTGTATAGAGTGCATTGATATTCAGAAAGGAAGGCATCCATTCTGCTACTGTTGCTGCTGTTATAATCACACGCATCGTTCAAAGTTCGGGGTAAAGATTGATTTCTACAAATGGGGAAATGCTCAGGAAATGCTTATTTGCGTGGCAAGTTGTAAGTTTGCCGAAATTTTGTGTAGAATGGTGTATTTAACGCGACTAGAACATTTTAATGCTGCTCATAAATTGTTTAATCCTAGTTGGTCTAAGGAGAAGAACGACGAGACATTTGGGGTTTGTGCCAATGAGAACTGGCATGGGCATAATTTCGACCTCTATGTTACCGTAAAGGGTATTCCTGACCCAGGAACTGGCTTTGTATTCGATGTAAAGAAGCTTAGTAAGCTAATGAAGCAGTTTGTGATCGAGCCGCTGGATCATAAAAACCTGAATCTCGATGTAGATTTTATGCAGGGAAAAATGTGCAGCACCGAAAATCTGGCCATCGCCATCTGGCAACAGTTGGCTCCAAATCTTCCACAAACTGTTCAGTTACATTGTGTTAAGCTTTACGAAACAGCGCGCATATATGTAGAATACTTTGGAAGTGAAGAAGAAGTGAAGAAGAAGTGAAGAGATAAAAGATAAAAGATAAAAGATAAAAGTGAAGAGTGGAAGAAGAAGTGAAGAGTGAAGAGTGCAGAGTTGAGGAAGAAGAAGTGAAGCGTGAAGGAAATTATTGTTTAATTATTTTTTTAAATATTTAAACAAAATGGAAACCTAACCGTTTATATTCTCGTACTTATCTTTGCAGAAGTTTAGAAAGTCTGAATTGCAGCCTTGATAAGTTACAAATTGGCCACTTGATCAGCACACTTCTGAAACAGTGCCTTAACTAGCATTCGATTAATTATTATTTATAAACATAACACTTGAGCAAGAAAGTTGCCGTATATCGTAAAGAACATTTTAATGCAGCGCATCGCCTGAATAATCCTAGTTGGACTACTCAAGAGAATAAGCGGGTATTCGGACTTTGCAATAACGATAACTACCATGGGCACAATTATGATTTAATTGTTAAAGTGGTGGGTGAAGTGAACCCAAGTACTGGTTATGTGTTAGATATGAAACTATTAAGCGGCTTGATTAAAGAACAAGTGCTTGATAAATTTGATCATAAAAATTTAAACCTCGACACCCTAGAATTTGCAACTGTAAATCCCACGGCAGAAAATATCGCAATTGTGATTTATGATCTGTTGAGAGCTAAACTAGATGCGGGGTTAGATCTAAAAATAACATTGTATGAAACAGAAAGAAACTTTGTTGAATATCCGGCTTAACGGTGACAAAATAGAGTTAAGTGATTTGATGATTGATGACATGGGAGACAACCATGTTAGTACTTCAGTGGATACGCCCATGCGCGATGATGCATTTGATTTATCTGATGATGAGAAGGTAGAAAAAATTGAAAAACATTTTACTGCCATCATGGAAACATTGGGTCTTGACTTGAGCGACGATAGCTTAAAAGGCACACCTCGCAGGGTTGCAAAAATGTACGTGAAAGAAATTTTCAGCGGATTAAATCCAGCGAATATGCCTGTGATGGCCATGTTCGAAAACAAATACAAGTACAACGAAATGCTGGTTGAAAAGAATATTTCTTTCTACAGCAATTGTGAGCACCATTTTGTTCCGATCATTGGTAAAGCACATGTGGCTTATATTAGTAATGGGACTGTAGTTGGATTGAGTAAACTAAACAGACTGGTTCAATATTTTGCTAAGCGTCCGCAAGTACAAGAACGTCTGACCATGCAAATTGGTAAAGAACTTCAAAAAGTGCTGGGTACAGATGATGTGGCGGTATTGATCGATGCCAAACATTTATGTGTTGCGAGTAGAGGCGTAGAAGATGATACTTCTTCAACAATTACTGCTTATTACGGAGGTAAATTCAAAGAAGATAAAACGCATAATGAGTTTCTTCGCTACTTAGAAATTAAATCTGAATTTTAATAAATAGCACGATACTACTAAGCCTGATAAATTTTATCAGGCTTTTTTATTTATTTTAGCCGCCTGAAATTGAATGTTATGAGTAAGCACGCGTTTTTGTTTCCTGGTCAAGGAAGTCAGTTTATCGGAATGGGAAAGCAATTATATGATACCCATCCAACGGCAAAAATTCTTTTTGAAAAAGCAAATGAATTACTAGGGTTTAGAATAAGTGATACCCTTTTCGAAGGAACTGATGAAGCATTGAAGCAAACAAATATTACGCAGCCTGCCGTATTCCTGCATTCTGTGATCGCTTACCAAACATTACAAGATCCACAACCATCCTTGGTTGCCGGTCACTCATTAGGCGAATTCTCTGCATTGGTTGCCAACCATGTGTTGCATTTTGAAGATGCATTGAAGCTTGTTAGCATTCGTGCACAGGCCATGCAGAAAGCCTGCGAAATTCAGCCTTCTACCATGGCCGCAGTTTTGGCTTTGGCAGATGATAAGGTAGAAGAAATATGCGCTGCAATTACTGCCGAAACCGGCGAAGTGGTGGTTGCTGCCAATTATAATTGCCCGGGTCAGTTAGTAATTAGTGGTTCAGTCAGAGGTATTGAAATTGCCTGCGAAAGAATGAAAGCAGCCGGCGCAAAAAGAGCCTTGGTACTTCCTGTGGGTGGTGCATTCCATTCTCCATTAATGGCTCCTGCAAAACTAGAATTAGCTGCAGCAATTGAAGCAACACATTTTAATAATGCTATCTGCCCTGTATATCAAAACGTTGTTGCTAAGGCCGTGACCGACCCTTCTGAAATTAAACAGAACCTGATCGATCAATTAACAGGTGCCGTAAGATGGACGCAATCTGTTCAAGCAATGGTTGCCGATGGTGCCACGCATTTTACAGAAGTGGGTCCGGGTAAAGTATTACAAGGCCTTGTACAAAAAATTTATCGCGAAGCCATCGTTGATGGTGTTAGCTAATACTGCAATTGATCCACTCCCCATCGAAATGGGCATGGTATTTTTTGTAAAAGTGTATCGCTGGTTCGTTCCAGTCTAACACTTGCCAGCAAATGCCATGCAATTGTTTTTCTTTTGCTTCTACAATAAGTTGATCGAATAATTTTTGTCCCAATTTTTTACCGCGCATTTCTTCTGTTACCAAAATATCTTCGAGGTACATCCTTTGTCCCTTCCAAGTACTATATCGAATATAGTATAAGGCAAATGCCTGAACCTTTCCATCTGCTTCGGCTACAAATGCCCACCACACAGGGTTTGCGCCAAATCCACTTTCTTCAAAATGCGATAGCGTAACGGTTACTTCCTGCGGCGCTTTTTCAAAATCTGCTAGCTCCTGAATCAATTCCATGATCCTAACACAATCTTTTTTCTCCGCTCTTCTTATTATTATTTCCATAAATGCCTCTATTTTTTAAATCCTGGTCCCTTTACAAATCTACCCGCTGCATTACCTGTTGGTTCTCCGTTCTTAAATACGGCAATGCCATTTACAAATACATCTTTCATGCCTTCAGCATATTGATGCGGTTTTTCATAAGTTGCATTATCCTTCACTTTTGCAGGATCAAATACAATCAGGTCTGCAAAATAACCTGTTTTAATTTCTCCACGCTTTTGCAATTTCAAATGTTTTGCAGGAAGGTTCGCTAATTTTTGAATAGCTGCTTGCAAGCTCAATACTTTTTCATCACGTGAATAGTGACCAGTTACGCGCGCAAAATTTCCATAAGCTCTGGGATGTGCATTCGATTTCAAGAACACACCTTCGGTGGTATAAGAACCTTCATCGCTACCAAAGCTAACCCAAGGTAAAGCCACTTGTTTTTTTACATTGTCTTCGTTCATTAAAAAATAAGCAACTCCTACGCGGGTGCTATCCTGAACAATCAGATCCATGACAGTTTCTTCGGGCGATTTGTTGCGCAGCTTAGCAACTTCTGCCAATGTTTTACCCGTATATTTTTTTAAAGAGTCCTGCTTGAAACCCAGTAGTAATACATGTTCTGCGCCCCCCGAACCATTATATAAATTTTCCCAATCCTGTGCATTGGTGTTCATCGCTATTGCCATTGCTTTGCGAATCTTTGGGTCTTGTAATCTTTCTCTGAGCTTGCCAAAACCACCATCTTGCAAAGTAGGAGGAAAGGCTGAAGTCATACCAGTTGCACCCGCCAAGTAGGTGTACATATCTGCTGTAATATCCATGCCTTCTTTTCTTGCACGTTCTACTCTTTTAATGACAGAATCCATCTTGCCCCAGTTATTTTTTCCTGCTGCCTTTAAGTGAAAGATCTCAGCTGGAATATTCGCTTCTTTTGAAATGGTCATTAATTCTTCTACAGCTTCTAATAAATGATTGCCTTCGCTTCTCATATGACTAGAATAAGTGCCACCATATTTTGATGCTTCTTTTGCAAGTGCAATTAGCTCATCTGTTTTAGCAAAAAAATCAACTGGATAAATGAGTGCATTGGTTAAACCAAGTGCACCTTCTTGCATGGCCTGACCCACTAATAATTTCATACTGTCAAGTTGCGCTGGAGTAGGTGCTACATTAGCTTCACCAATTACATATTGCCTAACAGCACCACTACCTACAAAAGTTGCAATATTTGGTGCAATCCCTTTCTTCTCTAGCACCTGCATGTATTCTCCGAGTGTATTCCATTCAACTTTATATTTAATATCTGACTGCCCATTTTGTAATTGATTTTTCATCTTTTCATTCAATGGACCAAAACTTAATTCTCCGAATATTTCTGTTGTAACGCCTTGTCTAACATCGCTCTGCGCCCTGCCATCTTGAAACAGGGATTCTTCTGAATGCCCCATCATATTAATAAAACCAGGAGCAATCGCCATTCCTTTTGCATCTATTTCATTTTTTGCAGTAGCTTTTGAAAGGTCTCCAATCAAAGCAATCGTATCGTTTTGTATAGCGATATCGGCTTTCACAGGTTCCCCGCCATTACCATCATATACCAGACCATTGCGGATAATGGTATCGTAATGTTTGGTTGAACAAGATGCTACGCTTGCACAGATAAATAAGAAACAAATTAGGTTGCGCATGTTTTTATTTTTGAGTTTGAATAGAACTATTATTTCTTTGTTGCTTTAAAATTACCATTGGGTTGTATAAAAGTTAAGCCAGTGCTGACTGCTTTGTCGTTGATTTCGAATTGTACAAAATACCCATTTAAAATTTTTAAACTGAATTTATCTTTTTCTACTGCTACTAATTCATAGTCTGGCTGTCCGGGTACCAATACAAATAAAGTCTTATTGTCTTTGATATAAACTTTTGCAGTTGCTGCACCAGCTAGATCATAGTCGCCTTCATATTTTTTTAATTCATCAACAGTTATTTCTTTTGGTTTAGGTGTTTTGTTGAAAAGTAGTGGGGGAAGTGTTGGTTCGATTCCCATTTGAGCAGCGTTGATATCGCCCGCTTCATTCATTTGGAATGCAACACGAGTGGGACTTCTCTGAGTGGTATCGATTCCTTCAAGGGGGTCTTTCTCGAATGGTTCAAAAATATCGTAGTGATAATTTCTAAGCCATAAAACATCTTTACCCATTTTGCAAATCAAAGAATCGTTGATCAATAACACTTCAAAAGTTCCATAAGCAGGATGATGATACAAGCCCTCATAATCTTTTAATGGATGGGAAGGATGGGTATTTATTTTTTGGTTACTTGATTTATTTTTCTCGGCTTCTTTTTCAATTGATTTTGCTTTTGCGACCGACTTTTTCACATCATTATTCCAATCGTAATTGGGCAATTGTAAGATTCTATCGGCGATGGTATTTCTTATAATTGATGGGATGGAAGAACTGTTTTGATTAGTTAATACGATGATACCAACACTGTCTGAAGGGAAGAAGCAGGTACTCGCAGAAAATCCATCAATATTTCCGCCATGTTCCACACGAAAATGTCCTTTATAGGATGCGAGCATCCAGCCAAAACCGTAGTTTGAAAAGAATACATCCGTTTTTTCTTTTGTAGGAAGGCCAGTGCCAATAACCATTTGAGAGCCCATTGCCTCATTTAAATAGGCAGCAGGTATAATTTCCTGGCCATTAAATTTTCCCCCATTGATCCATGTGATTACCCAATTGGCCATTTCTAAAACATTGCTATTAATGCTACCGGCAGGGCCCATTGCATTGATATTATAGTAGTCTAGTTTTTTAATGATACTATCTTTTTTTAATCCATAACCAATAGAAGCATCTTTATTTTTTTGGAGATCAAGCACTGAAAAATTTGAATGATTCATGCCAAGTGGTTTGAATATTTTCTCTTGCACATTATTTTCCCAGCTAGTACCCGTAATTTTTTCAGCGACCATTCCTTGAACTAAGAACATAAAATTATTGTACTGCCATTTTTCCCTTACTCCAACTGAAGGTTCCATGTATTGGATTCTTTTCATCAGACTATCTCTTGAGTTAGATGGAAAGGCGTACCAAGAATAGTCGTGTCTTGGCAGACCGGTTCTATGAGACATCATATCAACCAATTGAATTTGACTATTCATATTGTCGTTGAAGAATTTCAGTTCTGGCAAATAATTTCGAACTGGTTTATTTAAATCCAGCTTACCATCTTTTTGTAAGATTCCTAGGATTGATGCGGTAAAGGCTTTGGTACAACTTCCAATTGCAAAAAGTGTATTGGGGGTAACTGGAATTTTATTTTCAAGATCGCGATAACCAAATCCTTTGGCATAGATCAGTTTGTTTTTTTCTACAACTGCAACGGCAAAACCGGCCGCATGCCAATCTTTTAGAACCCTTTCGAAAGTAGTATCTAAACCAGCAAAGGGATCGGCTTTTAAAATTGTTTTGCTTTTCTTTTGAGCGTTTGCAAATACAAACACAACTAGCAGGAGACTAGCTAAAAAAACTTTTTTTATCATGGTGCATGGCTTAAAAAGGCCAATACAATATAATAATAAAATGCTTTTTTAATTCATGATTTTGATAAGCGAGCATTAGGCTGATAATGACTGATCAAGATCATTCAAAATGTCCTGGATATTTTCGATACCCACACTCATGCGAATCAGTCCATCTGTTATGCCATATTTCTGGCGTTCTTCAACGGTTAATCCTGAATGCGTCATACTAGCAGGATGTGAGATCAAAGTGTCGAGTGTGCCCAAAGAAACGGCACGTACACACATATTTAGTTTATCGATAAAGTTTTTGCCGGCTTGTAATCCGCCTTTTAATTCAAAGCTCATCAATGCACCTGGATGGCGCATTTGTTTTTGTGCGATGGCATAATCGGGGTGGGAGATTAAACCATTATAATTAACTTTTTGAACAGCTTGATGTTGCTCCAAAAAATTAGCTACATCCATGGCGTTGCTGCAATGGCGGTCCATTCTGATCTCTAAAGTCTTTAATCCCTGTGATAATAAAAATGCATCGAAAGCATTGCTATTACCGCCCATGAGTGTATGCCATTTCCAAACTGGGCCATTCATTTTTTCCAGATCTTTTCCTAAAAGAACGCCACCGATAGCAGTGCCATGTCCGTTTAAAAATTTAGTAGTAGAGTGAAAAACAAAATCTGCACCATATTTAAAAGGCTGTTGTAAATAGGGTGTTGCGAAAGTATTGTCAACGGTAAGAATAGCGCCGTATTTTTTTGCAAGTACTGAAATTCCTGCGATATCAATGCACTGAAGTGTAGGATTGGCGGGCGTTTCAAGGTGAATGACTTTAATGCTAGGGTTTGCTTTGATTACATCCTCTACAGCATTCAGATCGCGCATATCAATGATGATGGCATTCACGCCGGCCTGAGTCAAAACCGATTTAAATAATTCGTTAGTACCGCCATATAATGCAAAATGCGAAAGCACCGTATCGCCTGATTTCAAGTTGCTCATGAACATGGTGGTCATAGCAGCTTGACCGCTTGAATGTAAGAGCGCTTTTAATTGAAGCTGACTTCCATCTTCATTCTTTAAGTTGAATGATTCCAATGCGGCGATGGTTTCTTCGGCAGCAGTAAATGTTGGGTTGCCCCAGCGGCTATAGATTCTGGTTTTATCTTTTCCAGAATAGCGTTCCATCCCCGAGTCGGCATCGTCGAATGTAAAAGTTGATGTAGCAAAAATGGGTGTGATATGCGCGTACTCTGCATTATTATGTCCGCTTGTATGTATCGCTACAGAACTAATGCCAGTAAGAGGTATTTTTTTACTCATTGTGAAAATTTGAACTTGTTTTTAACTCTTCACTCTTCACTCTTCACTTTTATCTTCTTCTTTAACTCTTCACTCTTCACTTTTATCTTTTCACTTCTTCTAATATGCCCATGTGAGTAAGGTCGCTCCCCATGTGAATCCTCCTCCAAATGCAGCAAGAACAATCTTGTCGCCTTTGTTCAGTTGATTTTCCCAATCCCACAAACAAAGAGGCAGTGTGGCAGCAGTGGTATTACCGTATTTCTGAATATTGATCATTACTTTTTCTTTAGCTAGTCCCATCCGATTAGCTGTTGCATCAATGATGCGCAGGTTGGCTTGGTGAGGAACTAACCAAGCGATATCATCGCCAGTAAGGTTATTGCGTTCTAATAATTCAGCACTCACATCAGCCATGCCTTTTACTGCAAATTTGAAAACTGCCTGTCCCTCTTGATAAGCAAAATGCTCTCTCGCAGCAACTGTTTCTGCAGTGGCGGGTTTCACAGATCCGCCTGCTTTCATGTGCAAGTAATGGCGGCCACTTCCATCGCTTCTCAAAATACTATCCTGGATCCCTAATCCATCGGTACTTGGTTCGAGTAAAACGGCGCCAGCACCATCCCCAAAAATGATACAAGTGGTACGATCGGTATAATCAACAATGGCACTCATTTTATCAACACCTACCACCAACACTTTTTTATATCTTCCGCTTTCGATGTACATAGCACCAGTGCTTAAAGCGAATAAGAATCCGCTACAAGCTGCGCTCAAATCATAACCCCAGGCATTGGTTGCCCCAATCTTGTCTGCAATAATATTTGCAGTTGCTGGGAAAACCATATCAGGTGTTACGGTAGCGCAAATAATACAATCGATCTCTTTAGGATCTAGGTTTTTCTTTCTTAAAATTTCTTCGATGGCAGGTACAGCCATATCGCTGCTACCCTTTCCTGGTTCCTTTAAAATGCTTCTTTCAGAAATGCCAGTGCGACTTCTAATCCATTCGTCATTGGTATCTACCATTTTTTCAAGGTCGAAATTGGTCAATTTTGTCTCCGGAACATATCCACCAACGGCGGTAATTGCTGCTGTAATTTTCGTCATAGCTTTTATAAATCTGCCGCAAATATCTAGAAACTTTGTGTAAAAAGGACCAAACCGCTCAGGATTAGCTTGAAACAGTTATAAATCTGTTGTTTAAATATGAACCAGAAAGGTAATTTTACACTATTTTTGAAAGAGTATGATTGCATTTGTAAGAGGACAGTTTGTGGTAAAAACAACAACACGTGTTGTTGTAGATGTGAATGGGGTTGGATACGACCTGCAAATAAGTTTAAATACCTATTCTGCTATCAGTACAAAAGAGAGTGGACTATTATTCACTTATTTACAGATTACAGAAAATGCACATACTCTTTTTGGATTTGCTGAGTTGGCAGAAAAAGAAATGTTCATGCAACTGATTAGTGTTTCAGGAGTAGGAGCATCAACTGCAAGAATGATGTTGTCGGGGATGCGTCCGGATGAAATTGCTCGAGCCATTGTGCAGGGCAATACAAAACAGCTTGAAAGCGTTAAAGGAATTGGAAAAAAATCTGCTGAGCGTTTGATTGTGGAACTACGTGATAAACTAGCTAAACATTCATTTGATAGTGCAGGTGGAGGAACAATTGCTGTGGCAACTATTGATGCGGATGCAGTGTATGCTTTGATTGCTTTAGGAATTGGAAAACCGATGGCTGAACAAGCCGTTAAAAAAACGATGAATACAATCCATTCAGATGCAAGTCTGGAAGAGATCATTAAACAAGCATTAAAAAATTTATAGCCTATTCCCCTAGTTCTACTTAACCAATGTAACTGTCTTGAAGTTTTTAGCAACTGTAATGGCTGTTCAACTATTCCTGTTTTGCGGTATTCCTTTGAATGCCCAAAAAAAGGATAGTGTTCACTATGCTATAACCGACAGAAGATCTGATGCCTTCTCTACTTCCTCCAGCAATCCTTTTGCAATCAGAGATACTAGTTTAATAAAACAGACCATTGAGTATGATGCAAAGACCCAGCATTATGTAATTGTTGAGAAAATTGCAGGGAAGATTTATCGAACTCCAACCACTTTAAGTTTTGATGAGTTTTGGAAAATAAAATCAAGAAAAGCAGAAACGGAATATTTCAAAAAGCGTGCGGATATGCTTTCG
Source organism: uncultured Bacteroidota bacterium (assembly GCA_903821465.1). Classification (GTDB taxonomy): domain Bacteria; phylum Bacteroidota; class Bacteroidia; order Chitinophagales; family Chitinophagaceae; genus Sediminibacterium. The sequence goes on along the minus strand of CAIJLK010000102.1, from coordinate 19,424 downwards.
GTGTTGAACGAAAAGACCAAGCGTCCGCCAATGAAAGTACATACCAGTTTATTTGATCGGATTTTTGGTGTGACCGACAAAGGAATGAAAGTTGATATCAGACCAAGTGGTGAAGTAAATGTGATGGCGGGTTATCAGGGACAAAATATCAAGAACCCAACACTTCCCGAAAGAGCTCGTAAAAACGGAGGATTCGATTTCGACATGAATGCGAATATTGCAGTGAATGCAATTATCGGCGATAAGCTAAAATTCCCCCTCAACTATAATACTCAATCGAATCTAGGATTTGATAATCAGATCAAACTTGATTATAAGGGTAAAGATGATGAAGTGATCAAGAGTATTGAAGCAGGTAATATTTCTTATCAATCAAAAGGAACATTAATTCCTAGTACACAGAATTTATTTGGTATTAAAGCACAATTGCAATTCGGTAAATTATTTATCACCGGTGCGCTTGCCAATCAACGTTCGCAAAAACAATCAATCGGTTTACAGGGTGGAGCAGCTACCCAATCTTTTCAAAAAAGATTGGATGATTATGAAGAGAACAGACACTTTTTGTTAGCCCAGTTCTTTAGAAATAATTTCAATAAAGCAATGAAGAACCTGCCTGTGGTAAATTCAATGGCAACGATTCAACGTATTGAAGTATGGGTAACTAATCGTAATGGCGCAACAACAGATGCGCGCGACATTGTGGGATTTATGGATTTGGGCGAGCCTAGTCCGTATAACCCCCTGATCCAATCTAACACAGGCAACCCATTGCCTTTTAACGGCGCGAATAATTTGTATAGTTCTTTAGTAAATAATCCGAGTGCAAGAAATCCTTCACAGATCAATAGTTTGTTGACTGCAAGGGGACTAAGACCTGTTGATGATTATGAAAAAACATTTGCTAGAAAACTAACTACCAACGAATATTATTTTAACCCGCAAGTGGGTTTTCTTTCTGTAAATAGTCAGTTGCAATCGGATGAAGTTTTGGCAGTTGCATATCAGTACACTTATAATGGAAAGGTTTTTCAGGTGGGTGAATTTTCGCAGGACGTTGCTTTAGATTCAACTAAAGGTGTACAGAAAGTTTTGATGTTAAAATTATTGAAAGCTACCTCACAAAGAATTCAATTGCCTTTATGGGGCTTGATGATGAAGAACGTTTATTCGCTTGATATGTTCGGAGGAATTCAGCGTGAGGGTTTTAATTTAAACGTTTTATATGAAGAGCCGAGTGGTGGATTGAAAAGATATTTACCCGAAACAGCACCTGCCGTAAATGGTCAGCCGCTCTTAAAAATCTTAAACTTAGATCGATTAAATAGTAGAAACGATCCGCAACCAGATGGGGTATTTGACTATGTGGAAGGATATACCATTCTTCCACAATTAGGTAGGGTTGTATTTCCTGTACTCGAACCTTTTGGTAGAGACTTAGAAGCATTGGCATTTGCAGGAATGCCTGCAGCTACAAAGAAGAAGTATATTTTTTATGCCCTATACGATTCTATTAAAGCTATTGCGCAGACTTATATGAATTTGAATCGTTTTATGATGCAGGGAACTGTGAAGAGCACGGGAGGTTCTGAAATTTCGTTGAACACATTTAATGTGCCACCCGGTTCTGTATCAGTAACTGCGGGGGGACAAATTCTTCGTGAAGGTTCTGATTATGTGGTTGATTATAATTTGGGTACAGTTAAGATCTTAAATCAGGCGATACTCAGTTCTAATGTTCCGGTAAAAGTTGCATTTGAAAACAATTCTGGATTCGGCATGCAGCAGCGTGGCTTTGCCGCATTGCGTTTAGATTATATCGCTAGTAAAAAATTCGCTATTGGTACTTCAGTTATGCGATTAAGTGAGCGGCCATTTTTTACCAAAATGGGATATGGAGAAGATCCGATTAGAAATACCATGTATGGTTTAGACTTTAGCTATAAATCTGAATTGCCTGGCTTAACCAGATTCCTAAATCGTTTACCTAACTACTCAACTAAAGCCAAATCATTTGTAACTGCCTATGGTGAAGCTGCATATTTACAACCCGGACATCCGCCGCAAATTGGAAAGGGCGATCAGGGATTAGTTTATATCGATGATTTTGAGTCTTCTAAAACGAGTATTGATTTACGTTTCCCCTTTGTTGCATGGGCACTTGCTTCTACTCCGCAGGGTAATCCAAAATTTCCTGAAGCAATCTTGAACGATTCAATCGATTATAATTTTAATCGTGCAAAATTGGCATGGTATAATATCGAACCCAATTTGCAGGATAAGAATAGTCCGAATAACCCAATGCGTCATAACCTTGCAGAGTTAAGTGATCCGAGAGTTAGACAGGTATACACAAACGAATTATTTCCGCAACGTACAACCAATATCACGGATGTTCAGGCATCGACTTTTGATTTAGCTTTTTATCCAATGGAGAAAGGCCCATACAATTTCGAAACAAGAAAAACAGCTATTGATGCCAACGGAAAATTATCAAATCCTGCAAGTAGATGGGGTGGCGTAATGCGAGCGATTGACCAAACCGATTTCGAAACTGGTAATGTTGAGTTTGTTGAATTCTGGGTGCAAAATCCATTTATCAAAACTCCTACTAGCAAAGGTGGTAAATTGCTCTTGAACTTCGGTAATGTGAGTGAAGACATTTTAAAAGATGGAAAAAGATTCTATGAGAATGGAATGAACACACCGAATATTAATGCAGCAGTTGATAGTAGCAATACTTGGGGTAAGACACCTGTGAATCCGATTCAAATTACACAAGCATTTAGTAATGATCCGGCTGATCGACCATTTCAGGATGTAGGTTTAGATGGATTGGATAATGATGGTGAAGTAAGAAAGAAAGGATATATCCTAAATCGTATTGCTAACAATTTTGGAACTAGCTCACCAATTTATCAGAAAACATTGAGTGATCCTTCAAACGATGATTATAAATGGTATCGCGATCCAAGCTTTGATGCTGCTGGTACTGGTATCTTAGGCCGATACAAAAACTTCAATAATCCGCAGGGCAATTCACCTATTGCTACTACCAATGGATTGTTTACATCTGCTGCAACATTATATCCAGACAATGAAGATCTAAATAGAGATAATACTTTAAACGAAACAGAAGCCTACTACGAATACCAGATCGATCTGAAACCAGGCATGGATGTAGGGGTAACAAAATATATCACGGATAAAAAACGTGTGACCGTAAATTCTGCTGATGGAATTGTTCGTCAGGAAGATTGGTATTTATTCAGAGTGCCGATTAAGGATTATAGTAACAGAGTGGGAGGCATTCCTGATTTTAAATCCATTCGTTTTGCAAGAATGTATTTGACAGATTTTGATGATTCCGTTGTGTTACGTTTTGCAAGTTTGAACTTAGTTAGAAATCAATGGCGTCAGTTTACTTATAATTTAGATACTACAGGTAGTTACTCGCCCATTAATAATTCGAATGGAACTACATTCAATACTTTGTCAGTAAACTTAGAAGAGAATAGTAGCAGACAACCCGTGAATTATTTAATTCCTCCAGGCATTGAGCGTGTGCAGCAATTGAGTAATAATGGGGTGAATCTTTTACAGAACGAACAGAGTATTAGTTTGCAGGCACGCAATTTATTTTCTGGGGATGCACGTGCTATTTTTAAAAGCATGAATTTGGATATGCGTCAGTTTGGAAAACTATCTATGTTTATCCATGCCGAATCAGTTACTGGTCAAAGACCAATTAAGAATGGAGAAATCAATGCGGTAATAAGAATTGGTCAGGATTTCTTGAACAACTATTATGAAATTAAAATACCATTGAATATAACGCCTCCTGGTACTTATGCCAAGGGGCAAGAGTTAGCAATTTGGCCTGCGGAAAACAATCTGGACTTTAGTCTTCGTGATTTGATCGATTTGAAACTCAAAAGAAATACGGTTGGGTTCCCGATGAATAATATTTATCGGGAAGTTCTAGGAAACAAGACTTATTCCATCATGGGTAATCCCAACTTGGGCGAAGTACGTGGATTTTTAATTGCAATTGAGAACCCCTATAAAGCAGATGGGCCGATTCAAAATACAGAAGTTTGGGTCAATGAATTACGATTGTCTGAAATTGATGAACGTGGTGGATGGGCTGCATTAGGAAGGGTTGATTTTACCCTTGCAGATTTGGGAACAGTTTCTGTTTCTGCCAATACACATACCCAAGGTTTTGGTACCATTGAACAACGGGTGAATGAAAGAGCGAGAGATAATTTAGTACAGTTCGATGCAGCCGCCAGCATTAATGCAGGAAAGTTATTGCCAAAGCAAGCGAAGTTGAGTATGCCGGTGTATGCCAGTATTAGTCAGACTTTACGCACACCGCAATACGACCCTTTTGATAAGGACGTACTTTATGCTGAGAAGTTGTTGAGTATGCCTACAAAGCGCGACTCTATAAAAAATGCAGCAGCAGATCGGACTACCATTAAGACCATCAACTTTACTAATGTGCGTGTGGCACCTACTGGCACTAAAACGGGTTTGTTGAAGCTGAGTAATTTTGATCTTAGTTATTCCTATACTCAAACTGAACAAACGAGTCCGGTGATCATGGAAAACAAGATCACGCGACATCGTGGGGGTTTGGGATATACTTATATTGGCCAGAGTAAATATGTTGAACCATTAAAAAAATTAATTAAGTCTAAGACCGCTTGGCTTTCTTGGCTAAGAGATTTCAACTTTAATCTGCATCCTTCATTACTGAGTTTCAGAGCCGATGTGAACAGACAATTTGGTGAATACGTTCCGAGAATTGTAAATACTTATGATAATAAAGTAGAGCGGGTAGATACAACGTATGACAAGTATTTTACTTTCGATCGATTCTATAATATGCAATGGGATTTGGCAAGAAGATTGAATCTTAATTTTACTGCCACTAATAATGCACGTGTTGATGAACCTGCAGGAAGAATTGATTCAAAAGAAAAAAGAGATAGCTTAAGAGGGAATTTCTTTAGTGGGGGTAGAAATACTTTGTATCAACAACGTGCTTCACTGAATTGGGATATACCGCTTGCTAAATTACCTATTACCGATTGGATCAGCGCCAGGTATAGTTATGCAACTTCTTATAACTGGATTGGAGCAAGTCGTGTGGCAATCAATTTGGGAAATGCCATTGAGAACTCTCAGGAGAATAATTTTAATACCCAATTTAGTTTTGGCAATTTATATGCGAAGTCAAAATGGTTACGTGCCATAGATAATATTCCTATGTCTAATCCTAAGCCGGCAACAAATGCTAACGATGCTAAAAAGTCGAAGGGCAAGAAGGATATGCTAAAAGGCACCGACGTAAAGAATTCGCAACAAAATAGTTTGGGATATGCGGTGCCGTCAAAAGAAGAAGCATTGCGTGGCCTAACTGGTAAATTGCGCAAAGAGGCTTTAGTGAAATGGAGGCAACAAAAAAGAGATGAGCGCACTGCACAAAGAATGGCAAAAGCCAATCAGCAAATTGAACTCAATGGATTCGAAAGAGGTCTGGGTAAGTTGATAACGATGGTGAAGACTGTTCAAGTAAATTATTCAGCTAATTTTAGAAGTCGTGTGCCGGGTTATATGGATAGTAGTAGAGCGTTAGGACAGAACTGGAATAGTATGCAGCCAGGGTTAGATTATGTTTTTGGCCGTCAGCCCGATACTAGTTGGTTGAATAAAAAATATAGTCAAGGCTTACTTTCAAAAGATAGCACATTCAACTATTTATATCGTCAGAATTTCGAACAACGTTTCAGTATCACTGCACAAATAGAGCCGATTAGAGAATTAATAATTGATGTTAATTTAGACAAATCATTTACGAAAGAGTATACAGAGTTGTTTAAGGATACCTCGGGCTTTGGAAGGCCAGAACATTTGAATCCTTTGGCCTCAGGTGGATTCAGCGTTTCTTATATTGCTTTCAATACCTTATTTGGAAATCATAATCCGAATGAAGTATCAGAAACATTTAAAACTTTTGAAGCGAATAGAATTATTATTTCTAGTAGGGTAGCGAACGGGAATCCATATTGGCAGAATTTACCTGCGAGTGATAAATTTACTGCCGATGGATATGCAAAAGGGTATGGACGATATTCTCAGGATGTAATACTGCCAGCATTCTTTGCAGCGTATACTGGAAAAGATCCGCAGAGTATTGGATTGATCCAACAATCAAATGCCAATATTCGTTCTAATCCATTCAGCGGTATTATGCCTAAACCTAACTGGAGAGCTACTTATACGGGGCTGACTAAAATACCAGCCCTGGCTTCTATTTTCAGTGCCATTACTTTAACGCATGGATACAATGGTACACTGAGTATGAATAGCTACACCAGTGCATTACTTTATCGCGATCCGTTTAGATTAGGTGCACCTTCGTTTATTGATACAGTAAGTGGCAACTATATTCCTTATTTCCTGGTTCCAAATATTACCATGCAAGAACAGTTTGTGCCTTTGTTTGGAATTGAAGTAACCACCAATAAAAAACTCAGTCTGAAATTCGAATACAAGAAAAGCAGAACGCTAAGTATGAGTTTGATCGATTATCAGTTGAGTGAAAGCCGGAGTACTGAGTGGACATTTGGTGGGGCATGGCGCAAGAAGGGTGTGAACCTGCCATTTAAACTACCGGGCATGAGTGGTAAGAAGTTAAGTAATGATCTTAATTTGAAATTGGATTTATCCGTACGAGATGTAGCAACCAGTAATAGTCGCCTCGATCAGAGTAATGCTTATGGAACGGGGGGACAAAAAGAAGTTGTTATTCAGCCTGCGGTTGACTATGTGATCAATAACAGAATCAATATCAAGTTCTTCTTCGATCAGCGTAAAGTAATTCCGTATATCTCTACTTCTGCACCGATGACAACAACGAGGGCGGGGGTTAATATTAGAATCTCACTACAATAAGATAAAAGATAAAAGATAAAAGATAAGAGATAAAAGTGAAGAGTGAAGAGTGAAGAGTGGATGGCCCTATTGATTTCACTTATCAAACACGATCTAGAGCTGGGTTTCAGCCAATCGAACCAATGCCTATAAAGTTAAATTTATGGACGAATGGGTGCAAGTATTTTAACATAGCTGGTCAGGATGGAGAAAAATTGGAGTTTAATTAGATTCTTCTTTAAAAACATATATATTCATATTAGACGAATGGGACTTCACTAAGTATCTAAGTATCCATAGGAACAAAACTGCAGATAATGTTTTCTAATAGCTCAATTAATCTACCCCTTCTTAAAACTCGTGCATTTAATCTGCGGTGGGCATCTGTTCCTGATGGTGTGATTCCTTTAACTGCTGCTGATCCAGATTTTCCTTGTGCACCTGAAATTGCAGAAGCCATATGCAAATTTTCAAAAGATCGATATTTTTCTTATTCCCCAGATGAGGGTTACTCTTTTTTTAAAGAAAGTGTAGCCAACTATTTTTATAAGAAAAGGGGAATAGCTGCTGATGCAAATTATATTTTTCCGGTTGACAGCGCAGCTTTTGCAATTGCAACTGTTTGTAAGGCATTCTTACAAGAAGGCGATGAGGCAATTATTTTTGATCCAGTAGATTTTCTGTTTAAATATAATATTGAAAGCAATCAGGCTAAAGCCATTCCTTTTGCAATAGGGATAGATCCCAATCAAATACTCGACATTGAAAAACTCTCTGATTTAATTACTGCAAGAACAAAAATGATTTGTCTTTGTAACCCATTAAATCCTAGTGGTAAGGTTTTTTCAAAAGTGGAGTTAGAAGGAATTGGAAACCTGGCTGTAAAACATGGATTGATTATTTTGTCGGATGAAATATGGAGTGATATTGTTTTTTCTCCTCATCTGTTTACCAGTATCGCTTCAATTAATAAAGAAATTGCGAATCAGACAGTAACAGTTCATGGATTTAGTAAGTCGTACGGATTAGCTGGTTTGAGAATTGGACTCATTATGGCTTCTAACAAAGCGCATTACGATTTATTATTAAAAGCATCACTTCATTCCTCAACCGTGCATGGGAGTAATGTGCTAGCACAAGTCGCGGCCACGGCAGCTTTAAATGAATGTGATTATTGGCTGACTGCATTTATTACACATCTTGAGAAGGTTAAAAGAATTTGTGTTGATCATTTAAATGCAATTGAAGGAGTAAATTGTTTTGAGCCGCAAGGATGTTATTTGGCATTTCCTAGTATTGTTGGAACAGGATATTCAAGTGAAGCATTTCAACAAAAATTATTGGTTGAAGCCAAAGTTGCTGTAGTGCCAGGCTTGAGTAAATGGTTTGGTAAGGGCTCGGAAGGCTATATAAGAATTAGTTTTGCAACATCAGAGGATATTATCAATGATGCATTTGCAAGGATAAAAAAGATAATGGATACCAATTGAAGAAAGTAGTAATTATAGGCGGTGGAATTGGAGGTATGGCACTCGGTATTATCCTACACAAGAGTGGGGTACAAGTAATTATTAACGAGCGAGAACCAGTAGTACCCATGGGTGGGAATGCTTTTTTAATGCATTCCGATGGCATTTCGGTTTTGCAAATGTTTTTAAATAAAAAAGAAATTGATAATATTCCGGGTGAATTGATCCATACATTCATTTTAAAAAGACCTGATGAGACCGAAATAAAATATTTGAAACTGGAGCCTTGGCAATGTATCAAAAGGAGAGACCTGATTGCGTTTTTATGTAATCAAATTGATGCAACGTTAATTAAGCCAAATAGAACATTTTCTCATTTCATGTACGAAAACGAAATAGCCATTGCTGCGGTATTTCAAAATGGAGAAATAGAATATGGCGATATTTTTGTGGGAGCGGATGGCGCAAATTCACAGGTCAGATTTAATTTGTTTGGAAAAGTGAACTTCTCAGAAGTTAGTGTTAAGGAGATCATTGGAGTAGTGAAAATTCCAACTATTGCTATTAAATATGCGAATGTCTTCACCAAATATCTGAGTCAAGAAAAGGGGCTTTCCTTTGGATTCATACCTACTTCGCATGAAGAATTAGTATGGTTCATGCAATTTGATGTGAAATTACTAGAATTGAAAGACTCAAATCCTGATACACTTCGAGAATTTTGTACTTATCTTTTAAAAGATTTTCCGGAGATAGTGCATGAAATTATTGGGCTAAATGATTTTAGTACTAGTTATGTTTGGAATGCAACCGACTTTGATCTGTTACCAACTTTTCACAAAAAAAATGTAGTACTTATTGGTGATGCTGCGCATTTGGCTATGCCTTTTACTAGCGCTGGTACTACTAATGCATTAAACGACGCAAAAATATTAGCTAAGAAAATTATCAGTTCAAATAATTATGAGGAAGCATTTATAGATTTTTATAAAGAGCGAGCCGAAGATGTAAAAGAGCATACACTTCTTGGAAGAGAAGTGGCACAAAATTTTTTGCATCCCCAAAAGATAAGTGAGGATGAATTAACAGTTCCGCTGATCACGCATCGCCAGGCCAAGAGCAAAATTAAACCCAAATACAAGCGGATTCATTTACTCTATTTTACAGACCCTGTTTGCTCAACTTGTTGGGTGATACAACCGCAATTGCGAAAACTAAAACTCGAATATGGCGACTTTGTAGAAATAGATTATTGTATGGGTGGGCTTTTGCCGTCTTGGGATAATTTTCAAAGTGGTGGAATTAAAACACCTGAAGATGCGGGTGAATATTGGCAAAGGGCAAATGAAAAATACGATCAGCCAATTTATCCAGATATTTGGTATACAGATCCGCCTGAATCTTCTTTTCCGCCCTCAATTGCTTTTAAAGCTGCACAAATGCAGGACATAGATAAAGCCATTATTTTTCTAAGAAGGATTAATGAGTTATTATTTTTTGAGAATAAAAATATTGTTGGAAATATTCCAATACATAATGCCGCTTTTGAATCAGGATTAGATGCAGCGCGTTTAATGAGAGATCTAGAGGGTAAAGCGCAAGAGCTATTTCAAGAAGACCTAAAGCTAGCCAAGCAATTAGACATAAACGTTTTGCCCACATTTATATTTACTGATAGATATGATAACTCTAGAATTTTAAAAGGATTTCAGGAATATGAAAAGTTCGAAAACATCATTTTAGAAATGATACCTGGAGTTCAAAAAAATCTTATCAAAAAAAATTACAATAATCTATTTAAAAAGTATCCAACACTTACAACAAAGGAATTTTCTTTTTTAATTGATTTGAATTTAATTGAGGCTGAAAATATTCTAATTGACTTGTTTCAGAAAAATATCATTCATAAGTTTTCTACAAACAAAGATGGGATTATCTGGAAACTAGTCAATTAGAACATCCTATAAAAGTTTAATTTTTCTTCCAGGCCCAAGTCCACATTACTTTCCAAGTAATTTTCTTTCCATATAATAAGATACCTGTGCGATAAATCTTTGCGGCAACCCAGGTAGTTCCAAGGAAACCGATAATTAGAAATACCATGCTAAGTATTAATTGGAAAAGTGTAACCCCATCAGGTACTCCATAAGCAACCCTTGCCATCATCACAATTGGTGAGGTTAAAGGGAATAAACTTCCAAAAACGGCAATGCCACTGTTTGGATCGTTTACAGCTTTCATCATAATTACAATTGCAAATACAATTGGCATAGTGATAGGTAATAATAAACTCTGTGCATCTTGTGGATCTTCATTAACTGCACTGCCTACTGCTGCGAAAAGAGAAGAATACAATAAGTATCCACCAATGAAATAAAATATAAAGCAACCAATGATTAGTGGGAAATTAATGGTGCTTAAACCGCTCATGGCACCAGATAGGGCCCCACTGTCTTTTAAAGCTTGAGCAGCTTGCATGCCTGCTGGTTGTATAGGTTGTCCCTGCATAGATTGCACAAGGGATGGGAATAGTAATGCTATTGCGAACTGTATTCCAAACACGAGGACGATCCAGATCAAAAATTGAATCAATCCAACAGCACCAATGCCTAAGATTTTTCCCATCATTAATTGAAATGGTTTTACACTACTAATAATTACTTCTGCAATTCGGCTAACTTTTTCTTCCATCACTCCCCGCATAACCATAGTGCCATAAATGAATAGGATAATATAGATCATGAAACCAGAAATCATTCCCACTGCATAACTAACACCCACTTTAGTTTCGTTTTCAGTTTTACCGGATGCTGAGGAAAACTGTATATATTCTTTTTCTTTTTGAATGCTGTCTATTTGTGCTTTAGTGATATTAAATCCCATGAGACGCTTTTCTTCCAGGGCTTTGTTAATATGGCTTTGAATTTTTTCGCGTGTCATGATTCCCACAGATTTGGCTGAGCGGAATTGGAGTGAGTCTCTTCCTTCTAAAGTAAAGCTAGCAGGCACATAGAGATAGGCTTGATACGCATTCTTAATCATTGCATCTTGAAGTGCAGCTGTGTCAGATTTTACAAATTCAAAAATTACCTCATTGCCATTTGTTTCGATTTTGCCATTGAAAATATTTGCTTTATCGGCTACGGCAATTTTGTAATTGTCAGTTGTTTTAACAGAAAAGTAAATGATCATTGCATAGAATACGAAAATGATCAGAGGCAAACCAATGGTTGACAAAAGAAAAGTTTTCTTTTGTACGCGAGTTAAAAATTCCCTTTGAGCTACTAATAATATTTTGTTCATAACAGTTAATTAGTCGTTAAGTGGTTGAAATGCGCGAGTAGTTGCTTTTGTGCCTTCTACCAGGTTAATGAAAATATCATTAAGTGTAGGTAACACCTCATTAAAGGATTCGATAGTTAGGTTTTGTTGAATAAAATATTTCAACACATCGTTACTGTTCTTTCCTTCATTGATTTTTACTGTAAGCATGTTAGCGGTCTGGTCAACAATATTAAATGCATCGCTACTTATTGCAGCAGGCATCTCTTGTACTTTTATGCTATAGATATTTTCCTTGAATTGTTGTTTGATGCCAGACACTGTACCATCTAAAATTTTCTTGCCTAGATTTACTAGCACAATATGGTCGCAGATCTCTTCTACTTGTTCCATTCGGTGTGTACTAAAAATTACAGTACAACCGCGTTGAGCCAATCCATAAATCTCATCTTTGATCAAATTGGCATTAACAGGGTCGAGTCCGCTGAATGGTTCATCCAAAATAATGAGTTTTGGTTCGTGTAAAACGGTAATCACGAATTGTAATTTTTGGCTCATCCCCTTACTCAGGTCCTCTACTTTTTTGTTCCACCAACTTTCCATTTCTAGTCTTTTAAACCAGAATTTGATCTTAGCCATTGCCTCTGTCTTACTCAAGCCTTTTAATTGGGCTAGGTATAGGGCTTGGTCGCCAATTTTCATTTTTTTATATAAGCCTCTTTCTTCTGGCATATATCCGATCTTAATAATATCGTTGATCGGATCAAAAGTTTGTCCATCTAAAATAATCTCCCCCTGATCGGGATAAAAGATCCCAGTGATCATTCGTAATAAAGTGGTCTTACCGGCACCATTGGGTCCGAGTAATCCAAATATGCTTCCTTTTTCAATAGAGAAGCTAATATCGTCTACCGCTTTTTGGGTAGCGTAGTATTTCTTCAGATTTTTCAGTTCCAGAATTTTACTCATAGCAGTTTGGTTTCAGATCTAATGAATTGGTTATATAAGTTAGTTAAATTAAGCAAAAACTATAACGTAAGTAGCACCAATCATACAAATATTACAGATTGAATTTATAAAGCTTAAACTTGCAGGTTAATCCATCGCCCCCCAGTGATCATGAAGAAGATTTTTATTACGATAAGTTTACTCAGTATCTGCATTTTAATGAGCAGCTGGGGTTTTTTAGTACATAAGACAGTGCAGCAATTAGCAATCTACGAATTGCCCAAATCAATTCGCCCGTTTTTCTATAAGCATAAAGACAAGTTGGTGTATGATGCATCCAGGCCAGATATTCGTAGGAGCAAGGATAGTACAGAAGCAACCAAACACTTTATTGATTTGGAAATGTTTGGTAAGAATGCAGTAAATGATATGCCTCTAGGCTGGGAAGAAGCTGTAAAAAAATATACAAAAGATAGTTTGCTGAAATACGGTTATGTTCCTTATCATGTAATATATATAAAGGGCAAACTCACAGAAGCGTTTCGTTCGCAGAATAAAGACAGTATTCTTTTTTATGCATCTGATATAGGTCATTATATATCGGATGCACATGTTCCTTTGCATACAACAGTTAACTATGATGGCCAGTTTACTGATCAGAAAGGAATACATAGTTTATGGGAATCGATGATTCCTGAAATTGAGATTTCTAATTACACTTTGTATTCAAATCATGAAGCAAAATATTTAAAACATCCTGATCAAGCTATTTGGACAGCCGTAAGATCTGCTGCTGCATTAGTAGCAGATATGTTTATGAAGGAGAAAGAAGTGAGTAAGTCATTTACTAGTGAGCAGAAATTTCGTACACAAATCCGTAAGGGGAAAACTTACAAATATTATACTAGTGAATTTGCAAAAGCCTATGCGGTTTCTTTAAAAAACTCTATTAATGATCAGCTTATTTCTTCATCAAATTTGATCGCTGATTTTTATTATACAGCATGGGTAGATGGAGGGAAACCAGATTTGCAAAATTTAAACAATGATTATAGTAAGGCAGATGAGGCGTCATTGAAAGCTGATTTAAAAGACTTTCAGAAAAACGGACTCATCGCTACTGATAAATTAATTGCCAAAAAAGCAACTGCTATAAAAGAAGAGTATTAATTAACTAATTGAAGGGCACAGAACTGTGCACATTTTTCTCCGTCCATTGCAGCGCTCACAATACCTCCAGCAAATCCAGCACCTTCGCCACATGGGTAGAGGTTCTTGATTTGAGGATGCGCAAATGTTTCTGCATTACGCGGAATTCTTACTGGCGATGATGTTCTGCTTTCGGTTGCAACCACTACTGCGTCGTTGGTTAAATAGCCATTCATTTTTTTTCCGAATGCATTGAAGCCTCCTTGCAAACTTTTATGTATAAAAGAAGGTAATACTTCAGAAAGATTAGTTGAAATGGTGCCGGGTAAATAACTATTATCAGGTAAATCAATGGAAGATTTGTTGCGTGTAAAATCAACCATGCGTTGTGCGGGTGCTACTAATTTTCCCCCGCCGGCTTTAAAACAGGCTTGTTCTACTGCCCTCTGAAAATGCATTAGTAATAAAGGATTTGTAGCATCATGCAAATGAGCTGCATCTGGATTATTTTTTTTGAAATAAACAATTGCATCCTCTATCGCCACTTGCACTACCATGCCACTATTGGCAAATGGATTATTTCTTTTACTAGGGCTCCATCCGTTTACAACTAATTCACCCTCACTCGTTGCAGCTGGGGCAATGATCCCTCCGGGGCACATGCAGAAACTAAATACACCTCTTTCATTCACCTGTTCAACCAACCCATAACTCGCGGGTGGAAGATGTTCGTCGCGTGTGATGCAATGATATTGAATGCGATCGATCAATGCTTGTGGGTGTTCGATCCGAACTCCAAGTGCAAAGGGTTTTGCTTCGATCAGAATATTTTGGCGATGCAATAATTCAAAAATATCGCGGGCAGAATGTCCGGTTGCAAGAATTACGGCATGGGCATCAAATCTATTGCCATCGGCTGTTTCAACAGCTTTGATGCTATTGACTTCAATGATAAAACGGGTGACCTTTTTTTCAAATAAGAATTGACCGCCACAGTCCACAATTTGTTTTCTGATAGCCGTTATAATATGCGGTAGTTTATTAGTGCCAATATGTGGATGTGCTTCGTACAATACATTTTCCTCGGCACCAAATTGAAAAAGAATATTTAAAATGCGATTGATATCACCACGTTTAGAACTACGTGTATAGAGTTTGCCATCGCTATAAGTGCCAGCACCACCTTCTCCAAAACAGTAATTACTTTCAGGATTTACGATGCCTTCACGATTAAGAATTGCAAGATCTCTTCGTCGTGCTCGAACATCTTTACCTCTTTCTAAAATGATTGGCTGAATACCCAACTCAATTAATTGAAGCGCCGCAAAGAGTCCGGCTGGTCCCGCCCCCACAATCACAACTTTTTTCTCAGCCTTAGAAACATCGCGAAAATCTATTTGAATTGTTGGGCGAAGAACAAAGGGCTCATTGATAAAAGCCTTGAGGCTTAAATTGATCCAGACCTGTTTACTGCTTCTGGCATCGATCGATTCTTTGCTGCGATAAAATCCGCTTACCTGATCAATGGGAAGGCCAATTGATTTTGCGATAAAGTCTTTGACAATTTCGTTATCGGCAGCTTCCGAAGGTTTTAGTTTAAGGCTAATTTCTTTTTGCATAAAAATTACTGTTAGGTTTTTATCCTAAAAAAGTAGTTGTATTAGAATGGTAGATCATCCACCGCATCGAGGGTTGGAGGCATATCATTATAATTAGTAGTATCGGCTGGTGTATCCTGACTTATTTTAACGGTCTCCATTCTCCAGGCATCTAGGTTGGTGATATAGTTTTCTTTGCCATCTTTTACCCATTTAGTGCCCTTGATATTGAACTGCACTTTTACTTCATCGCCAAGATTAAATCTATCAACCATGGCTGTTTTATCTTGTACGCACTGGAACTTCACATAATTCGTGATGGTTCTACCATTAATATCTTCTGACTTTTCAATCACGAATTCGCGTGTTTTAAAAGTTTCTGTTCTCTGCACGATATCGAATCGGGCTACTAATTTTCCTATTATTTCGTATGACATGATTGCTTTTGTTTGAAACGGCAAATCTAAGCTTAAAATTGGCTAAAAAGCAATCATCTATCCACGATAATCAGTACCTTCCTATGGTAACACTTTATTATGTATCAAATAAGGAAGATTGGAATTGCTTTAGTATTGCTACTGGCTATTTCCTGTAAACCTGCACCGCAACAATCTGTAGTTCAATTCCAGGGTTATCAAGTTAATAAACAGGTATTTGTCGACTCCTCGCTTGTTCGTTTAATTGCGCCCTATGGTAATCAGCTCAAATCAACGATGGGAAAAGTGATCGGCATTTCAGAAAGAGGGTTGTACAAGAAACAGCCTGAATCTGAAATTGGAAATTTTATGGCCGATGCGATGAAGGAGATGGTTGAAATTAAGTTTGGTAAAAAAGTAGACGCAGCTTTTGTGAATTATGGAGGTGTTCGTTCTTATATCGCAAAGGGAAATGTAACAGTGGGACAAATTTTCGAACTCATGCCATTCGACAATTTAGTGGTATTGCAAGAGATTAATGGGTCTGTATTGCAGCAGTTTTTAGATAAGACGGCTATTGATGGGGGATGGCCTTCAAGTGGAATCACTATGGAGATCAAAGACAAAAAAGCGGTGCATATCATGATTGCAGGAAAGCCATTGGATCTGCATGCCAAATATTTGATTGCTAATTCCGATTATGTAGCCAATGGGGGAAGTGATTGTAGCATGTTAAAAGGAATTGCACAGGAGAACAGAGGTTATTTATTACGCGACGCCTTATTGGAGTATACAGTAGCAAGCACGGCAAAGGGCAAAACAATTGATTCTAACATCGAAAACAGGGTAGTCAATGCAAACTAGTAGAAGAAAATTTATTCAGCAAACTGCAGCGGCAAGTGCAGCAATATTAACTGCATCATTATTGCCCGGTATGGCAGCAGCCACAAGCAGGGCATCGCAGTTTACCATATTGCATACTAATGATGTACATAGCAGATTAGAACCCTTTCCGATGGATGGCACTAGAAATCAGGGATTGGGTGGGGTAGCGGCAAGGGCTGCTTTAATTTCGCAGATCAGAAAAGAAAAAGAACATCTATTATTATTAGATGCAGGAGATATTTTTCAGGGCACACCCTATTTCAATATGTATAAGGGAGAGCCTGAGATCAAAGCCATGAGCATGATGGGATATGATGCTGCTACAATGGGTAATCATGATTTTGATGGAGGGATTGAAAATTTTGCGAATCAATTAGTGCATGCCACATTTCCGATCATCATTTGCAATTACGACTTTACAGGAACAGCGTTAGAACAAAAAACTATTCCGTATAAAATTTTCAAAAAAGGGAAAAGCAAAATTGGGGTACTCGGAATTGGTATTGAATTACAAGGATTAGTACCAGAAAATTTATATGAAAAAACCATCTACCAAGACCCTATAGCAGCAGCAAATAGAACAGCAGAGATTTTAAAAAAACAGGGATGCGACATGATAATTTGTTTGTCTCACTTAGGAGACAAATACGAAGATGTAAAAGTAAGTGACGAAATTTTGTCAAAAGAGAGCTACGATATAGATTTAATTATTGGTGGACACACGCATAGGTTCTTTGAAACACCAAGAAAATACGTGAATAAAAGACAAAATGAAGTGCTCGTAAATCAGGTCGGTTGGGCTGGAATTCAACTAGGTCAATTAGATTACAATATTTCATCATATAACAATTCAAAAACACCTAATACAAAAACAATTATTATAGGGAATAAATCAACGAAATAAAAAATTTTTTTTTCAACATAAAGTGTACATATTGCAGCCCCTTAATTATTTTTTTAAGTTTTCCACATTTGAAATAAAATGGATAACTTGTTGAAAAGAAACTGTGACCAGGTTTGGTAAGCTTTGAATAATATAACTCATTATATAAGTAGAATTTTGTATGGCTAAGAACGCTGAATTAATCTGGAGCAATTGCTTAAAAATTATTAAAGACATTGTAGAATGGCAACATTACAAAACTTGGTTCGAGCCAATAACACCCATTGAACTTAAAGCAAACGTTTTATTGATTCAAGTACCTAGTCAATTTTTTTACGAGTACTTAGAAGAGCATTACGTAAACCTATTAGCGAAAACATTAAAACGCGAATTAGGAAAAGAAGCTTGTTTAGAATATCGCATTATGGTTGACAGTGGAAATACAAATGGCCGTAATGGTTCAATGGATATTCCTGCAAGCAATATGAAAACGTACAATAACAATGAAATGAATTTTCCATTGGTTATTGATAATCCTGTTAAGAATCCATTTGTGATTCCGGGGTTAAAGAAAATGCAGATCGATCCTCAATTAAATCATATGTACACTTTCGATTCTTTTATCGAGGGTGATTGCAATCGGGTTGCACGCAGAGCTGGTAAAACAGTGGCAGAGAAGCCAGGAGGAAACTCTTTTAATCCATTGGTTATTTATGGTGGTGTAGGATTAGGAAAAACGCATTTGGCTCAATCGATCGGTAATGAAGTAAAACGCATCCATCCGGGGAAAGTGGTTTTATATGTGAGCAGCGAAAAATTCATCAATCAATTTCAGGATCATAGTAGAAATAATGCCATTAACGACTTTATCCACTTTTATCAATTGATCGATGTATTGATCATTGATGATGTGCAGTTCTTTAGCAGGGCTGAGAAGAGTCAGGATGCATTTTTTGCCATCTTCAACCATTTACATCAAAGTGGAAAGCAATTGGTATTAACTTCTGATAAACCACCGAAAGATCTGGATGGCATGCAGGAGCGTTTATTGAGCAGGTTCCGTTGGGGTTTAAGTGCCGATCTACAGATTCCTGATTATGAAACTAGGATCGAGATCCTGGAGAAGAAAATGAAGAATGATGGTTTAGACATGCCGAAGGAAGTAGTGAAGTATGTGGCATATAATATTAATACCAATGTACGTGAATTAGAAGGGGCTTTAATTTCATTATTAGCGCAGTCTTCTTTAAATAAGAAAGATATTGATGTAGAGTTAGCGAAGAAAGTGTTGCGCAATTTTGTGAAGACCAGCAGCAAAGAAATCACCATCGATGCCATTCAGAAAATGGTATGTGAGTATTTCGATGTTCCTTATGATAGATTATTACATAAGACAAGAAAGCGTGAGATAGTGCAGGCTCGTCAGATTACAATGTACCTGGCGAAGGCATTCACCAAAAACTCTCTTAAAACGATTGGGGAGCACTTTGGTGGTCGTGATCATACTACGGTGATACATTCCTGTCAGACTGTAAAAGATCTCATGGATACGGACAGTATTTTCCGTGAGAACGTGATGGAGTTGACGCAGAAAGTGCAATTAGCGGCCATGTAAGGCTATTAGTGACTTATAAGATTGATCCCGAACCGGTTAAAACCAGTTCGGGATTTTTATTTTAATATTTATTGCATCCTTTTTTGGCAATTAGAACGCAGCTCCCTATTTTTGCAGCCCTCTCTGAAAAGAGCAAGGACGGTGAGGTGGATGAGCGGCTGAAATCAGTAGTTTGCTAAACTGCCGTACGGGTTACTCTGTACCGCGGGTTCGAATCCCGCCCTCACCGCACTA